>JBMYRC010000296.1:0-1550 GCA_049601975.1 Alphaproteobacteria bacterium | reverse complement strand
AACCCACAAAACACCTTCCGGCCCGGTCAAGAGAAAGGCGCTCAGCGCCAATAACCCGAGCAATCCCGCCAATAGAAAGGCGGATTGCAGGAGGTTACGTACCTTATGACGCCGACGCGCGGGTTCCGATAGATGTCTCATCCCTTCCAGATGGGAACGAGACGTTCCAATGTCACGGTCCCTGTCTAGCTGTCAAAACCATAGAGCTGAACAGCATTCGAACAGATCACCTTTTTCTGGATGTCCTTCGGCAAATGCCCCAACTCATCCTCGATGAAACTCTGCGAATCCGGCCATACGCCATCTGGATGCGGGAAATCGGAGCCCCACATGACATTGTCCTCGCCGAGCAGGTCCAGCAAGCGCGTACCTACTTTATCGGACTGGTATGTCGCATAGCATTGGCGGTGCCAATACTCGGACGGTTTCATTTTAAGAGTCAGGTCCGTGAACTGATCTTCCCATTCCAAATCCATGTGATCGAGAATATAAGGAATCCAGCCGATACCGGACTCGCCGATGACGATCTTGATGTCGGGGTAAGCCTCGAGCACGCCACCATAGATGATCTCCATCAAGATCCGCGACATCGACATTTGGAAGCCGGTAATATGCACAGCGAAAGCTTGGCGCTGCTGCATCGGTGCGAAACCGTCCCAATCCGGCTTTGGCGTCCCGATCGTGTGAAAATGAACCGGCAGCTTGGCCTCGTTCGCAGCTTCCCAGACGGGGTACCAATCAGGGTGGAACAAAGGCTTCAGATCGTGTGTATTGGCGACCTCGATGCCTTTGACCGCGCCGCGCGCGGCGACACGTTTAATCTCTGAGACGGCAGCTTCGATGCTGTGGCTGGGTATCGCGGCCAAGCCCGCGAACCGCCCCGGACTGCTCGTGCAAAAATCGCCGAGCCATTCGTTGTAAATGCGCATCACCTCGATCTCGGCTTCCGGGTCCTGCAGCCGCTGTGCTGCACCCAGAACGCCATAGAGGACTTCGGCCTGTACGCCGTCGCGATCCTGATCCTTGATTCGGAGCTCCGGCGTCGTCAGTCGCCGAATGCCGTTCTTACCATCCTCATAGAGGCCTTCCGCCGCCATCAGGTCGGAGCGGTGAATGACCCCCGGCACATATGGGCGTCCCGCCGACCCCATACCGTTCACCAAACCAAAATCCGCGCCATTGCGTGTCACCCAGCGCGGCCCCCCCTCGGCGTCTTCGTTCACATACGGCATGCGCTCGCGCATTTGGCCGCTGGCGTTCGAAGTGAATAGGTCCGGCGGCAACCAAATCAGATCGATATGGCAATCAGCTGATATGCATTTGTATTCCATGATTATCCCCCTGCCGCCCTGTCGGCGATTGCGAGCGCGCTTGCTCCCTAAGTAACCTTACGCGGCTATGGGAACGGTCAAGGGTTGTAGTTCGGCTAATTCTTGCGAAAGAGGTAGCGTAACCCCGCCTTTGGCCCGCGAAACCGTTTGCGGACCGAGAAGCCACGGTCCTCGAATAAGCGGCGCAAATTCTCTGGCTGGAAGAATTGAACATGGCGC
>JBMYRC010000295.1:0-1667 GCA_049601975.1 Alphaproteobacteria bacterium | reverse complement strand
GCGTTTGGGAAATATCGGAATGTGTCGAGATGTGCGAGCGCGCTCTTATCATAGTGCCGGACAACAACGCTGCACGAAGATTACAGGGGTATGCGCTGGTGGAAGCGGGCCGCGCCAATGACGGCATCGCAGCCTTCGCTGAGGTGGGTGAGCCGAGCGGCGGCCCAACGCCAGTCTCTTGTTCAGTACGTTGAACAGCGACACGATGTCCGCTGATGAGGTCACGGATTTGCACTGCACGGAAGGGGCTAAATGGCCCGCATCAGAGCGGTTGATTGACAGTTACGGGAACGTCGCCAACCCGGACCGTAAACTACGCATTGGCTATCTCTCGCCCGATTTTAAAGGCAATCAGCCAGTTGCTATTTTCCTGAAACCCTTATTACGGAACCACGACCACTAAAGCTTCGAGATTTTCGCTTATTCGAGCCCGGACTATTTAGACGAAACGACACAGGAAATCGCCGCGCTCGTGGATCATTGGCGCGATGACACGACCTGGAGTGACGAGCGGCTCGCGGCGACCATTGAGGCGGACGAGATCGACATCCTGGTCAATCTGGCGGGATTGTCCGCGAAAAACCGCGCCGGAGCACCGGAGCGGATTGATATTGATGGCCCGTCGGAAGTCCCCGATCTAATGGCAACTTACCGGCATATCGATATCGGCCTCGATCCGGTCCCCTATAACGGCGGCACCACGACCTATCAGGCGTTGTGGATGGGCGTTCCGGTGGTGACGCTCGCAGGTGAAAACTTCTGTGCCAGTATGAACGCCAGTATCCTGCGAAACCTGGGACTGGACGAACACATCGCTGAAAGCGAGGACGATTATGTTCTCGCCACCGTGCGCTTGGCGGAAGACGCGCACCGGCGAGCCGAGTTACGCATCGGTCTGCTTGAGATAATCCTAGACGCTCGCAGCTGTGATTCGGCGGCGTTCACCCTAAACCTTTAAACTAAGTTCCGGGAGATTTGGAGCGACTGGTGCGTGCGCCAAAATGCCGCCTAACCTCAATTTTAGCACGACTTAACGACGCCCAAGCCTTCCATTTCGGCGACATCGTCATCGCCATATCCCAATTCCGCCAATACTTCGCGTGTGTGCTCCCCGATTTCCGGCGGTTGCCGACGGAGCGCGAATTGGTGATCGCCCACCTCGACCGGGATACGCGGCAGTTTGACCGTGCGGCCATCGGGCAAAATCGTCTCGCACATGCGCCCGCCCGCATTCAGTTGAGCGTCTTCGTAAAGATCTTCCGTGGTCGCAACCGGCGCGAAAGGAATGCCTATTTCCTCTGCAATGGCGGACATCTCCGCCTTCGTATGCGCCTTGCATGCATCTTCCACTAACGGCTTTACACGGTCCGGATTGGCGACCCGATCCTCGTTGGTCTTCAACTCCGGATCATCCAATAGCGCTTCATGGCCAAAGCGTTTGCAGAACCGGTCCCAGTGGTTGTCGCTGGTGATGCCAATGAAGATTTGATCGCCTTCCTTGGTCTCGAAACATTCGTAGACGCACCAGGCCCGCTGCCGCGCCGTCATCGGCGGCACCGGCTTCTGGAGCAAGGCACCACCCGCCATGTGCTGCATCATGAGCATGGTAACGGATTCATAGAGCGCGCTCTTCACCATCTGCCCCTCGCCGGTACGATCGCGATCAC
>JBMYRC010000294.1:0-1698 GCA_049601975.1 Alphaproteobacteria bacterium | reverse complement strand
GGATCGATCATCCGCGTTCTTACTCAAATTGGCGATGGCATCTGGACGAGGTCTTGAAATAGCGAAACGGGTTGGTTTTTGTCATCCAAGAACGCTAGAAGCGTCAAACTTCCGCTTCAAGCCGGTTGCTTCTGACAACACCCCGCAGACCCTTCGAGTAAGATGTGTATTTCATCGAAGCCAGGCCATGCAGAGGCGTGCGCAAACATGGCTATTACGCCAAAATCAAGCACCAACGCCACACACGCCAACCCACGAAATTGACGTGAGCTTTGGTCTCTTAAATTGTCCGCTGTCACGTCTCCCAACGCATCCAACCCATTGTCTTTCGGGACCTTATCATAACCTGGGATTGGTTAAAATATAGTTAACGTTTATTACGCAACGGGATTATTTCTCATCAGGGTCGACGCTGAACGATTCGCCGCAGCCGCAGCGGCCGGTCTCATTCGGATTCGTAAACACAAAACCGGAATTCAGCTTGTCTTCTTGATAATCCATTTCCGAGCCAAGAATGAACATCGTTGCCATAGGGTCGATATAGACCTTCAAGCCATCGGTTTCGACGCATTCCTCGAACGGCAAGACTTCGTCGGCGTATTCGACAAAATAGCTATACCCGGAACAACCGCGGGTTTTTACCCCGACGCGAATGCCAGCCGCCGGTTTATCGGACTGGCTCATCAAGAATTTTGCGCGATCGGTTGCCGCTTCCGTCAGTGTCAATATTGGTGCTGCCATGATCCTATCGATTCGAAAGTTATTTCAGCCAATTAGAACATTCCGAGCGCCATTTTGGCGTCCTCGGTCATCATCGATTGATCCCATGGGGGATCCCACACAAGGTGAACCTCGATCTCGCCGGTTCCCTCAATTAGATCGACTGCATCCGCGGCCCATTGCGGTAGTTCTCCGGCCACGGGGCAGGCGGGCGCGGTGACAGTCATACGGATGTCCACTTCGCCCTTTTCGGAAACGGTCACGTCGTAGACCAATCCGAGATCGTAGATATTCACTGGAATTTCTGGATCGAAGACCGTGCGTAGAGCTTCGATCACCAATTCGCGCGATGCGGCTACGAGCCCGGCCTCCATCGGCTCTCCCGCCCGGGCGGTAAAGTCCTGAAGGTCTTCCGGATTAGGCGGCTCCATGTGGCCGCCATAAGGTGGCATTCCATAACTCATCTCAAACCTTCCTCTCAACGCTCCGTGCTGATTTCCGTCTCGCCCTTGAGTGCGGCGTCCATCGTATGCCACGCAAGGGTCGCGCATTTCACGCGGACCGGGAATTGACGCACACCGGACAGGACCATCAATTTCTCGATATCCTCGTCATCGGAAAAATCGGCTTCCTCGTCGGTCGTGCACATTTCATGAAAACGTTTGTACAAGGCTTCGGCTGCCGCTTTCGTCTTGCCTTGCATGATCTCCGTCATCATCGAGGCGGAGGCGACCGAAATGGCGCATCCATTGCCGAGAAACGCCGCATCCTGGACGATATCGTTCTCGTCCACGCTGAGGTAGACGATCAAACGATCACCGCAAAGCGGGTTATGTCCCGTCGCCTCGCAATTGGCATTGTCGGGCTTGCGAAAATTTCGCGGCGCCTTGCCATGATCCAGAATCACTTCCTGATACAATTCTCGTAGATCGTCGAGCATTAGCCGAATAACTCCTGAACGCTTTGAAGGGCGGCAAC
>JBMYRC010000293.1:0-1714 GCA_049601975.1 Alphaproteobacteria bacterium | reverse complement strand
CCGTTCCCTTAAACGCCATATGTTCGAGAAGATGAGCGACGCCGTTTACGTCCGCTGTCTCATTGCGGGCACCGGTCCCGACCCAGACCCCACAGGATACTGTTTCAACGCGTGGCATGCTTTCGGTTACGACACGGATGCCATTACCCAAGGTCGATACGTTGACGGTCATGCCGCACCTCGCGATGAAATATGCTGGCGCACATGCGCTTGGATCACGTCCAGATCATTTGGCAGCACATCAAAATGTTCTGGGTGATCAAGTAAATCGGCAAGATGCGGGGGTAATGCCGGTCGCACTCCGGTTGCCGTCTCGACCGCGTCCGGGAACTTCGCCGGATGCGCCGCCGCCTGCGCGACGACGGGTGCGCCACCTTGGCGCATTTGCGCCCTCCCCGCCGCGATACCGATAGCGGTATGCGGGTCGATCAACTCACCGGTCGACCTCAATTGGCGTTTCATTTCAACCATGGTCTCCGTATCGTTGAGGCGCCCAGCCGAAATTGTCTCCCGCGCGCTGCGGTGTAGGTTATCGCCGACGCTGAGCGTGCCATCCTTGCGAAATTGCGCCATGGCGGTGGAAAGAGCGGTGCCATCGCGGCCATAGAGGTCGAACATGAAGCGCTCGAAATTGCTGGAGACTTGGATATCCATACTCGGCGAGATAGATTGATGTACGTCTCCCTTGGCCAAGGTTCCGGTCTCAAAGAAACGGGTCAGGATATCGTTGCTGTTGGTGCCGATAATCAGCTGGTCCACCGGCAAACCGCAGGCCTTGGCCGCATACGCGGCAAATACATTGCCGAAATTACCAGTTGGCACCGCGAAGGAAACGGGCCGATCCGGCGCGCCGATGGAAACGGCGGCGTGAAAGTAATAGACGATCTGGGCAGCGATCCGCGCCCAGTTGATCGAATTGACCGCCGACAAACGCGCGGATTCCCGGAATTGTGTGTCAGCAAACATCGCCTTTACTAAATCTTGGCAATCGTCAAATGTCCCTTCAACCGCTATGCAATGCGCGTTGGCGGATGGCACTGTCGTCATCTGGCGGCGCTGGACTTCGGAAACCCGGCCGTGCGGATATAGGATGAAGATATCGATAGCGTCTCGGTCTCGGCAGGCTTCAATGGCCGCTGATCCCGTATCGCCAGAGGTTGCTCCGACAATCGTCACCCGCTCTCCCCGACAGGTCAGTACATGATCGAACAGCCTACCCAGCAATTGCATTGGGTAGTCCTTGAACGCCAAGGTCGGGCCATGAAACAGCTCCATCAACCAAATGTCGGAGTCGAGCTGTTTGAGCGGCGCCACCGCACTGTGAGTGAAATTGCGATAACTGTCCTCGACCATCGACACGAAGGCATCTTTGTCGATACAACCGCCAAGAAAAGGCATCATTACCCGGACAACCATCTCGGCATAGCTCATGCCTTGCATGGCACGAATGTCGTCAGCATCAAAATGAGGCCACGATTCCGGCAGGTAGAGACCGCCATCGCTAGCCAGTCCAGCCAATAACACTTCATCGAATTCTAAAATTGGCGCTAGGCCGCGTGTACTAACGTATCGCACTTTTTTCCTGCTCCCGCGTGACGGACTAACCTATCTTTCGCACCAAATTCAGGCAAGCGCGACCACCGTGCGGAACTCTGATCGCGCGGTGGTCCGTATTCGCTTGTCGTTCGTGTCTTAGGCGTCGCCCTGCGCAATC
>JBMYRC010000292.1:0-1757 GCA_049601975.1 Alphaproteobacteria bacterium | reverse complement strand
GTGAACAACGCCGCGCGGCGCACCTGACCGGACGCCTGCTCGCGCGCCTTCGGATCGGTCGTCGGGAACGTGTGGAAGTGGAGTGGTAACTGGACTTCGTCCACCGCCTTCCAGAGCGGATCCCAGCTCGGATGCCACATCGGGTCCATATCCCACGAGCATGACAGCTCCAACCCGCGCAGGCCCTTCTTGGCGACGCGGTAAATCTCCGCTACCGCGGCGTCTACATCGCCGTACGGCAGGCAGGCGAGGCCGATATGCCGATCCGGATAGTGGCTGCAGAAATCCACCAGCCAGTCATTATAAATACGGAACATCTCAATCGCTGCTTCCGGGTCCTGCATCTTCGAGGCGGAACCGAGAATGCCGAAAATGACTTCCGCATCAACGCCGTCGCGCTCCATCTCCTTGAGGCGCAGATGCGGGTCCGAGGGGCGTTGGATGCCTTGCTTACCGTCGGAGAACATGCCGGTCTCGGCCATCTTGTCGACACGCTGGTTTTGGCCCGGCACCAGTTTGACGCCACCCGGCCCAACACCATTCAACAGCCCGAAATTTGCGCCCTTGTTCGTCACCCATTGCGGGCCGTCCGGCCCGTCCGTGACATAGGGCATGCGGTCCTTCATCTCGGCGGAGGCTTCGGAGACAAACAACTCCGGCGGCATCCAAGGCATATCCAAATGGCAATCTGCGGAAACTCTACGGTAATCCATGGCTGATCAAAGCTCCTCGTCGTGAAAGCGGTCCAGTTTGTGAATCACGTAGGCAGAACGGTTCGATAATCAATCCAGGCGATCAGGGTGCTATCCCGCAGACAGCCGCAAGAATGGAGCGAACCACCTCCCTTTTCGCGGGAATCTCTCCGGCTAATCGTTGTCGTCGCGTTGGCGCGGATCCTTCCTCTTGCGAATCAAAAAACGGTAAGCAGCGAACACGACGCCCCCGAACGCCCACACCGCGGGTGCCCAAAACCGCTCTCCAAATATTGCCGCCAATATGACGCAAGCTAAGAAAAGGACGAGCATCCCGATTAACATTTTTGTCGCTAAGTACATTGCGCCGACTTCTCTCGTCTGTGTTTACCGAAGGTGATCGCCGAATATTTTGCTCTGATCGGGTTCGTTCTTCCCCTCGTAGAGCGGTTGGCCTTCCCGCACAACGATGGTTGTGGCGACCCATCAGCCTGCGAAACCTTTGGTGCCGGCTATGAGGCCATTTTATCGTGATCGTGGATTGAGGCGCATATTGATTAGCTATCATCAGAGATCTAGCTAACGATCATATTCGGCCCTGGCTCATCGACATTCATGACGGTCTCGCCGGATCCCGTACGCACTATCATGAAGCGAACGTCTTCCTCGGCGTCGATGATTTGCGCGCGGTGTATGACGCCGCGCCTGAACAGGGCGATCTCACCCGGGCCGATCACAAACGACTTCTCGCCCTCTTCGCCCCAATCGACGCGGATTTGACCGGCGATCATATACATAATGCTGTCGTGGTCCGCGTGGTGGTGCCATTAGCTGGGAACATCGCGCGCGGTCACCCGCGTCACGCCGACCCAGAGGCCATCCGTCTCATACGCGGTCTGTCGGGGTTGGCCCGGTGTGTGAGAGCCTTCGGTGAAATCGGCTTCGCTGATATAGACGATGTCGTCGGGAAATAGGCTCTGGCTCATGTCTCTCTCCAAGCTGCGGGGCGGTGTTTTGCGAGTGGCGAATGATGCGATCCACGTAACGGCAAAATCGATCCCTCTT
>JBMYRC010000291.1:0-1787 GCA_049601975.1 Alphaproteobacteria bacterium | reverse complement strand
TCAATCTCCGTGCTGATGCCCTATCGCGACCAGCTCTCGAGCCTAGCCCTCTGGTATCGCCAGCTTTGGGCGGAGAGTCTCGGTAAGAACGGCAAGGGAACAACCCCGGTCCAAGCGAGTGGGACGGTCGATCAACACAGTCAATTGCAGCTCTACCTTGATGGTCCCGCCGATAAGTTGATCACTCTCGTCACCTCTCCGGCGGCGGGAGGTGGCATGATCATTCCACCGACAATCGCGGTCAATGCAGGTCTCGATCACCTTGCCGGGCGGAGTGTCGGCGATCTTCTCGATGCATCCTCTGACGCCACCGCGAAAGTATTGACCAATCAGGGCAGACCAGTGCGCGAAATTTGCATCCCGCAGCTCGACGAATTCGCGCTCGGCGGATTGATGATGCATTTCGTCCTCGAGACATTATTAACCGCTGATCTATGGAAGGTTGATCCGTTCGGGCAGCCGGCCGTGGAATCCGGTAAGATACTCGCCCGCGAACGCCTCGCTGATACACAAGGGAGTGCCACATGACAATCCGTCGCCTTCCGGAACACGTGGTCAACCGCATCGCCGCTGGTGAAGTCATCGAGCGGCCCGCTTCGGCGGTAAAGGAATTGGTCGAGAATTCCCTGGACGCGGGTGCTTCCCGGATCGAAGTGACCGTGCGCGACGGCGGAAAATCACTGATTACCGTCACCGATGACGGCACCGGCATGACGCCGGAGGAATTGCACCTCGCGGTGGAACGCCATGCGACCTCGAAACTGCCGGAGGACGATCTGGACCATATCCAGACACTTGGTTTCCGAGGCGAAGCCTTGCCGTCCATTGGATCCGTCGGGCGGCTCGCCCTCACCAGTCGCACGGCAGAGGCCGACACCGCGTGGCAATTGACCGTCGATGGCGGCGATATAGGCGAGCTCGCACCAGCGGCCTTATCGAAAGGCACGCGGATCGAGCTCCGCGATTTATTCTACGCGACGCCCGCGCGACTTAAATTCTTGCGCGCCGATCGAACAGAATCCTCGCAAATCGGTGATGCAATCTCGCGCCTCGCCATGGCGCGCCCGGATGTATCTTTCGCCCTGATCGACGGTGAACGCACGAAAATCAAACTCGAAGCCGCGCAAGGCGAACTGCTCGATGCTCGGCTTCGCCGCCTCGGCGGTGTCATGGGCAAGGAGTTCACCGAAAATGCATTGCCCATTGAAGCCGAGCGGGAAGGCATTCGACTGGCCGGGTACGCCGGACTACCGACACTGAACCGGGGAAACGCCCAGTTGCAGTTCCTGTTCGTGAATGGTCGTTCGGTTAAGGATCGCCTGTTGTTCGGCGCCGTTCGTGGCGCCTACCAAGACTTCCTCGCCCGCGACCGGCACCCCCTAATAGCGCTTTTCCTGGAGATCGACCCAATGCTGGTCGACGTCAACGTCCATCCTGCCAAGGCGGAGGTTCGTTTTCGCGAAGCGGGCGTGGTACGGGGGCTAATCGTCGGAGCGTTACGCCATGCTTTAGCCAAGGCTGGCCATCGGGCGTCAACCAGTGTCGCGACAGCCGCACTTGGTGCGATTCAGCCGGGCGCCCATACCGGCCCTGCTCTGCCGTTCGGCGGCGGCTACCCGCAACGCCCCGCATACCCGTCGTCGGGACTGTCCGATAGCGCCGCCATCTTTCAGGCACCAAACGGGCCGACCCAAGGATTGGCGCCGACCGCGCCGCCGACCGCGCAGCGTGATGACACCGACGGCACGCAAGCCTATCCACTCGGTGCCGCACGGGCGCAGGTCCAC
>JBMYRC010000290.1:0-1818 GCA_049601975.1 Alphaproteobacteria bacterium | reverse complement strand
TCGCCCGGCCCGCCGAGGTTTCAATGATTTCGATACGGACTTTAAGCAAAGGTTGGAGCAAGCCCGCCGTAGCCTCGATGATTTCAGTGCCGGCTTGATCCCGGATCACCTTCCCCGTGGCCGCCGTAGCTGGAGGAACAGCCAATGAGACCCTCTTCGCTTCCCAGCCGGAGCTTCCTCGTCGCCGCGTTGGCCGCCGTCCTCCTGGTGAGTGCTTGCGCTAGCAGTGAAGCCCGATTGCCCGCCAAATCGGAAAAACGCGCCGCCGTGATCAATCTCATTCGCCAGGAAGCCCGCAATATGGGCGTCTCCGTACCTTTGGCCTTGGCGGTCGCCCATGCCGAATCCTATTTCAATCCGCGTGCCGAAAGTCATGTCGGCGCGCGTGGTGTGATGCAAATCATGCCCGCCACCTCACGCTTGGAGTATGGTATTCACCCTGATCTTCTTTGGGACGCACGGATAAATATCCGTCTCGGCTTACATTTCTTGCGCCGTCTGTTGGGTCGTTACCAAGGGCGTGTCGACCTCGCCCTATCCTATTATAATGGTGGCTCAAGAGTAGGGGATCTTCCGAACGCCCGTGTCATTCCGGCAACACGGAAGTATGTTCGAAAGGTCCTGCGCCTTAAAAGCGAATACAGGGCGAAAATGTATGCCGGGGAGTTACCGAGATGGAAACCGTTACGACGGGGGAGCTTCTGATCGAGGAAGGAAAAAGCGGCGAATTAATCGCCGCCTTCCAAGCCTTGCAGGAAACAACAGTCGATGATGGACCAAAATACACACCCAAAACATGCCGGGAATTGGCGCGCGCCATCGCTTGCCGGAACTACGGAAAATGCATGCTGGAGCTTGCCTATCTGTTTGTTATCGCCGGTGCCTGCGATCGCAGAGGTGGCCAATTCGAGAGCTTCTTCTGGGAAAGCGGCCCAGCCCGTGCCAGCGCTTTCCGCGGATATATCCAAGAAAGCGAACCCTTCGCGCCCGGAATACGCCGCACCGATGGTGGCGTCATGGTCGAAACAGATGAAGAAGTCTTCACCATCACATATGGCCGTATGCCGTTCCTCTCTGCCTTCGTGGAGTTTCTCATGACCACGATCGGATATGGCGTGCTCGCTGAATTGACGGAACCGCTGCAAGGCCCCGTGCCGCCGCGCGCCGCCATCGGCGAGGCCGCCAACGGTATCGCCCGACAGCTCTATGATTATCTGCGCGAGCATCTGCCGAGCGCGCACGCGCAACGCAAAGCGCATCTTCTGATCGATTTCGTGAATGAACGGCAAGGTGGCCGTTCCCGACCCGACGATGTGGACGACGACGCGCTGCTGGCGTTCTGGCTCGATCAATCTTCCGACACGGACGACGGCGGGGACTACCGCACATATCAAAGCGTCTTCCAGGCAGGTGTCGAGCTCCGTCTGCTGATGGCGCACGCGCTGGACAAATACCGCATGAGCGGTGCCCGCAGCATCGGCACGGATGTCGAGGCAGGCGAAATCGATCCCGGCGATATAGAAGATGCCGCTGAAATATTGGATTCGGTTACCATGCCACTGCAGGCGCTTTCGGAGCCGCCGCTCGATGCGGTCAAATTCTTGAACGGACGGGAGACGGAAACCGCTTCGGAAGTGGCGCTAGGTCCGGGCATTGCCATTTCGCTGGCGCAATCCGTATTCCGCAACGCCGTCTTCGGCCGTGCACAAAGCCGCATTACAAACGCGCTGCGCCACAAACGGGTGACGGCTGAATTACTCACCGATGCAGCGGAGACCGACTACCCGGCTCGCCTCCAAGATTATCGCGATTTTTGCG
>JBMYRC010000289.1:0-1860 GCA_049601975.1 Alphaproteobacteria bacterium | reverse complement strand
CGGGCCGCCTCGCGGATCGCTTCCTGGTCTTCGCTGAAATCAAAATCCATAGCTTATCAGCTCCTAGATCGTGGTGATCGACGCGCCGCTCGCCTTGGTTTGGTCCGCCGTGCGCGTCGGCGGCGGAACTTTCACACCGCGCTGGCAACCGGGACGAGCCGCCATTGCCGCCATCCAGCGCTCCAGATGGTCCAATCCATCGGTCGGCACACGCGCCCATTTGTGGCCTCTGATCCACGACCAGTTGGCCATATCCGCGATTGAATACTCTTCCGCCAACCATTCGTGGTCGGCGAGATGCCGGTCCAGCACTTCATAGAGCCGGCGGGTTTCGTTGTGATAGCGTTTGCGGGCGGCGGGAACGTCTTCCGGAAAATACCGCTCGAACGCCACCGCCTGGCCCTGCATCGGGCCGATGCCGGACATCTGAAACATCAGCCATTGCATGGCCGCGTATCGGCCCTTCAGGCTCGTCGGCATGAACTTTCCGCTTTTCTCCGAAAGATACAGCATGATGGCGCCGGTCTCGAATATAGTCAGATCGTCCGCATCGTGGTCCACGATGACAGGGATACGACCGTTCGGATTCATGGCCAGAAACCATTCCTCATGCTGCGTCCGTTCGCTCAGATTGAGGACATGCAGCGTATACGCCAGTTCCATCTCCTCCAGCGCAATCGCGACTTTCCAGCCGTTTGGCGTCGGCGCGGTATAGAAATCGATCATTCGCTAGCCTGACTCATTGCGAAGATTAAAACCCACGAAAGTGAGCGACATTGTCGACATCCTCGCGCTCACTAACCAAGGTATTCTCGATTGCGCTCTCATCCGCATAACCAAGCGACATGCCAGAGACCAACGCCTGATCCTCCGGAATACCGAGATGGCGGAACACCGGCTCCTGAAATGAAATCCATGCGGCTTGCGGGCAGGTGTGCAAACCCAAACCGCGCGCCGCCAGCATGATCGTCTGAATATACATGCCTGCATCCGCCCAACTGCCGAGCGATAGATAAGTGTCCGTCGTGATGAACAAGCCGACCGGCGCGTCGAAGAACTTGAAATTCCGCGATCCTTGCTTCGCCATCGCCGCGCGGTCGCCCTTCTCTATGCCCAGCAGACCATACAATCCCCAACCGACACCACGCCGACGACTGTTGTGCAGCTCTGACCAGGTCGGGGGATAGTAGTCATAATCCTCGTACTTCTTGCCTTTGCCTTCCGCTGCCATCGCCAGGGCATCGTCGGTGATCGCTTGGCGGACATCGCCGGAACAAACATAGACTTGCCACGGCTGAGTATTAGTGCCGCTCGGTGAGCGCTGAGATATCTCCAGAAGTTTCTCAATTGTCTTCTTGGGGACTTCTTGATCGGTAAACGCCCGAATTGATTTTCGGGTCTTGATTGCTTCGAGAACGTCCATGTTTTCCTCTGGGATAAATTGGTGTCTGACTCATATATACAATTCACACCAAGCCGAGTAGCACGCCATGGGGGGCAAGTTTAGGTCCAGGGTTAATAGCGCCGTTGCCTAAGCCGCAGGTATCGGCATCGAGCGTCTCCAATCCGCAAAAATTGCAATGCCAAGACTTCCGCATCATTATCTTCCGCCCTTACTTATGTGCGTCAAAAATAGGCGGTCTTCCCCACATGTGACAAATCAAGGATATATTTTGAATTTCTAGTCGCGGGAAAAGGCAAACTCGACATTATCTTTGCTGCTTGGGTTTTTTGTTCAAGGGTAAATTTAGACTCAAGGACTAACCGCGAGTCGTGATGCACTCTCCCCGGCCTTGTTCCTTGTCCATCTGTCAAATCTCGAAATGCAAGTTCTCTATCAACAGTGACGCGAATTCCATT
>JBMYRC010000288.1:0-1872 GCA_049601975.1 Alphaproteobacteria bacterium | reverse complement strand
GCGTTCAGCGGACGCAGGGTTTCGACGGCGGCATTATAAGCTTCAGTCAACTCGATCGCGCCGAGCTCGCCGCTTTGCAGTGCGTCGCGGGCATCCGATAAGGAAAGCGAGAGGATATCTTGGCTCATTCCACCACCTTCGGGACCGTGTAGAAGGACGCCTCAGCTTGTGGCGCATTTTGGAGGACTTTCTCCGGCGTACCGCCGTCGGTGACGACATCTTCGCGCTGCGGGGCGACTGTTTCGACAAACGAGGTCATCGGCTCGACGCCGTCGGTATCCACTTCAGATAATTGTTCGATCCAACCGATGATATTATTGAGCTCGCCTGCAAGCGGGGCCAAGTTTTCTTCGGGCACCTTAATCCGCGCCAGGGCGGCGATACGGCGGACCGTTTCATGATCGAGGGCCATTGATTTCTCCGGACGTATTCGGAATGCGGCGGGAAGCTATCACCAGCCCGCATTTGCAGCAAGGGAACAGGTCAATTCGTGTTGGATCGGGCGAAGCGGTTGGCGGCGTCCGCACCAGCTTTCCGGCCGAAGACGGCGCCCCGCATAACTGACGTGGCACCGGTATAAGTACGGTAGTAAATACCCATTGTCTCGCCAGCGGCATAGAGTCCGGGAATGACTTCACCATCCATGTTCAGAACTTCGGCGCTGGGACTGGTCTTCAGACCACCAAATGTAAAGCAAACAGCGGACATGATCGGCCAGGCCTTGAAGGGTGGCTTGTCGACCGGGCGGGACCAATGACTTTTACGGGGCTCTATACCTGAAGTGGCCAATGAATCCGGGCGTTTGGCGTCAAACCCGCTGATGTTCTCTGGGCAGGACGTGTTATAAGCGGCGATACTTGCCTGCAATCGCTCCTCATCGATACCGAGTTTCTCCGCTAATTCCGCGAGTGTGGTGGCTTCGATGGGCGCTTGATCGCTGCGGACCGCTTTTTGCCAATTGTCGATTTCGTCCATTCGCGCATCATGGATGGCATAGGCGATGCCTTCCGGTTGTTTGAGAATGATTCGTGTCACCGCTTCATAAGTCGCGTCCACGGAAGCGGGCGCTTCATCGGTAAATCGCTCGCCATTGCGATTGACGAGAACACCGTAGGCATAGCTCAGCACCACCGGTTCGGTGGCACCAGAACGGGGATCGACCGGTTGGGCATGGAAACTGCCGAAATCACCGCCAGGTGCGGCCCCGACATTCAAGGCCATCCGTACGCCTTCGCCCCGATTGTAATAACCGCCGCGCGCGATCGGGCGGATCCACTGTGCATCTGGGCCGAGATAGTGGCTCAGCATTTCCGGATTTCCCTCAAATCCGCCACTGGCGAGAATAACGCCGCGTGCGTTGAAACGTACGGGACGATTATTTGCAGTGACGGCATTGAGGCCCTTAATGCGGCCTTGATCGTCGATAACAAGAGACTTTGCTGTTGTTTGATAATGTATCGTGATATCGCCAGGAACGGATTCAGCGTATTTTGCGAGCGCTTCCACCAAGGCCCAACCACCGCCAATCGGCGCTATTCGAGTGGTAGATTCGGAAATGAAATAATTTGGTAAAAAGTCGAATGAGACGCCGAAACTCTTCAGCCACTGCAGTGTCGGTCCAGCCGCCGCCGCGAATTCCGAGATCAATTCCGGGTCCGCAAAATTAAGTGTTCGCAGGACAGCGGGCCAATCATCGTAATTTCGAACCGCGTCTTTTGTTATTTCGGGATCGAGATAGCCCCCGGCATTCTTGCCGAAATGGGTTTCAAAATCGTCCGAAACTTCATCCTCACTCTTCATACGCCAGAACGATTCCGTATAACGGGTGTTCCCACCGCGTTCTTCGATGGGCGCGCGTTCGAGGAGTGCGAC
>JBMYRC010000287.1:0-1894 GCA_049601975.1 Alphaproteobacteria bacterium | reverse complement strand
TCTAAACGCCGCCCCGCCCGAAGGGATATTTTATAACCGCATGAGCGCCTCTTCGCACACCAGGGGACACGACTATGCACCGGAGCTAACCGCCAGCGTTCTCGCCTGGTTGGATGCCTATGACCGCCCAATCGTAAACGGCGGACGGGCATTGGACCTCGAAATCAACAAAGTGCGCCAATACGCGGCGATGAGCCAAATCGGAATCGAGTTCCCCGCAACCCACGTTGCCGTCGGCCGAACCGCGATTATGGAAACAGCGACAAAAATGGGCGTGCCTCTCATTCTAAAGCCGAACCGTGGCGGCAAAGGGCTCGGCGTCCAATTGTTCAACGATCTCATCACCTTACAAACCTATCTAGAGAGCGAGCTTTTTGATGCAGGGCGCGACGGGACAGTTCTTCTGCAGCAATATGTGCAATCGGCGGACAGTTCGATCATTCGAAACGAGTTTGTCGGCGGAAAATTCTTGTATGCCGTCCGCGTCGACACCAGCCAAGGCTTCGAGTTATGCCCGTCAGAAGCCTGCCGCATCGACGATGCTTTCTGCCCTGTCGGTGAGAGCACGGAAGAACGCCCGATGTTCGAAATCCTTGACGGGTTTACCCATGAAAACCATGCCAAGTACGAACGTTTCCTCGCCGCCAATGAAATTGATGTTGCCGGAATCGAAATGATTATCGACGAAGACGGCAAGGCGTGGACCTACGACGTCAACACCAACACGAATTACAATCCGGAAGCCGAAGCCGCATCGGGGCGGACCGGCACGGCGCGGTCGGGGCCAGGTGCCATCGCCGATTTTCTGGATCGAGAATTATTCCACGCCGCCAATCCAACACTGGCGGCAGCGGAATAGAAGAGGTTCCCCGGCCGGGTTCGTCCCACCGGGTAACATTCGCAGGCAAAACTCAGGACCGGCGCCTTCGGGCTCCGGTCCTTTTTTCTGCGCTAATTCGGCGCGGAACCGTTAACTGAGATCACTTCGCAATCGTCCGCTTTGCAATACCCCAGCGCATCTTTCTTCGCTTCCTCGATTGTATTCCGGCCGGTTCGCCATCCGAAATACGAACTGCTCCGGGATTTCGCGAATGCCTTGTTATCTGCGCTGTCCAGATAGCGTAACCAACGCTCTTTCCCACGTTCGGAGAGGCCTTCCGGTGGTGCAATATTGGGCACCGTCGGCAATGGCGGCGGCGTATCCCAAGTCGGCAATCCAGTCTTTCGCAGGAAGTCGTCGACCATCGGCCGCCACCGCTCGATCCCCCCTTTATTGAACAAGTTGTGCCCCTCCCGACCGTAGGGACCGGTTTGGATCAACTCAGCTATGCCCCCGGCGCCGATGAAGGCCTCGTAAAACTTTCTGGCCAGGCGTGGATTAAAGAAACCGTCATTCTCCGCATATATCCAAAGGGTCGGAATACGTGCCGTCTCGCCAAATTTTTCAAAAGCATCAACCAACTCGCCTTCCGAACACACCTCCCCGTGGCTGCGCGAGCCCCGGCCTCCCGCAAAATTAATCGCAGCAAGGATACCCGGCGGGTTCTTCGCGGCGAGCGCCACAGCACCAATACCGCCCGCCGACTTGCCAACGACGAGAATTCTCGTGGCGTCCACATCGGCCCTTTTCTTGAGTTCCGTAATCGCACCCAGAATATCCTCGGCGGTCGTCGCCGCGGCTTTATCGTAATAGGGGAAATCGCAGTCGCCGTATTCCTCAAACCAATGGCCCTCCGACTTTCCGTAACCGCGACGCAAAACGATAGCTGTCACGTAACCCCGCTGCGTGAACTCCATAGCTTGCGGCACATAGCCGTTGGTTGTCATGCGACGTCACCCGGAACTGCCACGCGGCGATCCGTGCGTCACGACGGCCAGAGGAAACGGACCCGCA
>JBMYRC010000286.1:0-1933 GCA_049601975.1 Alphaproteobacteria bacterium | reverse complement strand
GACGACGTTCTCGAGGAATCCGGCAAAGCTCGGATGGAGCGTTTCCGTGATGCGGACACCGTCGGTCGACTTGCCTGGGATGCGCTGATCCGCCAGCTCGACCGTAAAGGCTCCGATCACCGCCGATGAGCGCAAGCTCGCCGAACGGGGGCCCTTCCGTCGACTTCATCGAGCCGGAGACATTACGCGCCTGGATCGAGACCGGAGAAGCCGTGGTTGTGGACGTGCGGGAGCCGCATGAATACGCCCAGGCCCATATAGAGGGATCAACGCTGATCCCTCTCTCCACCTTCGATCCGAGCGCCATTCCGGCCCATGACGGCAAAAAGCTGGTGATCCATTGCGCGAGCGGCGTGCGCTGCGGCGTCGCGTCGGAACACTTGCTCGGGTCCGGCTTCACCGGGCACATCCACCGCCTCGCCGGGGGCATCCAGGCCTGGTACCACGCGGGCGGCCCGATCGTACAAGGCTAGTACAGCTGGGGACCACGAAGGCTGGCAGGTAAAACTAGGAATCGATTGCGCTAGCCTGGGTTTACAAGAAATCCTCTGTGACATCTCGATGGCTTCCACGAGATATCCATGAAGGACACCGGTTGGACCCATCGCTCAGAACAAGACGCTCTATTCGTCAAGCACACTTGGCTTCACCGCGCGGTGGAAACCTTCATATGGCTCAACGCGGCTCTCGCCTTCGGGCAGGGGAATGTTCACGCAGGTATTCGGGACGCCGCCGTCCACGCGAATGCAGGAGCCCGTGATGAAACCGGCCGCCGGTGACAACAGGAACGCAATCGCGGCGGAGAGTTCGGCCTCCGTCCCGATCCGCTTTAACGGCACGTAGCTTGGCATCTCGCTGAACCGCTTGCGGGTTTCCGGATCGTCATAGGTGTCGAAGCCGGACGACATGATCCAACCGGGGGCGACCGCGTTCACGCGCACGCCGTCCGGGCCCCATTCGACGGCCGCGGTTTCCGTGAAGCTCATCATGCCCGCGCGCGCGGCACCTGAGTGGCCCATCTCCACCATGGAGCGCCACATGTCGGCAATGATGTTCACGATGGCGCCGCCATTGGCCTTCATCCATTGCCGGTACACTTCGCGGCTAACCAGGAATCCGCCGGTCAGGTTGGTCGCCACCACCGCGTTCCAACCATTATTCGAAATGTCTTCCAGACGGGCCGGGAATTGACCGCCAGCGTTGTTCACCAACCCGTCAATCTTTCCGTGGCGCGCGAGGATATCCGAAACACTCGCAATAACTGCATCCTCATCGCGAATATCGAAGGCGATGACATCCGCCTTACCGCCATCCTCGCGGATCTCCGCGGCGACCGTCTCGAGTTTCTCGATCCGACGCCCCGTCAATACAACCGTGGCGCCAATCGCCGCTAACTCGTGCGCCGTGCATCGCCCGATCCCACTACCGCCACCGGTCACTATGATGACCTGATCGGAGAACAGCTCCGGTTTGAAAATCGATTCGTAAGTCATTACACCTCCCGCTCATTCCGCCGTTCCGCGACAAATGGCCACGCGTTCAAGGCCTTACTCCACCGCTCTCTTGTCTCGCACGCTAACGAGGCGCATAGTGCGAGCGATTCGCAATCTATTCCAAGTGCGGCTTAAGGGCGAGTGTCCAATTGCCGCCGGTCGGACCCTGGCGCGGGACAGGCCACAAGGGCGGAACGTGTATATTTATCTGCCGATCGCCGAACTTTCGGTGAATATCTTCCTGGTGCTGGGTCTCGGCATCGGTGTTGGCATGCTCTCCGGCATATTTGGTGTCGGTGGCGGATTTCTGATGACACCGTTGCTGATCTTCCTCGGCATTTCACCTCCGGTTGCGGTCGGCACCGAAGCCAATCAAATTCTCGCATCCTCCGTCTCCGGCGTCATCGCACATTGGCGACGTGGCAATGTCGATTTCAAGA
>JBMYRC010000285.1:0-1950 GCA_049601975.1 Alphaproteobacteria bacterium | reverse complement strand
CCCGCCCGCGCTGCTCCTAAAAGCCGAACATATGGTCGAAACTGAAACTGCCCGACCCGCTTACGACCCCATGATAGCCGAAAAGTCGGCACGTGACGTCGAGTATTATGACATAGGGCCGATCACCCGCACGGCGACGTTCGTCCCCATCGAAAACCTCCGAGTAGCGCCAATTGACGGACCCACCGCATGGGATCAGCAAATCTCTGCAGGCTATTTCCACCCCTGATCCGTCATGCAGAATCAGCTTGGTTTCAGATTTTTCGTGCCACGGCCTTGATGCCGAATAGATCAAGTGACACATCGTATCGTCAGGAGCTGGCCCGAGACGCAGGAACAACCGCGTGCTGAGACCTGGTGCCGGGCCGTTATAGGATTGCGGCTCGTTGCGATAGGTTAGCACCGTGTTGAAGATATGCGCGCCGAAACTCGTCTCCGCCTCATGGCCGCTCTCACGATGTTGGTAGCGGAACAGGCCGTGCAACCAACCATCCGCCCCTCCGCCATCCGCAAAGTCGTAGATCATTTCCATATGGCCGTAGCCTTCGCCAAGCGATCTATTCACCAGACCATCGAGTGACAGGCATTCCGAATGATCGCGCGGCAGGCAGCCAAAACGGTGGCGGGCGACTTCCTGCCCGTCGGGATTATAGACGGCTAACGCCAACGGCAGATTCTCTTGTGCTGTCGACATCGGGGTCGGCAAGGCGAGGCTACTGAACTCAGTCATCGGCAAAACAGGAGCCGGCAGAATGTAGGATTTGCCCAAATGATTGCTCAATTCCGCGATCTTCGGGTCGGCTTTCAAATCTACCCTTTCAACATTTGGGTGCGAAATCCGTGAGCGTCCAGTCTTCGCATTCGCGATCTCATAACGAGGTCGGACGAAATGCTTGCCTGCCCGGATCTCTATCTGCTCCGGCCACGCGAGGTCGGGCAACAATTCCGCGACATTCAAGGCATAAGACCCAAAGGCTGGAAGCTCGCGATCAAGCCGGACGATAGTGTCGTCGCCCATCCGATTGAGACCGATGGTCCCGGCCGGAATCAAACAAGGATGGCTGTTCTGCACCCATAGAGTGACCTGTTCCCCGTCGGCGGGGGCGGGCAGACCCGCATATAAATCCGACGGCCACGCATTCGCATCATGTGTACAGGAGAGCACTTCAGGTGCATCGCCATAGGTGTCGAGCGCATATTTAACGACGTCGTGCCCAGACGCATTGATTACGTGCAAAAATAATTGGCCGGTAAAAGCACCAAGATCGAAACGCTCACGCACCTCGCGGCTGTCAATAACGACAGAGCCCACACCAGACGGCAGATCCTCACGCCATTCGACCAATACTTGCCCGTCTTCATCGAACAGGCAGCACCACATCCAGACATTCTTGGCACCATAGCCTGCCCAGTAGTTCGCGCTCACGACCCGGGTGTGATGGCCCTCACCGTCGCGGAAAAAAGCGAAGTTAGTCGCGAAATTAATCGGCTCCAAATAGCGGCGTTTGTTGGTCACCATCTCGTCTTCCAGCCGCACCTGATCGAGGGTCACGAGCTCGGCGCCCTTCGGGAGAAGGTGGCTGATGTGCTCGGCAACGCGCTCTGTATCAAAGCCTGGGATAAAGACGGTCCGTGCGCCGCTTTGCGACAGGTCGGTGACCGGCTGGGTGGTTTGACCGAAAACGATTTCGCCAATCCGCTCGATATCTTGCACGAATACGCCCACAGTATTCAACGCACCGCAATCGTGTATTTCAGCAAACGGAGCCGCCAGACCAAGCGGGTCATAGATCGCGACTGGCCCTTCCATGCTGGCGATCAGGTCTTGGATACGCTGTGCCGTCAACGGATGTCCGGCCGCTTTGAAGAATGAGAAGCCACCGGTGATGTTACTAAACGTTTCGATCGATAAGGCCATAGGCCGCCTAGTATCCTCTTATGTCAGGTCGC
>JBMYRC010000284.1:0-1956 GCA_049601975.1 Alphaproteobacteria bacterium | reverse complement strand
TAGGCGACGCCCTGCGCATGGTTACCGGCAGAAATCGCGATAACGCCTTTACCACCTTCTTGGGAGACTGATTTTGACTTTACGAACGCCCCCGGTCTTTGAACGAGCTGGTGCGTTGAAATGCTTCCAGTTTGAGAAAAATCTCGGCACCCGTTCCGTCTGATAACGGGCCCGAGCGAATGATGGGGGTCCGAGTGACTTCACCCTGAATTGTAACGGCTGCAGCTCGGATGCTCTCTGGGGTGACGGTCATTCTTTTCGGATGCTTTCGTTCTTGGTGAGGGGACGCAGCCGGAGCATATCGCTTCCCCGCGCCTTTAGTTCATTTTGCGACCCAGCAATACGGAAATACCGGCCGTCGCGCCATTGTGACAGTTGATCCATGTGCCGGGCGGAAAGCGGATTGCCGGATTGTCCGGTCGCGAGGCTGTATCGGCTATTCCCGGGATCCGCCAAATCATAGACGGCCCGGTATCCAGCCCCGTGGGAGTGGCGATATGGGCTTTCCGTACTTCCACCGGTTTGGCCACGATTTAGGGTATGGTCACCGCCATCGGTTTTGATCCGTCCCTCCGACCAATCGGCGAGAAGGGGAATATGACGCAAGATCCGATGCGGAAATGTGGCCGCATGGGCGTCGCCCCATCGCCAATCCTTCGGCTCATTGCCGAAACGCTTCTTTAACTCCGTGAGCGCGCGGTTAAGAGCGTGTTCCACGCGGGACGCACAGTCTTCTTTTTCTAGCGTGGAAATGTTGTCGCACCACTCAGTATCTTGGTTTAAGGCCCGGTGAATGAAAAGCGGCCGAGGGCGGCTGTATCCAGCAAATTGATCGCCGAGTTCATCCGCCAACAGGGACGGCATCAAGTTTCGTATCCAAGCGGCATAGATCAACGGCTCCGGGCGATCCCGCGTCATCTTGAAATCCCATGCACGGATCAGCTTTATGGCTTTTCTCCCGATATCGCTTTTCGGTTCGATTTTGGAGAGCAACGGAACCAACGTTTTTGCAGCGACAGATCGATTATCCATCTGCATGCGAATACTGTCCTCGATATCGTAGGGTCGGGCTTCGGAAAAGTGCTCGTATATACGGGCCACGCGATGAGATGCAGGCCAATACCAGGCGTACTGAAACGTTGGCGCTTCCGCGTTCGGCCGCAGTCGGTTGTTCGCATTGGCGATCAACCCGTTGGACGGATTCCAGGTTTGGGGCCAATGTTCCGGCCCGACGTATCCGCGCCAATCGCCGCTACCGTCTTGGCCCGATGATGGCAAATGGCCGTGACCGGATTTGCGGATCGGCATGCGGCCGGCCGCGACGAATCCGATGTCCCCGGTGCTATCGGCCGCGAATAGGTTTTGCAGCGGCGCATCAAAATATGTGGCTGCCTCTCTGAAATCGGTGAGGTTGCCCGAATGGTTGATACGATAGAGACCTTCGACCGTTGTGTCGTCTGGATTGAAGATTGTGCCGGCCAGGGCGATGGCTTTTTTCGGGGAGGCGATGGATTTGAGCCGTGGCATGACATCGGAGAGTATGGGGCCGTGACGGCTTTTCCGGATAGTAATGGTGACGGGTTGATCATTCTTGACGGAGATGGTCTCGGTCCGGGTTTTAAATTTTTCTGGACTTGTTGGTGTCAGGTAGTGGGTCGGGTCGGCGTCTACGACAGTCTCGATGAACAGATCAGTGGTATCCGCGCCAGCGGATGTAATGCCCCAGGCTACGTCGCCATTTTGACCCAGGATTACCAACGGAACACCGGGAACAGTGGCGCCGGTCCGGGTCCGCCTATCCACCGTCAAACGGGCCAAGTACCACAGGCCGGGTGACGCGAAGGCTAGGTGAGGATCGTTGGCAAGGATCGGTTTGCCGCTCGATGTCCGCGTGCCCGACACGATCCAGGCGTTCGACGAGCTGTCGGCCTTCAGCAGTGCTGGTACTTGCCGCGC
>JBMYRC010000283.1:0-1958 GCA_049601975.1 Alphaproteobacteria bacterium | reverse complement strand
TGCCGAAGAAGCGGATGCTCGGCGAGAGCCGCAATCTCTATAACTATTTCCGCCCTTCTCCGGACGGCACGCGCATCGTCTTTGGCGGCAAGGCGGGTACGATTACCGACGATTCAGTCAAGAAATCCCGGCATCTGAAAAAGGTTCTGGTCGAAATCTTTCCGGAATTAAAGGATGTCGGTCTGACCCACTCTTGGTGGGGCTATACGGGTTTCACATTTGACTACATGCCGAAGCTCGTGGTCAACGAAGGTGTCCATTACGCGACTGGTTTTTGTGGCTCTGGCGTCGTCTGGGCACGATGGCTCGGCATGAAGGCGGCGCATTCCATCGCTGGCAATGCGGAGGCGGAGACCGCGTTTGCGGCGGATGATTTCGTCACTAAGCCACTCTACTTTGGGCGGCCATGGTTCCTGCCAATGGTCTATTTCTGGTATGGGATGAAGGACCGGATGGGAATGTAGGAAATCAGATTCCTACGTCTAAGGCTGTTTTTGCATCGAATCGTCGCGTAAACAGTTGTACCTATTTCCAACTCTGAAACGTCCTTAGCAAAACAAACGCAATCCAATCGATGTCAAAGCCTGTTGTCGGGATCATCGGATCCAGATTTCTCATCAATGAACGCCGTCCCGTACAACGAGTCGGAGAACAGAATCTGCGCGCGGTGTCCGAAGTTGCGGATGCCTTGCCCATTATTTTTGCTGGCGCGCCAGACATAACAGATGTCGGCTCTCTATTGGATTGCGTTGACGGCGTCATGCTCACCGGCGGGCGAGCGAATGTTCATCCATCGCATTTTGGCATCGAACCGCACGTGAGCCACGAGCCTTATGATCAGGAGCGGGATGCGGTGGCGCTGGAAGTAACAAGGGCTTGTGTTGAGAAAGGCGTCCCCATTTTTGGTATTTGCCGCGGCATACAGGAGATGGGTGTCGCCTTTGGAAGTACACTCCATCCGGAAATCCGTGATTTGCCGGGCAGGATGAACCACCGTGCACCAAGGTTAGAGAACGGTGATTTCCATCCCGACCCCAAGGTTGTCTTTACGGACCGCCATGAAGTCCGCCTAACCAGTGATGGTGTCTTTGCACAAATATTCGGATGCGAGATAATCCGCGTTAACTCGCTCCATGGGCAGGCCATAACGGACCCGGGCGAACGCATCGTGGTGGAGGGGTTGGCGGAAGACGGCACGATCGAGGCCGTCCGAATTGCGGATGCGGCGGGTTTCGCCTTGGGTGTGCAATGGCACGCCGAGCACGATCCACAGACAAATCCGATCAACCGCGCGCTGTTTCGAGCATTCGGTGAAGCTGTCAGGGATCAAAAACGCAATTGACTGGTCAGTGATTATTTAGCCGCGTCTTCGATTTCCCGCCGAGCTTCTTCGTTCACCTTGCCGGAGAATTTCGAGACCATTGAGTTGATCTCACCCGCCATATCGCTTGAATCCTTGTCCGGATTGAAACCGGCCAAGATGGATTGCGACAATGGCTTCAGAAGTTCCACATCCTTACGGTTGGGCTCACGCCAATTTCCGCGAATGGATTGCGCGACACTACTCATGGTCCGGCTCAGTTCACCAACATGTTCAAACCGTGATCCTGCGAGACGCCCTTCGACTTCGGCGGCGACATCCGACAATCGGGTCACATGCACGCGGATTTCCGGGGGGACCTTACCCTCTTGATAGGCTGGCAGAATCATGCCGACCAGGAAATTGATCTGATAGGAGTGCCGCACCAATCGTTGGTCGTTGATCTCCGTCATGACTTGGCCGACAGCAGCCTTCAAATCGGCGACGCTAATCGTTTCGCCCTTTGCTTTTGAACGGAGAGTGTTCGGCACATCGATAAGCGGAATACTGTCTGGTCCGCCACGTACGGCGTCTCGGCGTCGGTCGGGGCCGATATAATCACTCGTGACCACGAACGGTTTGCGCCGCGCCACTAGTG
>JBMYRC010000282.1:0-1964 GCA_049601975.1 Alphaproteobacteria bacterium | reverse complement strand
GTCTCGGAACTTGTGGGCGGCTCGACGTTGCCGGAAAGCGCGGCCTTCGCGGAGACTTGCATGTCCAAAGTGCCGCCCGATGTGTACGGGGCGACGATCTACTCTCTGTTTAAATTCGAGGGACGGGACGCTTTGCCCGATATCCAGGTGTCAACCCTCGTGCTTGCCGGTGAACACGACACCACTGTGCCCGCCGTTATGATGGAAGGGATGGCGTCCAAGATAGCCGGGGCGGAGCACGTTTGCCTTTCCAGTGCTGGTCATTTGGTGAATATAGAAGTCGCCGAAGCCTTCAATTGGGCGGTGCTCGACTTCATAAGGCACCGCCGCTGAAACTTCATTAATTACGAGGATTACGATGGTTAGTGAACCTGACAGACCGATGTTCGATGCTGACGCCTGGGGCCTAAGTGACCGGGAGCGAGACCTTGCCGCTGTCGCCCGGGAGATCGGCCAGAGCAAGGTTGCCCCACGAGCTGCGCAGTACGATCGCGAAGCAGTATTTCCAATGGAAAATTACCGCGATATGTATGCAGCGGGACTAATGGGGATCTGTATTCCCGAAGAGTATGGCGGCCACGGTATTGGATTGCGCGGCTATGCGGTTGTCGCGGCCGAGATCGGCCGGTATTGCGGCTCCACCGCGCTCACCTGGAACATGCATGTCTGCTCGTGTCTCTGGTCGGGAGCGCTCACCGACGATCTGGAGATGAACGAAGCGGACCGGCGCCGGCATCGGGAGAATAGAGCCGTCCATTATCGACGCATCCTCGATGACGGGGCGATTTACGCGCAGCCGTTCTCGGAAGGGGGTGCCGCGGCGGCGGGTGTTGTGGCGTTTGGGACGAAGGCGCTTCGGATCGAGGGTGGTTGGATTGTCAACGGCAAGAAGATCTTTGCCTCGCTAGCGGGGAGTGCGGACTACTACGGCGTCTTGTGCACCGAACTAGAGAGTGCAGACGGTCGGGCAAGCCGGGGAAACACGCTCTATTTAGCGATCCCTGCCAAGAGTGACGGTGTGACGGTCGAGGGTAATTGGGACCCACTCGGCATGCGCGGCACGGTCAGCCGCAATCTATTGTTCGAAGACGTCTTCGTGCCAGACGGCGCAGAACTGATGCCGCCCGGATTTTACTTCAAGGCGGCAACCCAATGGCCACACATGTTCATGACCCTGACGCCCGCCTACATGGGTCAGGCTCAGGCTGCCTACGACTTCACGGTCTCGTATTTGCGTGGCGAGATGGAGGGTACGCTGCCCGTCAAGCGGCGGATGTATCCGACCAAACAGATCGCCGTCGCGCAGATGCGGGTGATGTTGGAACAGACGAAATCGATTTGGTTCCAAGCTATGTCGGAAGCGCGCGCGAACCCGACGAAGGAGCAGGTAATGCGGGCCTACGCTGCGCAATACACTGTGATGGAGAATGCGAATGAGTTGGCACAGCTCGCCATCCGTACCTGCGGCGGCCAGTCGATGTTGAAAAGTCTGGCCCTGGAACGAATTTACCGGGACAGCCGTTGCGGCTCGCTAATGCTGCCGTGGACGGCGGAGCTCTGCCTCGACAAGCTGGGCCGCGATTGTCTCTACGAACCAGGCGAGATCGACGAAGGATAACTTTCCGCGCACGATTTCAACAGGGCGAACAATCCGTTAGATGTAATGACGGACACTGTCAGACGAAAATAGGTTTGCACCTGCAACCGGGCCACTACTAGTTTGATGGATGGGAAATCACAACCCGTTCCGCTATTTTAAGGCGTCACCCGAGATCATCCCCCTGACGGTGATGCTGTATTTCCGGTATCCTCTATCGCTGCGGCAGTTTGAGTATATCTTTATGAACGTGGCATCGACATTTGTCATGAGACGGTACGGTTCTGGTGGAACCGGTTCGGCCCGATGTTTGCCGCCGAGATCCGGAAGCGGCGAGTTCATATCTGATCATACTCACAGTGGCGCT
>JBMYRC010000281.1:0-2038 GCA_049601975.1 Alphaproteobacteria bacterium | reverse complement strand
TTAATTTCGCGGTCCTTTGAAGTCGCGCGGGCCTACCGTTTTCTGAAGGGCAGTGGATTGCCGTTACGCATTCCGGTCATCGAAATGGTGGAGATCGGAGCGGGCGGTGGATCGATCGCCGGGCTAGACACGCTGCGCCAGATCGCGGTCGGCCCCCGAAGTGCCGGCTCCGACCCTGGGCCTGCGTGCTACGACCGAGGCAATGAAGACGCCACCGTCACTGACGCCGATGTGGTCATGGGCCGCATCAATCCGGCCAGTTTCGCCGGTGGCAAGATCACCCTTGCGCCGGAGAAATCCGAAGCGGCCATCGCCGCGGCGATTGGCGATCCGCTCGGTCTATCGAATGATATCGCGGCGGCGGGCGTCGATGAGATCGTCAACGAGAACATGGCGAATGCGGCCCGCGTGCATGCGATCGAACACGGCAAGGACACGGCCGACCGGACCCTGGTGGCGTTCGGCGGCGCGGCTCCTCTCCATGCGGCGCGCCTCGCAGATAAGCTCGGCATTGATCGGGTGATCGTGCCGAAGGGGGCGGGCGTCGGATCGGCGGTCGGGTTCCTGATGGCGCCGATCGGCTATGAGGTGGTGCGCACGCGTTTGGTCGACTTGCGCGATTTCGATCCCGAATATGTCAACGGTATCTTCGCGGATATGCGCCAGGAAGCGGAGGACGTGGTGCGGCTTGGCGCGCCTAATGCCGAGTTGGTTGAGACACGTACAGCCTATATGCGATATCGCGGACAAGGGCATGAGATCAGCGTGCAATTGCCGTCGCGAGCGTTCACGGCGGATGATGGGACGATGTTACAGGAGCTGTTCGATTCGTCTTATGCGGCGCATTTCACGCGGATAATCCCGAACTTGAATGTGGAAATTCTTACTTGGACCCTGACCCTGGCGACGGAACGTGCATTGCCACAATCAGGTGCGGCCGTAAGCGAGAGCGTCGCGCCGACCGGATCCGAAACCAGGGCGATGTTTGATCCGGCTTCGGGCACTACCGTGCAGGCGAAACTAGTGCGCCGCGATACACTGGCCCCGGGCCATTGCCTCGACGGTCCAGCGATCCTCACGGAAGACGAGACTTCGACGGTCGTGCCGCCCAACTACCGGGTGATGATCAATGCGCTCAGCGAAATTGAATTGCTGCGGAAGGGAAGTTGATCATGACGACCAATGCGATGAGCGATATCAACCTACAAGTCATGTGGAAGCGCTTGCTCTCGGTTGTCGAGGAACAAGCCCAAACCTTGGTCCGCACCGCGTTCAGTACCTCTAGTCGAGAAGCGGGTGATATCTCTGCCGGCGTCTTCGACCTCGAAGGCCAAATGCTGGCCCAAGCGGTCACCGGTACCCCGGGGCACATCAATTCGATGGCCCGCGCCGTGAAGCATTTTCTAAAGGTCTTCCCGGCGGCGACGATGAAGGATGGTGATTCCTACTTTACGAACGATCCGTGGAAGGGGACGGGACACCTCAATGACCTCACCATCGTCTCTCCGACCTTTAAGCACGGTAAGATGGTGGCGCTGTTTGCGTGCACCAGCCACCTCGTCGATATCGGCGGCCTCGGCCCCTCGTCGGATGGAAAGCAGGTCTATCATGAAGGGCTCTTCATTCCGATTATGCCGTTGGCACGGGAGGGCGAGATGGACGAGTGGATTCTCAACCTCGTCAGAGCCAATGTTCGGGAGCCGATCCAGGTCGAAGGCGATATCTATGCCCTCGTGGCGTGCAACGAGACCGGCAGCCGTCGCCTTCTGGCGATGATGGAGGAATACGAACTCGATGATCTGGACGAACTTGGCGAGCATATCATCCGGACCAGCCGGAAAGGCATGGAAGACGCCATCAACGAGCTGCCCAAGGGAAGTTGGAGCGCCGGTATGCGCATCGACGGCTACGAGGCGCCCATTGATCTGGTAGCCAAACTGACCATCGGCGACGGTGAGATTTTGGTCGATTTTGATGGCAGTTCCGGGCCGTCCGAGTTCGGCATCAATTGCCCGATGTGCTACACCGAAGCCTATAC
>JBMYRC010000280.1:0-2089 GCA_049601975.1 Alphaproteobacteria bacterium | reverse complement strand
TTGTTGCTCGCCGTGTGACGCGGCAGGATTTACAGCAACGGAATATCAACAGTTTTACCGAGGGCGGTCAGGATATGAACGACGCAGTGATTCCCGGAAATGGTGAGTATAAATGGGTGGGCAAACGGACGGCCCGGCCCGACGGCGTGGACAAGGTGACAGGCCGCGCCGCGTATGGCGCGGATTTCAGCCTGCCGGGCATGTTGTATGGCGCGGTTCTCCGCAGCCCTCACGCCCATGCGCGTATCGTCAAGATTGATACCTCTAAGGCTGAAGCGCTGAAGGGTGTGAAGTCGGTCATTACAGCTGCCGATTGGCCAGTAATTTCCGATGCTGAAAAGACCAAAGGCACCGCGCCGGTGAATTTCCAACATCTATCCGACAACTTGATGGCGCGGAAGAAGGTTCTGTATGACGGGCACGGCGTCGCGGCGGTGGCGGCGACGACGCTGCAAATCGCCAAACGCGCGGTGAAGTTAATTGAGGTCGAATACGAGGTTTTGCCCCATGTCATCGACGTGTTGGACGCCTGCTCGCCGGACGCTCCGGTCCTGCACGACAACCTGTTTACCGCGAATGTTGATCCAAAACCGACGAAAGCCTCGAACGTCGCCAACCGGGTTGCCTTTTCGATCGGTGATATCGAAGCGGGGTTTAAGGACGCGGATGCAATCATTGAGCGCGAGTACACCACCAAGCCGGTCCATCAAGGCTACATCGAGCCGAGCGCATGCGTCGCGAATATGTCGGAAGACGGCACGGCGACGGTGTGGTCGAGTAGCCAGGGCCAATACATGATCCGGCAGTATTGTGCGGGATTGCTAGAAGTGCCGGCATCGGACATTCGCGTGACGCCTGCCGAAATCGGCGGTGGGTTCGGCGGTAAGACAACCGTTTGGCTTGAGCCGCATGCCTTGCTGCTGTCGCGCAAGGCCGGCAGCCCGGTTAAGATGCAGATGACCCGCGACGAGGTATTTCGCGCGTCGGGTCCGACGTCCGGCTCCTGGATGAAAATCAAGGTCGGTGCCAAGAAGGATGGCACCATCACCGCCGGTCAGGCCGAGTATAAATTCCAGGCAGGCGCCTATGCGGGCTCGCCGGTGCAGCTCGCCTGTATGTGCGGCTTCACCCCCTACGATATCGCCAATGTCGAGAGCATCGGCTACGACGTCGTGGTCAACCGCCCGAAGGCGGCGGCGTATCGTGCACCGGGCGCACCGATCGGCGCCTACGGGATCGAGAGCGCGCTGGATGAATTGGCGCGGGAGTTGAAACTCGATCCGATGGAGATGCGCCTGAAGAACGCGGCGAAGCAGGGCACCAAGACCTCCTACGGGCCGACCCTGGGCGTCGTCGGCAATATCGAGACGATGACCGCCGCGAAGGACCATCCACATTACAGCGCGCCGCTTGGCGAAAATCAGGGCCGGGGTGTGGCGTCTGCCTTCTGGTTCAATGTCGGCGGCGAGACCAGTGTCGCGGTCAGCCTGTTGGAGGACGGCACCGTCATGGTGACTTCGGGGTCGCCAGATGTCGGTGGCTCGCGGGCCTCGCTCTGCAACATGGCGGCGGAAGTCCTCGGGTGCGATGTGAAGGACGTGAAAGCGATCATCGCGGACACCAGTTCGCTCGCTTATAACCGGCACACCGGCGGCAGCCGCGTGACCTTCGCCGCCGGGATCGTCGTCATTGAGGCGACCCAGGATATTGTCCAGCAACTACGCGAGCGCGCGGCGATGATTTGGGATATCGATGTCGAAGCTGTGGTGTGGGAAGAAGGTGAGGCGCGTCCCGCGGGACCGAATGCGGGTGAGTTCGAACCTCTGAGTTTGGCTGATATCGCGGGCAAGACGATTGAGACAGGTGGTCCTATTGGAGCGCGTAAGTCGAAGAACGTGCAAGCGCCAGGCCCGGCCTTTGGGACCCACATTGTCGATGTCGAGGTAGATAAGGAAACCGGCCATGTCACGATCCTGCGTTATACGGCGGTGCAAGATGTCGGCAAGGCAGTCCATCCAAGTTATGTGGAAGGACAAATCCAAGGTGGTGCCGCGCAAGGTGTCGGCTGGGCTTTGAATGAAGAATACAT
>JBMYRC010000279.1:0-2089 GCA_049601975.1 Alphaproteobacteria bacterium | reverse complement strand
GTGATCGGCCAATTCCCCGGTTTGATGAAACGTGTGCCAAATGCCGCCGTCATCGAACGCGAACCGCGCTCGGGTTGCTACCCGGAATACGCGGCAGTGGACCTCTTGCCGGCCGCAAAACAAGTTCTGATTACCGGATCGGCCCTCACGAACGGCACGCTTGCGAGCTTGTTACCCTTGGCGCGCCAGGCATTTGTCGCGCTCGTAGGTCCAAGTTGTCCGCTTAGCCCCCTACTATTCGAATTCGGCATCGATGCCCTCAGTGGTTTCGTCGTGCGCAATATCGAAGGGCTTTTACACGCCGCGATGGAAGGTGGTGCGGTTGCCGCCATGCGCCCTCATGGCCGCTTCCTAACGCTCACCCGCGAGTAGACGCTCCGCCATCGCCAAATCTTCTGGCCGATTGGCATTAAAGAATGGATCGAAACCGGTATCGTCAAACGAAACTTCCACCAAGCGGTAGCGCGCCGTCCAATGGTCGATCTTACGAATATCCTCGCCGACCAACGCCTGCTCAAGCGCGTCCGCGAGCGCGACCGGCCACAGCCCCACCACTGGATGTGGTCGCCCGCGCGATGTCGCACAGGCCAACTGAGCGCCCTGCACCGAAATTTCCTGTCGCAATGAAGTTGCTAAATTCTGGGGGACAAAGGGGGCATCGGTCGGAACACTCAACATCCACGCACATCGCGGCGCATTGATCTCGGCCCAGCGCAATCCGGTCAAAACACCCGCAAGCGGCCCCGCAAATCCATCGACGACATCAGCGACCACAGGCAATCCATATGACCGGAATCGGTCGGGATCGCCGTTTGCATTGAGGATTAACGGTCCTACCTGTGGACGGATACGGTCAATTACATGCCCGAGAATGGTGCGGTCGCCCAACGGGCGCAGACACTTGTCCCCGCCCCCCATACGTCGCGATTGACCGCCCGCCAACAAAATGCCCACAATTTGCTTATTCATCGTCGGAAAAAGTCGTCTCGATTAACCCTCATTTTCAATCCTCTCCGGCTTTACGCGCGAGCCGCTTAGGTTCTTCGCCAATAGCGTTCGGGTCCGCGTCGTAGACGATGCGGTCCTGCCCGGCCAACGCGACGAATCGCTTTCCGCGAGCGCGCCCGATTAAGGTCAAATTTGCCTGGCGCGCCAATTCGACACCCCAAGCCGTGAAACCCGACCGCGAAATCAAAACCGGTATGCGCATTTGCACGGTCTTGATAACCATCTCGGACGTCAGCCGTCCTGTCGTGTAGAAGCTCTTCCCCTCCGGACCAATATCATGAAGTGCCATATAGCCGGCGATTTTGTCGATCGCATTGTGCCGTCCGACATCTTCCATGTAAATGAGAGGTCGGTCCTCTTCGCATAGTACACAGCCGTGGATCGCGCCTGCTTGAAGGTAGAGACTGGGCGCGGTGTTGATCTTCTTGGTGAGAGTATAAAGCCATGAAGTTCGAATTTCCGCGTCAGCCGAAAGATGGATGTCCTCAAACTTCTCCATTAGATCGCCAAACACCGTACCTTGGGCACAGCCTGACGTTAGTGTTTTCTTACGTAACTTGTCCTCAAAGTCGGTCTCCCGCTCGGTCCGCACAACCACGGTTTCGATATCTTCTTCGTAATCGATTGAGGTTATTCTTTCCCGAGGATCGAGCATGTTTTGATTGACCAGATATCCGACAGCAAGATAGTCCGGATAGTCGCAGATCGTCATCATGGTGACGATTTCCTGGCGGTTCAAAAACAGCGTTAAAGCCCGCTCGACGACGACATGCGTGTTGAAGGGGTCGCCATTTTGGTCTGTTCCCGTAACACGTTCCGTCAACGTGGGATCGTCGGGTTGTGGGCGGAGTGCAAATTCCTTCATTCGAGGACTATGCGCGCCGTCGTTCCCGCCGACAAGTTGCTACCGCCAAACAATTTCGGTTAGCGCATTCTCTTTGCAATTTTTTCCGAGGTCCTGGCCGCTGGAGTTCACCGCCGCCTCGGTATTATTAATAATCCAGATGCAATCTTCATTCGCATTGTTGCAGCCCGCCCATTTTTTGACGCGCCCATATTTCCCGCGATCCGAAATCATCGT
>JBMYRC010000278.1:0-2133 GCA_049601975.1 Alphaproteobacteria bacterium | reverse complement strand
GGTGCGGGAGCGGTGCGGCGAATCGCCGTTGTCGGAGACCTGGTAGCTCATGCCGGGTTTTAGCGTAAAAACGCGACCATCTTTGAGTTCCGAATCCATCTCGCCTTCATAAACGAACAGAATATGCCCACGGTCACACCAATGGTCCGCTAGATAATCGGCTGAGTATTCGACCCGCCGAACGCGCACGTCCTCGATGTTCAAGGTGCGCCAAAGCGCATAACCGGTATCGCCCTCGTAGCGTTCCTCCGGCACGGTGTCCCAGTCGGTCAACGTGAAGGGTAATGTCGGTATCTTCATCTCTCGCACCCCTTTTCTTGGCTGTCAGTTCCGCCACTTCATTCTGTGTGGCGCCATTGGAGAACAATATGGACCTGAAACCATGACCGACGATTCGAATCCGTCCCGTATCCCCTTCCTCTCCGTGGAAGAGGCAGAACGCATCGGCAAAGAGCACGGCGTGCCGTCCTCAATGGCGCATCTCAATGTCTTCCGGGTGATGTCTCATCATCCGGAATTGGCGGCCGCCGTCAGCAATTTACTGGCGACGCTATTGTACAAAGGGAACAAACTCGACGAACGGCTCCGTGAGTTGATCATCATGCGCCTCGCGTGGCGTACCGGCTCGGTCTACGAATGGACCCAGCATTGGCGCGTCGCCGAACGCTTGAAGATCGACGGCGAATCGGTGGTCGCGGTGCGCGATTGGCAGAACGCTGATTGCTTGAGCGCCGCCGACAAAGCCGTACTGGCGGCGACGGATGAGACCCTTGATGACGGGCGCATCTCCGATGCGACTTGGGCCGCGTGCTGCGAACACCTCTCGAGCGAGGCCGAACGCATTGAATTGGTCCTCGCGATCTCGAACTGGCGGCTGTTCTCTGAGATGTTCCAAAGCCTGCGCATCCCGTTGGAGGAAGGCGTGGACCACTGGCCGCCGGACGGGCTACCCTCGCCCGCAGCCGAATAACCCTGACATTTGGACATATATCCCATGACCAGCTCCGCGCTTTCCCTGATGCCGAACGACACCATGAAATACGGTATCTTCCTCGCTCCGTTTCACGATCTGAAGGAAAACCCGACGCAGGCGATGCAGCGCGATATGTGGCTGCTCGAATATCTCGATGAGTTGGGATATGCCGAGGCCTGGATCGGCGAGCATCATTCCGGCGGGTTCGAGATTATCGCCTGCCCGGAGGTGTTCATCGCGGCGGCGGCGGAGCGGACCAAGAACATCAAGCTCGGCACCGGCGTGGTCTCCTTGCCGTATCACCATCCGTTCATGGTGGCGGGCCGGGCGACGCAGCTCGATCATATGACGCGCGGGCGCTTCATGCTCGGCGTCGGTCCCGGTGCACTGGTCGGCGATGCTTATCGCATGGGAATTGATCCGGAAGCCCAGCGCCGCATGATGAACGAATCCCTCGACGTGATCGTGAAATTGATGGACGGCGAAACCGTCTCCATGAAGTCAGACTGGTTCGAGGCGAAGGATGCGCACCTGCAAATCCCACCTTTCACGACACCCCGCACCGAGATGGCGGTTGCCTGCGCGCGCTCGCCGTCGGGTGCGCTCGCGGCGGGCAAGCATGGTCTCGGCATGCTCTCAATCGGCGGCACGAATGATGAAGCATTGCGACATCATGCCAATAACTGGCGCATGTGCGAGGAAGCGGCGGCGGAGAACGGCAAGACCGTCAGCCGCGAGAATTGGCGCCTCGTCACCTTAATGCACATTGCCGAGACGCGGGAGGAAGCGCGCAAGAACGTGGAGTACGGCATCGAGGAGTTCGCCACCTATTTCAAGGATATCTCGACCTTCCCGATCGTCCCGCACGAGATCGACAACGCCTATGAATATCTGACGGAAAACCGGATCGCCGTGATCGGCACCCCGGACGACGCCATCGAGTATATCGAAACCTTGCTCGAAGGTTCCGGCGGGTTCGGCAGCCTCATGCAGCTCGCTCATAACTGGGCCGACTGGGAAGCGACCAAGCGGAACTATGAGCTGATCGCACGCTACGTGATGCCGCACTTCCAGAAATCAAACCTCGACCGCACCCACAGTTATAATTACAGCCGCGACAACAAAGAGAAGTTCCAGGGTCAGGCGGCGCAAGCGGTGCA
>JBMYRC010000277.1:0-2154 GCA_049601975.1 Alphaproteobacteria bacterium | reverse complement strand
AATCACGGCGCTAAGAGCGATCGTATGGAATCCCGCTCGGCCTTTGCCGAGAAACGGAAGCCGAACTTCATCGGTTGGGATGATCCGGAAGACCGTTACCGCTTGCCGCAATTAGAGGAATAGGCGGCCTCGTCTATTTCTCGCCTGCCTCATTCCGCTCGATCCCTCGAATGCGATGTTTCATGTACAGCTTCAAAATTGGGTCGGGCGGGAGCAGTGCCGCTTGCGGCATTTGTTTGAGTGCGCGTAATTCATCGCTATCGATGCCCGAGAGATCCTCGGCCAATAGTTTGCCGAGCGCGGTGCCGCGGGTCATCGGTGCGGTGTCGGTGGTCATGAGGATATAGAGATTGTCGGCGATCTCTCCCCAGACCGTGCCTTCGTTGCGGGTAAAGGCCATGATGCCGCCCCATGTGCCGTCAAAATCAACCTCGCCGAGAGCGGGCCAACGTTCGGCGATGCTTTGCCGATGGCGCGTCTCCATACGGGCGATGAGCTCGTCCTCGAAGCGTTTGCTGCGCGCATACCAAAGCGTATTTCGCATCAAGATACGCCCGTCCTGAGTGAGCCGCACGGTGCTGCCGTTCGGACTGGAAGGAAGCAATCCGAATTCCCCAGCGGTGCCGACATGCTTCTTCTCATCGTCGGTCAAAGGTCGGGTCAGGCTGCCAAATGAGGCAACGGGTACGACGCGGTGGCGTTTAAATCCCATTTCCTCGGCGAAGAGATTGGTGGCGAGAATTAGTTTCGGTGCGCGCGCCGTGCCCTGGTCGGTGGTGAGCGTGAAGCCGTTGTCCGAGCGAACTTCGGTGACGGGCGAGTCCTCATAGAGTGTCACGTTGACCGGCAGCGTTTCGCCGAGGCCGCGCATCATCGCGGCGGGCTGCACCAGGGAGCCGCCATCGACCCGCACGCCGCCATTGTAAAACCGAGTGCCGGTGATGCTCTCCAATTCATCTCGGTCGACTGCCGTATGGGCGATGCCGAGAGTCTCGAAACCGTTTGCGACGTCGTCTAGATGCGCATCTCCGGGTGGTGAAGCGGAGACGTAAATTTGCCCCCAATCGCTCCAATTACACCGGATTTGATGATGCTCCACGATCTCGCGTAGATAATTGCGCCCGGTCTGGAACAAGCGGTCGCTTTTCTTTGCAGCGTCGAGATTCTTAATGCCGCCGTGGCTGTGGTGAGAGAGCATGAAACCCGCGTTCCGCCCGGACGTACCGTAGCCGACGCGCATGCCTTCGATAACGGCAATGAAGTCATCGGGCCGAAGTTCAGCCAAGCGGCGCGCGAAGGATAAGCCGCAGGCTCCGCCGCCGAGCACGAGCCAATCCGCCGTGACGTCGCCCTCGAGGATGCGAGCCGGCGCGGGTTCCGGCAAGGTCGCGTACCAGCCGTTCTTGACCCCGTCATAGGGAAGTTTGCGCGGTTTGCGACTACCGGTAAGCGGCGCCATGGCGATGTCTCCTAAGGTTACACGATGTCGGCGGGGCTCACTTCGTGCAGCAATGTTTCGCCCCGGACATAGCGGGGAAGATTGTCGAAGAAAAGTTCGTCCCACCGCAGGCGGGTGCCATCTCCTCCGAAGGAGGTATGTGCGGTAAGGCGCACTTTTGGATGGTCCCAAAGGGGATTGTCCGTCGGCAGCGGTTCCGGATCGAAGACGTCGAGCGCCGCTCCCGCCAATTGACCTCGGTCCAATGCGGCGATCATCGCGCCGTCCTCGATCAACGCACCGCGCGCGATATTGACGAGGATAGCTCCCTCCTTGACGGAGGTGAAAAAATCTTCGCCGGCGAATTTTCGCGTATCGTCATTGAGCGCGCAGGCCATCACGATGACGTCCGCGTCCGGGACGAACTTGCCGAGATCGGCCATCGTTCCGGCTCGATCTACGATTTCGGAAGTTTTAGGTGAACGCCGGATCACATCGATTGTGGCGCCGAAGGCCTTGGCGCGTTTCGCGGTCTCAATACCGATGGGGCCGAAACCGATGATTAGCCAGTTGGTATTGGCGACTTCGCGAAATGGTGTCCGTTTCCATTCCTTGTTGGCCTGATGGGCGCGCTGCTCGTCAATCGGATGGATCATGCTCAACGCATGCGCCATGACATATTCCGCAATGGCGACCGATTGCGCACTGCTGTTGCA
>JBMYRC010000276.1:0-2221 GCA_049601975.1 Alphaproteobacteria bacterium | reverse complement strand
CATGCGCCGCTCAGCCCGGAACGTTTTGAAAATTGGTCAGAGTGAAGAAGATAAATACGCACGTATAGACACTGATGAAATTCGCAAGTGAGAGCGGAAAGAAGGCGCTGCTGTCAAACAGCACGTGAATGGCGACCACCAACGCCACGACTACCGAGAACATCAGAAAGAAGAAATAGCCGCCGATCTCCTCAACCGATAACTCAATCAAAGTTAACAGGAAGATCTTCAGGGTAATCCCGAGTATTTCCATGCCTCGCATTAACGCCATCGGCAGCAGCCCCTATCCTTCACCCGGATGCCAAGACGCAGGACGTTTCTCGACGAAGCTTTGGAAACCTTCACGCGCCTCCGCCGATTGGCGGGTTGCGGCATGCTCGCGCGCCAATTCGACAACCGTCGCATCGTCGAGGACCAGCCCCGCCATCTCCAGCGCGAGTTCCTTAGAACGTCGCACCGCTAACGGACCGTTGAGCAATATCGAGTCGATTACCGGCGCCACGGCCTCGTCAAGCGCCCCGGTGGGACACACCTCGTGGACGAAGCCGATCTCCTGGGCCCGCCTCGCATCAAAGCGCTCCGCCGTTGCCGCATAGCGGCGTAAATGACGTACTCCCATCGCCGCGATCAATTGCGGGAAGATAGGCGACGCGTGGGCGCCCCATTTCACCTCAGCGACCGCGAAGATTGCATCCTCGCTGGCAATGACAACATCGCATGACGCCGCGAATCCTGTACCACCGCCGATACATGCCCCATGAATGAGGGCGATGGTCGGGACGGGAAAAGCGTTCAAGTCGCGCATCAGTCCGGTGAGGAGCGACGAGACAGCGTCGTTTTCTTCTTTTGACATCGCCGCCAGCTCGCTTTGAAACTTGAGATCGACACCTGCTTGGAAGTGGCGACCATTACCCCTCAAGACGAGTGCCCGCAACGCCGCGTCTTGCGCCAGTTCCTTCAGTCCGTCGCTTGCAGATTGCAAAACATTCCGGTCATAGGCGTTGTTCACTTGCGGGCGGTTCAGCGTCACGGTCGCAATGCCGCGTGGATCTCGCTCAACCAGAATGACAGGTTCGCTCATGATTTGATCCTCTCTGAATTACATCCGGAAGACGCCGAAATTCGTCTTCTCAATTGGTGCGTTCAAGGCCGCCGATATCGACATACCGAGGGTTCGACGCGTCTCCGCCGGGTCAATGATGCCATCGTCCCAAATACGCGCAGACGCATAATACGGATGCCCTTCCCGGTCGTACTGATCGACTATCGGTTGCCGGAATTTGGCTTCGTCTTCCGTGCTCCATCCCTCTCCTTGGCGGTCGTAATTATCGCGGCGAACGGTTGCCAACACGCTGGCCGCCTGCTCACCACCCATGACTGAGACACGGGCGTTCGGCCACAGCCACAGGAACCGAGGACTAAAAGCACGCCCGCACATGCCGTAATTTCCGGCGCCGAACGATCCGCCGATGATAACGGTGAATTTCGGCACATTGGCGCATGAGACCGCATGGACCAGTTTCGCCCCCGCGCGTGCGATGCCCATGGCCTCATACTTCTTACCAACCATGAAGCCGGAGATGTTTTGCAGGAACAGCAGCGGAATGCCGCGCTGACAACACAGCTCGATAAAGTGGGCACCCTTCTCCGACGATTCATTAAAGAGGATGCCATTGTTGGCCAAGATGCCGACCGGGTAGCCATGGATATGCGCGAAACCGCACACCAAGGTCGTCCCATAGAGTTGCTTGAACTCGTCAAGTTCGCTGCCGTCGACGATACGGGCGATGACCTCACGCACGTCATAAGGCCGTTTCAAATCGGTTGGCACCACGCCGTAAATCTCCGACGGATCGTAGAGTGGCGCGCGAGGTTCGCGCATGCGGATGTTCGGTTGCTTCACACGGTTGAGATTGGAGACAATCCGGCGCGCGATTCCCAAAGCATGATTGTCGTCTTCCGCATAATGATCGGTGACGCCGGACTCCCGGCAATGGACATCCGCCCCACCGAGCTCTTCCGGTGTCACGATCTCGCCGATAGCAGCTTTCACCAGCGGTGGTCCGCCGAGGAAAACGGTGCCTTGATTGCGCACGATCACAGCTTCATCCGCCATTGCCGGAACATAAGCGCCGCCCGCAGTGCAAGAGCCCATCACCACCGCGATCTGGGGAATCCCCGCCGCCGACATGGTCGCTTGATTGTAAAAGATGCGGCCGAA
>JBMYRC010000275.1:0-2223 GCA_049601975.1 Alphaproteobacteria bacterium | reverse complement strand
GACGGATCGCCGATGCGCCACCCGCTCTCAATCATCGACTTGTTCACCAGTCTCTACGCATCGACGGCGGTCTGCGCCGCCGTGGTCGATCAAAAGGCGACCGGGACCGGACGGCATATCGATGTGTCGTTGATGGGCGGCGCGATTTCGGTTCTCGGCAATGCAGCGCAATATTATTTCACCAGCGGTGAAGCACCGCCGCGCATGGGGAACGGCTTTCCGACCGTGGTGCCTGTCGGCGCCTTCGCGGGCAGTGACGGTGGGTTGTTCTATCTCGCCTGCGGCACCCAGAGGCTTTACGAGAACCTCGTGGTCAAAGCGCTTGAACGGCCTGACCTGAATGAAGACCCGTATGCGACTATGGGGGATCGGGTGAACCGGCGGGATGAATTCATGGGGTTGCTCGCCGAAATCTTCAAAGCGCAGCCGCGAGATCATTGGGTTGAGACATTGCGTAACGCAGGCGTTCCGTGCGGGCCGGTGCGCAGCCTCGACGAAGCGTTGAACGCGCCGGAAGTCATTGAAGCGGGATTGATTCAAACCCTGGATCATCCGACGGCGGGTGCATTGCGCACCTTGCGCTCACCCATCGGGTTGCCGGGCGGGCCGGATCGCCAGGATTTACCACCACCATTGTTGGGTGAGCATACGGATGAAATTTTGAAGAATGTTCTCGGATTAAATGATAGCGAGGTCGCGGATCTCAGATCCGACGAGGTTGTGGCCTAGGAAGGTTCCCGATGGACGAAATGCTGCCAGACGAAATTCGTGTGATCCGAGATAGCGTGAACCGCTTCATGGAGACCGAAGTCAACCGGGTGATGGATGGGTTTGAGGGCCGTGGTGAGTTTCCACGCGATCTTGTGAAGAAGGCGGGTGACGCAGGCTTTTACGGCTGCGTCTTTCCGGAATCCGTCGGTGGTACTGATCTTGGTTATGTTGCGGCAACAGTGGTCAGCGAGGAACTGGCGCGCAATGACGTGCGGTTCGCTGCCTGCAACAACCAACAGGGATCGACCTGTCCGCAATGCATCTACGCGGGCGGCTCAGTGGAGCAGGTCATGAAGTTCGTGCCGCCACTCTTGGCGGGTGAGACCATCGGCATGATGGCGTTGACGGAATCGGGCGGCGGTTCCGATGCGCTCGGCAATATGAAGACGACGGCGGTCCGGGACGGCGATGTCTATCGGCTGAATGGATCGAAAATGTTTGCCTCCATGGCGAACGAGACCGATGTCGGGATCGTCTTGGGGAAAACTGATCCCGATGCCGGCGTGAAAGGGGTGAGCGCCTTTATCGTTGAGCCGAAGAAATATCCAGGTTTCGATGCGCGGCCAATCGACATGCACGGCTTGTCCAAGGCTTTGCGGACCAATGCGGTATTCTTGGACGATTTCGTGGTGCCGCTGGAAAACCGGCTCGGCGCGGAAGGTGATGGCTTCAAGATTGTCATGCGGGCCTTGCAGCCCGGCCGGGTGACCGTGGCGGCCAAGGCACTGGGCGTGGCGCGCGCCTGCTTCGAGGACGCGGTGACCTACGCCAATGAGCGTGAATTGCGTGGTAAGCCCATCGGTTCATTTCAGATGATCCAATCCGATATAGCAGAGATGGCGGTCGCCATCGAAGCCAGCCGAGCCTTGGTCTATAAGGCAGCGCAATATCTGGATGCGGATTTGCCATCGAACCGGATTGCGGCGCTCGCGAAATACCATGCCTCGCAAACCGCCAAGATGGTGGCGGATAAGGCGCAGCAGGTCTTCGGCGGATATGGTTTGGCCTTGGAATACCGGGTGTCCTGGTTGAAGTCTTATGCGGACCTGTTCTTTACCGGTGAGGGCACCGCGAATGTGCAGAAAATTTTGATTGCGGAAGATGCACTGGGTTACAAGGTGGCGGACCGGCATCACGGCCACACCGGGTTGCGCGATCCCCGCAAGGACGATATCGCCGACGAATTAGCGGCGGCGTCCTGATAGGAAGTACCAGACAATCGCGGCCAATTGTAGGCTGGTACCGGCCGCCATTGCCCAGCTATAGGCATCCGGCACGAATGCCCCTTGGGCCGTTTCCGGGAAAGACCCGATGATCAATCCAGTGAGCCATTGAATGGCGAAGACGGAGAGAGACCAAAAAATTTAAGGCACTGCTCGCACGGGCCGCGTACTCGGCGGGGAAATTCTTCGTCACGAGCGGGTACAACGCGTAGGCGCCGGACAACACCAG
>JBMYRC010000274.1:0-2246 GCA_049601975.1 Alphaproteobacteria bacterium | reverse complement strand
TATTGATCAGAATATCGACCCCACCGAGCCGCTCGGCCGCGGCTTCCACGAAACTTTCGCACCCTTCAAGGGATCGCATGTCCGCTGGAATGGCAAAGACGTTGCTGCCGGTCTCGGATAAACTGTTCGCAGCCACGGCTTCCAGCTTGGATTTCGTGCGGGCACAATCGCGACCTGAGCGCTTTCCCGGGCGAGGGCTTCCGCGACGCCTTCGCTGGCGCCCGTGACCAACGCTAATTTGCCTTTGAGTCCAAGGTCCATGGCTTACGCCGTTTAGGTCAATTGGGCTCGTACACCTGTCAAATCAGATAATTCCGCATCCGGCGTATAGTCCGGATCGCCGCCACGACCGTAGCGGTTGATCCACAAACGCCGACCGAAGCCGAGGTCTTTGGAGGTGCGCATGTCGTGATAGAAACTTTGTGCGATATGGGTGACATTCTCCGGTGTTTCGTCGATTCGGTCTAATAGTTCACGGAACATGCCCGGATCGGGTTTGTAACATTTCGCTTCGGCGGCCAAGACAATCGCATCGAATTCGATACCAATACTTGCGATGTTGTGGCGAATGATCTCGGGTTCGGAATTCGACAAGATCGCGAGACGGAAATCCCGTTTTAAATCGGCGAGGGCGGGGCCCGTATCCGGGAAGGGCTCCGACAATTTGACAGCCTTGATGATCGTTTCTTCGTCGCTTGCTGTGATAGGCAAACCCGCCGCCTCCAGGCCCGCATGCAAGCTCTTCCGAAGCACGGCGTCGAGAATTATGAACGGGCCCAGTTGCAGCTTTTTCTCGCAGGCCTCGAACGCCGATTGTGCGCGATCCACGGCCGTGTCGTCGCCGCCCTTTTCGCGTACCAGCGTTGCGAGAGCCGCTGCCTTGCCTTCGGAGTAACGGACCAAGGTGTCGTAACAATCGAAGGTCAGCCAAGGTTTACTCATGTCACTCACCTATGCCGGAACGCTGAGAGGCTTTTCCTGGTCCAGGATGTTGTGGACCGGACGATAGAGATTCTCCAGATAGTCGATATCATCCGCCGACAGTTCGATCTCTGCAGCCGCGACGAGCTGGTCCAGTTGAGCGAGCTTGGAGATGCCGACAATCGGGGCCGTGATCACGGGCTTGCTCAACATCCAAGCGATGGCGATTTGCGCCGATGTATAGCCGAGCCTCTCCGCGATTTCTCCAACGCGGGCGACGATTTCGAAATCATTCTCGCCTTGATAGAGACCTTTCGCGCGTTCGGCATCGCGCCCTTGGGAACGGGTGGTCGCCCCGGCATCGAGGCCGCCTTTATAGGAGCCTGCCAGCATCCCGCGTGCGAGCGGGGACCAAGGGGTCACGGCCACGCCCGTCTTCGTGCAATAGGGATGCATCTCCCGCTCTTCCTCACGGTAGATCAGATTGTAGTGGTTCTGCATCGAGATGAATTGCGTCCAGCCATGAAGTTTAGCCAGCATTTGTAATTCGACGAACTGCCATGTGTACATCGACGAAGCGCCGAGATAGAGGGCCTTACCCGCTTTGACGATATCGTGGAGTGCCTCCATCATCTCTTCGAGTGGCGCATGCGCGGAGTTTGGGATTGTGTGCGGGTGGCGGTGAATGATGACCTGGTCGACATAATCCAGGCCGAGACGTTTCAGGCTCGCATCCATCGATTCCATGATGTGCTTACGCGAGAGCCCACCCTGATTGGCTCCCTTGCCCATGGGCATGGCGAATTTGGTGGACAGGACGTATTCGTCGCGCGGTAATAATTCGCGGAGCAACGTTCCTACGACTTCCTCACAAGCGCCGAGTCCGTACGTGTTGGCGCAATCGAAGTAGTTGATGCCGTGTTCAATCGCGGATTTGAAGATCGGACGGGCTTCGTCGATGGGAAGCGTCCAACTGCCATGCACGCCGTGGCCTGGAATGCCGAAATTCATTGTACCAAGGCAAAGCCGTGAAACGCGTAAGCCGCTTTTGCCGTATTGAAGGAGGGGGAGCATCAATTAGACCTCATTTTTGAATGTAGTCACTGGAGAATTTACGTTTGATAGATTGGCCGACATGCAGTGGCTCGTATTTGATCGGGTTTCTGGGGCCGTGACATGTCGGCAGGCATTCGATGATCGCGTCAAAGTCGGGGATGGCGAAATAGGGGATGGAGTAGCGCTCGTCACCGGTACGATTAACGACACGATGTCGGGTCGAAGAATATCGGTCGTTGGTCCACCGAGCCATGTAATCGCCGATATTG
>JBMYRC010000273.1:0-2269 GCA_049601975.1 Alphaproteobacteria bacterium | reverse complement strand
GATTTTTATTGTAGTGCGAATTCTCGGTGTTCTGACGACACGGAGCATCACGCAGAAATCATCGCACAACCTACCCTGCCGATCTCCCAAAAACTGAGACTAGATGACCGGTCAAGGCACGCAACAGGGATTCGACACATTCATGTTGGAGGCGGCGCACTAGCAAGATTGGAATAGTCGAGGCCGACAATTTAGAATGCTGCTATTCCTATCCGTTCAACTGGAGAGCCCGTGTACCCGCGCAAACTCACCATCGATGATATCGAAGCGCTGGCGCTGGGGGCTTGGATCCTCGGCACTGGGGGCGGCGGCACGCCGTATCATCGCTTGCTCAATATGCGGGAGCTTTACTGTGCTGGGCACGAGGTCACCTTGATCGATCCGATGAGCCTCGCCGATGATGCACTGGTGGCCGTGCTCTCCAACATGGGGGCGCCCTTGGTTGGGCAGGAGCGGCTCGCCGATTCCGCCTTCGCAACCAAGCCTGTGCGCACTATGGAGCGCTATCTTGGGCGGACATTCGATGCGGTGATGTCGCTGGAGATAGGTGGTGGGAACGGGGTGCATCCTTTGATGGTCGCTGCCGTGACCGGATACCCCTTGGTCGATGCGGACACCATGGGCCGGGCCTATCCAGAAGCGCAGATGACCAGCGTCGCGGTCGCCGGCTTGCAATGTTATCCGTTGGCGCTCGCCGATATTCGCGACAACGAGGTGATCATTCCGCGCGCCGAGAGTTGGAAATGGATGGAGCGGATCAGCCGTAAGGCCTGCACCGAAGTGGGCTCTATCGCCGCCACCTGCAAGGCACCGCGCAGCGGACGTGAGGTGAAGGACCACGGCATTCTCTACACCACAACCAAAGCCATTGATTTGGGCCGCGCGGTGATGGCGGCGCGGGATCGACACCACGATCCGGTCGATGCCATCGTCGACAGCGCCGATGGCTTACGCCTGTTTGACGGCAAGGTCGTTGACGTGGTGCGCCGCGCGACCGAAGGCTTCTTGCGCGGCCAAGCGACAATTGAGGGGTTGGGTGGCGATGCGGGCAGCCGCTTCACCGTGCATTTCCAGAACGAGTTTTCCGTGGGTTATCGCGGAGACGAACCCGTTGTCATGACCCCAGACCTAATTTGCGTCGTCGACAGTATCAGCGGCGACGGCATCGGCACCGACGTGATCCGCTACGGCCAGCGGGTCAGCGTTTTGGCACTGCCGAGCCCACCGGTATTCCTGACTCCGCAAGGTTTGGAGAATGTCGGCCCGCGCGCTTTCGGATTCGATCTGGAATTTCGCTCTGTCTTTCCGAGCGTGCCGTCATGAGTCGCATTGGCATCGATGTCGGCGGCACCAATACCGACGCGGTGATGCTCGACGGTGCGGATGTGCTCGGCGCGGTGAAGACGCCGACGACTGAGGACGTGACCGGCGGCATTCGGACGGCGCTGCAAGCCTTGCTCGCGGACCCGGACGTGTCGGCCAATGGCATTGAGGCGGTGATGATTGGCACCACGCATTTTGTTAACGCGGTGGTGCAGCGGCGCCATTTGAACCGCGCGGCGGCGTTACGCATCTGCCTGCCGTCCGGGGCTAGTTTGCGCCCGATGGTGGATTGGCCGGAAGACCTCGCGGCCTGCGCCAATGGGGGCGCCTATCTGGTCGCGGGTGGGCATGAATATGATGGCCGTCTGCTCGTACCCCTTGATGAGAAAGCCATCGCGCAGGCGGGACGGCGGATGCGCGCTGACGGTGTCGATGCGGCGGCGGTGACCTCGGTCTTCTCTCCGCTCACCGCTGAGCTTGAGGAACGCGCAGCGAAGATTCTGCGGAGCGAGCACCCGGACCTACGCGTGACGCTCTCCAGCCGCCTTGGCCGGATTGGCCTGTTGGAACGCGAGAACGTGACGCTATTGAACGCGAGCCTCGCTGACCTTGCGACGCGGACCGTGTCCTCCTTCGAGCGCGCCCTGGCAGAGAGCGCAATTACCGCACCCCTCTATATCACCCAGAACGACGGTACGGTCGCTGCCGTCGACATAGCACGCCGCGAGCCCGTCTTCAGCTTTGCGTCGGGGCCCACCAACAGCATGCGGGGGGCGGCTTTTCTATCCGGGATGGATGACGCTATGGTCTTGGATATCGGCGGCACCACCAGCGATATCGGTTGCCTCGTTGCGGGTTTCCCGAGGGAGGCCAACAACGTCGTCGAGATCGGCGGCGTGCGCACCTTATTCCGCATGCCGGATCTGCTCTCGATCGGTATTGGCGG
>JBMYRC010000272.1:0-2283 GCA_049601975.1 Alphaproteobacteria bacterium | reverse complement strand
CTTCCGGGCGTTCGAAATGCGCCGGCGTCTCGTCGCCCCGCGCCCGGTCGCGCCCGATTGACTTGAAGAAATCTTCGAGCCCGGCCGGGCCGATTACCCAGAGCTGGACCAAATCCTCATCGCCATCATTGAAAATCTCATGCACCACATCCGGCCCGAGAAAGCACGCGGTGCCCGGCACCAGTTCATGGCGTTCCCCGTCGACGTCCACATGGCCCCGACCCGAGAAACAAATCTGCAATTCTACCTGATCCGTATGGGAGTGGGATCGAATATTGCTGTTCGGTGCGATGGATTGATAGCCCATCGAGAATCCATCAAATTTGGTCAGCTCCGGATACAGCTTCGGACTGGAGAAGCCGTTTGCCGGTTTCGGCTGCCAGTATGATGGCCCCTCGCCCGGCTGCATTACCACCGCATGACCCCGGCTGGCTTCCACATCGCTCATCGTCCCTCTCCCTCTAAATGCGAAGCCACAGCTTAAGACGCTTGTCTGCCGACCGGCAAGGACGCACACTTTTGATTGGAGAGACGGAGAGAATTGCGTGCAAACTGAAATCCCCTTGATCGATCTGGCGCCATTGAAAAATGGCCTCACGGGCGCGCAAGAGATCGCACCGCAGCTCAACCACGCACTTGAGGAAACTGGCTTCCTCATCATCGTCAATCACGGTGTCCCACAAGACTTGATCGAACGTACCTTCGCCGAAGCCAAACGCTTCCACGACCAGCCGCTGGAAACAAAACACGCTCTGCGCATGAACGCGCACAATAACGGCTATATGGCCGAAGGCCGTTACAACGTCCGCACGTCGCGTGTCAGCGAGCAATCGGTGAAACCGGACGCCAACGAAGCTTTTTTCTTGAAACGAGAACGCTCGGCGGACGATCCCTTGTTGCTCGCGGATCGGCGTTTTGCCGGTCCCAATCAATGGCCGGATGATTTGCGAGGATTCCGCGAGACAGTCCTTGAGTACACCGATGCGATCGACGCCATGACCAAGCGTTTGCTACCGGCGCTTGCCCTATCGCTCGATCTCGATGCTGAGTTCTTTAGTACTGCCTTTGGGGAAAGTCAGTTCTCTTTCCGGCTGTCGCACTACCCACCGGTGGACCGGGAAGACGGGCTCTATGGCATCGCGCCGCACACCGATGTGAACTTCATGACATTTCTGCCGCAATCCGGCGTTCCCGGCCTGCAAATCGCGACGAAACCGGGCGCGTGGCAGGACGTCCCGCATGTGCCGAATTCTTTTGTCGTGAACACCGGCGACACCCTGCACCGCTGGACAAATGGACGTTATCTCTCCACTCCGCACCGGGCTCTACCGCCAGTCGACCAACACCGATATGCGATACCGTTCTTCCTCGGCCCGCATCTCGACACGCTTATCGACTGTTTGCCGACTTGCATCGATGCCGAACACCCAGCGCGCTTCCCGCCGATCACCTATAGCGACTATATGACCTGGTGGTATGACGCGAATTATAATGCTGCCGATCAAGATGATCTCGCGGTTGTTAATTCCTAAACGGCCATATCATGGTATGTAACGCCATTCTAATACGGAGTGATTTATGAGATTTTCAAGAACCCTTTTGCCCCTGTTGACGGGATTGGTGCTGGCCTTCGGCACCGTACAATCCAACGCCAATCAGGGCGTGCAACTTACAGACGGTATCAAATCCGCCCTTGCCGCCGCCAAGCCGGTGCTCGGCGATGCGGTCGACCGAGAAATGTTTAATGGCAAACCGCTGCTAGTCGTTTTCTTCGCCAGTTGGTGAAGCACCTACAGGTACGAGTTCGAGCAACTCGGAGAATACCTGAAGGAAAATGGCGAAAATTCATTAAACGTGGTTGCCGTCGCCTGGACGGAAGGTCGTTATGGATACGCGTCCGAAGGCAGCTTGCAGCGCATGGTCGAGAAGTTCCATCCCGCCATCAAGGTCATCCGTGAGACGCCGAAGATCGTCGGTGCGTTCTCGCCGTTGGTCTACGTTCCGGCTAATTTAGTCTTCGATAAAGGCGGTAAACGACTCTTCGGAGATGGCCAGCGGGAATATATACACAAGGACAGGTTGGCGGAAATATTGGCGGGCGCGAAATAATCCCAAACACCATCATTCCGGGTCAGGCTAAGCCTTAACCCGGAATTAAGGCCTGAGACAAGCGGACCACGAGACTTCGCATCGGAGCGCTCAGGCTATAATCCCGGGTTCGCTAGGCACCCCGGAACGACGGTATTTTTTGGGTGCCGCAGCGGGCACAAATGTCCGCTGCAG
>JBMYRC010000271.1:0-2332 GCA_049601975.1 Alphaproteobacteria bacterium | reverse complement strand
TGGGGGATTGCCGGTGCCGCCGTGGGGCTCCATCTGGCGGGGCTACTCGCTCTATCGTCCGCGACGGGACGGGGATTGCCGATCTTGGGCGTCTTGACCGGTGTGGTAGCCGTCGCTTCGTCGTTTATGGCATCCGGCATGAACAGCGAATTATTCTTCGTGATCGGATCCGTTTGACCTGCCTCAATGTGGGGAACATTCCGGTTCTCTAGTATGGCGCTCGGTATGGCGAGGTGGGTGTCGTTTGAGCCTTTTTAATTGGACAGAGAATATGAGCGTCGGATCGTCAATGATCGATTCCGACCACCGTGCGCTTATCGATTTGATCAACAAGGTCGGCGACATGGCCAGTGTAAAAGGAAATGAAGAAATCAGCGAAGTGCTTGATGGCTTAATCGCCTATGTCGAGTATCACTTTGCGCGGGACAAGAAAATGATGACCGCCGCCGGATATGCGGATGTAGAAACGCATAAGTCGGAGCATGCCGGGTTTACCGATCAGGTCTATCAATAGCGCCGCTCGTTCGATCTGGATTTAACGGCGATCGATCCGCACGCTCTCGCGGAGTATCTGAAGAATTGGCTCAACCATCACATCATGATCCAGGATATGGGCTACAAACCGCAATTAGAGGGCAACAAGGTTGCCGAGACGGTCGAACTCGAATTCCGTGCGGGCTTCGCGGAGCGCGAACTATAGCAAGAAGCGGGTGGTGGTAGATCGTTCGGCTGGCTAAAGAGTAAGTCACCCTGACGAGGATACCCCAGAGATGACGACCGCTAGGCCGATGGGGCCGATTGAATGGCTCTTGCTGATGACACTCTCTGTTCTATGGGGTGGCTCATTCTTCTTCAATGAATTGGCGATTGAGGGCTTTGACCCGTTCTCCGCGACCATGTGGCGAGTCGGAATCGCGGGTATCGCCCTTTGGGTCTATTTGAAATTGCGCGGTCTTTCGCTGCCGTCCACAATGTCCGACTGGCGAGCCTTCTTGATCATGGGAGCGCTGAACAATCTAATTCCCTTTACCTTGATCGTTTGGGGTCAGACTGAGATCGACAGCAATCTGGCATCGATCTTCAATGCGGCGACCCCACTATTTACGGTGCTGTTGGCGCATTTCCTGACCGCGGACGAACGCCTGAATTGGCACAAGGGATTGGGGGTGGTGATCGGTATTGCCGGGGTCGCGGTGGTGATCGGCCCGGATGCCTTGGATGGATTGGACGGACCTATGTTGGGTCAGCTCGCGGTTGTCGCGGCGACCATATCCTATGCGTTCGCAGGTATCTTCGGGAAGCGAATGACCCACTATCACCCGGTGCAATCCGCGGCCGGCATGCTTCTCGGTGCGACGATCATGTCGATCCCGATGGCGTTTCTGTTTGGCAAACCATTGAGCAGTTCCTTCAATGTTGTTTCGCTCAGCGGCATTGTTGGACTTGGCACTATTAGTACCGCACTCGCCTATATCCTCTATTTCCGCATCCTGACGAGCTCCGGCGCGACCAACCTGTTGCTGGTCACGCTGTTGATCCCGGTGAGCGCCGGATTGATGGGTGTCTGGTTCCTTGGCGAAACGCTAACCATGGACGCGCTTTGGGGTATGGGACTGATTGCCCTCGGCGTCATCGCGGTCGACGGGCGTCTATTGGGCCGGAAGTGAGAATAGATGAACCTATCTCCCGGGCATTTATTTCGAGCTCGCGCGCTATAGTTCTGAAACCAAAGCGCGGGGACCTTGAACCCGTTGTAGGGTGAACGCAATTTGATGCGCATGAGAGACAGTCTATCCGTAGTAGGGCATGAAACATGAGTAAGTTTTAAAGTCCGATAGTCGAAAAGTTGGTGTCTTACACGCCATGAGAGCAACCGACACACCAGAAATTTATCAAACTGAACACGAACGAGAATCCTTACGGACCATCGCCTTTGGCAATAGACGCAATTCGTGTCGCAACCGACGATGGGCTAAGACTGTACCCGGATCCCACTGCCGCCGACCTGAAGCACGCCATCGCCTCAACGCTCAAGTCCGACATAAAGCATATCTTCGTTGGCAATGGTTCCGATGAAGTTCTGGCGCACTCCTTCAATGCGTTCTTCCATCGAACGGAGCCGGTGTTGTTTGCTGATGTCACATACAATTTCTACAAGACCTATTGCGAGCTTTACGCGCTTCGATATCGCGAAGTGTGCCTGAATGAGGCATTTGAGTACGACACACGAGACTATTGTGTCCCGTGTGGAGGCATTGTGATTGCGAATCCGAATACGCCAACAGGTATCGGGATGCGTCTTGAAAGCATCGAGAAAATACTGACGCAGAAC
>JBMYRC010000270.1:0-2344 GCA_049601975.1 Alphaproteobacteria bacterium | reverse complement strand
GTATTAGAGAAATGATGCTCGGCAATCCAAGCGATGTCATAGCCGAGCCGGTCGGCCTCGACGATCTGCCGGGTTACCCGTTCATGCACGTCCCGATGCGGGTACGGCTCCTTCTTGATATCCGGGTGAGAAGTGAAAAGAATCCCAAACTTCATGTCATCAAGCTCCGTTTCGCAGGACGCCTCCGGTCATAAGTTAGTGTGCGCATCAAGCCGACAAAGCCCGTGACCGACACAAACGTGCATTAAATATCGACGGCATATTCCTTGATAACATTGGGATCAGGCTCGCATCCCAATCCGGGGCCCATGGGTACGACAAAGTCTCCGTCCACCGTGTTGATCAATTCTCCGTAAAGGCTGGCCTCCAGTTCACAATAGAACCGCTCCAGAAAGCTCTCGACCGGCTGTGCGGCGGCAAATTGCACGGTAGCCAGGAATCCCGGTCCGAAATAGGGCGAATGCGGCATGGTGACGACGCCAGCCGCTTCCGCTAAATTCGCCACTTTCTGCATTTCGGTGATGCCGCCGACCTTGGTGACACTAGGTTGCGCATATTCCACGGCCCCCGCATCGAACATCTTCTTGAACTCGAACGAAGTGCAGGCATTCTCTCCCGCCGCGATTGGTATTCCGCTCTCGCTCCCCAATCGCGCGAGGGCATCGAAATCCTCGGGTGGGAAAATCGGCTCTTCGAGCCAATGGAGATCGAACTCACACAACTTGCCCGCCATGATACGCGCTTGCTCGGGCGTCCACGGACAGTTGGTGTCGACCATCAAGGGGATCCCCTCACCGGCCGCATCCCGAGCCGCCGCCACTTCCGATACCTCGGTCTCATGGATCTTAATGGCGTCATATCCTTCCAAACGCGCCTTCGCGACGTTCTCCCCGACGAGTTCAGCATCGCGATATTTCAACAGGCTGGCATAGCCGGGCACGCGCGTGCGGGCAGCGCCACCAAGCAGACGACGAAGGGGAACACCGGCCCGCTTACCCGCGATATCCCAGAGTGCTATATCAAGTGCGGAGAGGGCAAAGATCGTGATGCCATAGCGACCGAAGAGGTGTAGTTTTTGCTGCATGTCGCGCGAAATACCGGCGATATCACCTGAATCCATTCCGATGACCACTGGAGCCACCATATTCTCGACCGCGGCCTTAACCGCCGCGCGGCAATTATAGCTAAACCCCTCGCCCCATCCTGTGTAGCCGTCTTCGGTCTCCACCTTCACCATTAGGATTGAGAGTTTGTTCCAGGATTGTCCGCCCCATCCAGCCTTCGGACCACCATGCTCGTAGGGAATTTCAACGCTGACCGTCGAGACATTTGTAATCTTTGTCACCTGATATTCCTTATTGTTTAGCCGCGAGGTCACGACCGCACGTGACGCATGAGTTTTTAGATAAAACGGCACGGCTGTTTTAGGAGATCAACGGGATATTGAGTTTAACCCGATAGGTGCAACGCCGGATCCGCGATGTGTTTTTTGAATGCCGGGCGCTCCTGGATAGCGGCGTACCAACGCTCTAAGTTCGGCATCGGCGGTGATTCCAAATCGAACAAGAACCAACGATGCACACGCATGCCGATGGGAATGTCACCCATCGTGAAATGGTTGGCGGCGATAAATTTCGTGCGCGAGAGCTGTTCCTCGATGATGCCAAGCGGTGTCAGTAAAGAGACCCGCGCCTCTTCCACCTCATCCGGGTTGCGTTCTTCGGGCGGTAGGCGGACCAAATTCATCACCAAAATATGTTGCTCCGGCAAGAATTTCGATTGTTCCCAGTCCATCCAACGGCTAGCGGATGCAAAGGTTTGGATGTCATCTCCGTACATTTTTTCAGCTGCATATTTCATCGAGAGATAGCGCACGATGACATTGGATTCCCAGAGCGTAAAACCGTCATCGTCAATGCTGGGTACAGTGCCATTTGGGTTCATCGCCCGATATTCCGGCGTGTCGACGACCCCAAAAGCCTCACCGCCCTTGGAGATATGTCCATCCGGTCCCATCGTACCGCTCGCCAAAGTAAAATTATAGTCGAGCCCAATTTCCTCGATCCCCCACAACGCCTTTTGTGTGCAGGCGGAGGTCGGTCGCCCCCAAATTTTCAGCATCGCCGCTCTCCTTTACTCATCCACACATTCACTGACGCGAATTGTTGCCGATCAAGGACGGTTTGAGTAGCGCGTATTTATGACGATTGACTAAATAGGAGATGAAGAGCGCGAACTCGATCGAATTCAAAGTTCACCCCACAATATACCCGGGATTTATAAGGAAAGTGGGGTGGCTGAGGGGAATTGAACCCCCGACCCCTAGATCCACAATCTAGTGCTC
>JBMYRC010000269.1:0-2448 GCA_049601975.1 Alphaproteobacteria bacterium | reverse complement strand
CCGGGTCCGCCGACCTCGACCACATGATCGACACCACGGCCCTCGCTGATATCCATAACCGTATCCTGCCATTCGGGCGTTTCGGCATAATTGATCGTTTGCCAAGCGCCAAGCTCCATCAGACGTGCGCGTTTTTCGTCGCTGAACGATGTGTGTATGACTCGCGCGCCCGACATTTGGGCAAATTGGAGGGCGAAGATTGAGACGCCGCCGGTCCCCCAGAAGCAGAACCGTATCGCCGGCTTTAACACCGCCGACCTCGACCAGACTATGCCACGCGGTGACAGCGGCGCAGCGGAGGGTTGCGGCTTCGGTATCGCTGAGTTGGGGTGGTGTTGATACCAAACCGTTTTCGTCCAGAACCGTTTATTCCGTCAACAGCCCGTCGACCGATCGACCGAGCGCGGTGCCGATGGCGGTTGGGGCATCGGACCGTCGATCAAATTCTGCATGAATGTTTCCATGGCCCGGTCACTGAACTTAAACGGGTGACGCGGTCGCTGACAGTAGTCACCTTACCGGCGCCGTCTGAGTTGGGAATTGTCGGGTAGGAAATTCCGCGAGGTCCGGGGTCACTTACGGTTCCGAGATCGCGGTAGTTAATGGAAGAAGCGTTGATCCTGACCTGCAGCTGGCGGGGACCCGGCTCTGGGGTAGGACGATCCGAAAACCTCAAGGTGTCGATGCCGTCGGGGGAGACGATTTCGTAGGATTTCATTGCATGCTACTAAAGCGTTTTTGCTCTCATTGAGGGCAATTATTGCCGGGAAAACCGTGGCGTCCATAATCAGAGCGTATTAGAATAGCCGAAATTTGGGACTAAAGGGGAAGGTATTAGGACATGGACGGTGCAAATACCGCATGGATCTTAACGTCGACAGCTCTGGTGTTGTTCATGACGTTGCCTGGCTTGGCGCTTTTTTATGGCGGTCTGGTCCGATCTTCGAATGTTTTGTCGGTTTTAATGCATTGCTTTGCGATTGCGTGTCTCGCGTCGATCGTATGGCTGGCGGTAGGATACAGTATCGCATTTGCGGAAGGCACGCCGTGGGTAGGCGGATTGCAGAAGGCGTTCTTGATGGGTGTCGGCAAGGAATCGCTTTCGGGCGACTTGCCAGAGACCGTCTTTTTTATGTTCCAAATGACATTCGCAATTATTACACCGGCCTTGATGGTCGGCGCGTATCCGGAACGCATCAAGTTCGGTGCCGTCCTGTTGTTCAGCGGCCTCTGGATCATTGTCGTCTACGCACCGGTCACGCATTGGATTTGGGGCGGCGGTTGGCTTGGTGAAATGGGGGTTCTCGATTTTGCCGGTGGACTTGTGGTCCACCTCACCGCTGGGGTTTCAGCGCTGGTGTTGGCCATGGTTCTCGGCAGTCGACGCGGTTTTCCGAAGGAACTGCGGCCGCCGCACAATCCGGGTATGACCATGATCGGTGCTTCCATGCTTTGGGTTGGTTGGTTCGGTTTCAATGCGGGGAGCGCGCTTGCCGCGAATGGCGACGCCGGAATGGCAATGCTTGTGACGCATCTATCGGCGGCGATGGGATCTCTTGTCTGGTTGACCATAGAATGGATGAAATTCGGGAAGCCAAGTCTCATCGGTATGGTTACCGGCATGGTGGCGGGGCTGGCGACGATCACGCCTGCCTCCGGATTCGTGGGTCCGATTGGCGCTCTGATTATTGGCTTGGTTGGTGGTGTCGTCTGTTACTATATGGTCGGTTTGATAAAGCACCGCTTGAAGATCGATGATTCTCTCGATGTCTTCGCCGTTCATGGCGTAGGTGGTGTTTTAGGAACGCTCATGGTTGCCGTGTTGGTCGACAAAAGTTTCGGGGGCGCGGGATTAGCTGACGGCATGACGATCGGCTCTCAATTTGGCGTTCAACTCACAGGATTCGCCGCCGTCCTAGTATGGTCGGTGATCGCTTCATATGTCCTGGTGAAGATCGTACAAGCAACTGTGGGTCTTCGGGTAAGTGACGATGAAGAACTCGAGGGTCTCGATGTGACGTCCCATGGCGAGACTGGGTACAATCTCTAATACGGGAGAGCAGTTTATGAAATTCATCGTTGCGATCATCCAACCGTTCAAGTTGGACGCCGTACGAGGAGGATTGTCCGAGTTGGGTGTTGAAGGCCTAACGGCCACCGAAGTGCGGGGCTTCGGTCGTCAAAAGGGGCATCGTGAAGTATATCGAGGATCGGAGTATATGATCAACTATGTGCCGAAAGTGAAAATTGAAATCGCTGTCGGTGACGATATCGCGGAGCGGGTCATCGAATCTGTCCAAAGCATCGCACAAACCGGAAAAATTGGAGACGGTAAGATATTCGTCTTCGAATTGAGCGAGGCGATACGAGTTCGCACGGGTGAGACAGGTGAAGAGGCGCTCTAGAAACGGTAAGTTCATCAGCCAAAGAGAATTGGAGCCTCATTAA
>JBMYRC010000268.1:0-2457 GCA_049601975.1 Alphaproteobacteria bacterium | reverse complement strand
ACCGGATCGAGGCGCCGCATCCAGTTTCGCAGGGCGCGGGTTTTGCTGAACTGCCACCATTCGGGCCGCCCATCGCTATGAACTTCGTCGAAACAGCTGGACGCCTCGGCGATCCTTACGAAGGGTGGGGTCGTCAGCAGGATGATGCGGTTCGCTGGGTGATGGCGTCGTATCGCCGCGAATGGCCCCAGTGCCTGGATGAAATCTCCGAGCGCGCCGAGCTTAATGACTAAAACAGTACGCTCTTCGGTCACGCGGCGACGGTCTCCGAAACGCCTCCGGCGGCGGCAACGCGCTCGTTGAGGATTTCCCGGTACACGCCCAAGGTTTCAGAACACATCTTATCCTTGCTGAAATTCTCCTGGGCGTTACGGATCGCCTCGTCCGCAATCCGGTGGCGGTGTGCTTCGTCCAGCTGGATGACATGCGCTATCCGTTCCGACAGCATGCGAATGTCGCCCGGCGGAAACAGCCAGCCAGTGGTGCCGTGGCGGACGATTTCACGACTAGCGCCATGATCGGAAGCGATGACGGGCCGGCCCATGGCCTGCGCTTCCACCATCACACGGCCGAAGCCTTCGGGATCGGTCGAGGCGGAGACGACCATGTCCGCCAGCATGTAGGCAGCAGGCATGTCGCGGCAATCGCCGGCAATGTGGACGACGCTTTCGACATCGAGTCGCCGCGACAGATCTTCGAGGGAGCGGCGGTAACCTGTTCTGCCCTGGTCACTACCGACAAGAAGACAACGAATCTGCTTGTGACCGAGGCGCGCCAGGGCTTCGATCAGAATACTTTGGCCTTTCCATCCCGTAAGCCGTCCCGGCAGTAGGACGACTGGCACGCCGTCGGAAAGCCGCCATTGCCGAGATAATTGGATAACCCGTTCGGCGCTGACTTTTAGCGGATCGAAGCGCTCCAGATCGATACCCCGGTGGATCACTTTGATTCGGCCCGGATTGATGTCGTAATTGCCGGTGATGTGCCCTTTGAGCGCATTGGATATCGCAATCACCCGCTCGCCCTTGGCCATGATGCTGTTGTACCAGCGTTTCGGCGGTGTCGAGAAGTTATAGGTGGCGTGAAAGGTGGTGACGAAACGAATGTTCGACTGGCGAGCCGCGGCAATTGCGCTGTGCGCCGGAGCGCGGCTGCGCGCGTGGAGCAGGTCGACTCCCTCGGCGGCGATCAATTTCGTTAAGCGAGCAATGTTGCGGCGCATGACATACGGATTCTTGGAATGCAGCGGTAGTTCGATATGCTTGGCGCCGGTGCGCTCCAACTCATGCACCATTGATCCTCCGGAGGAAGCGACAAGCGGTCGCCATCCCGCTGCCTTGATGGCGCCGGCGATATCGAGCGTCCCACGCTCGACGCCTCCGGTCTCCAGGGCCGGCAGGACCTGCAAGATGGTCGGTTCTCTTGTGGTCTCCCGTGCGGGCGACGTGATACGATCTGGATCCGTGCTCATACTCTAATTCGGCTGTGGAAGTTTGCCCGCTAAACCATCGATATTAACACGCCCCAGCGGCGCGACAATCGCTTACCATCATTTGCTGGGCGATGGGCCGGGCGTGATCTTCTGTACGGGGTTCAAATCAGACATGACCGGAGGCAAGGCGCTTGCCTTGGAGAGCTGGTGCATCGGGGTCGGGCGGCAATTTACACGGTTCGACTATCAAGGGCATGGAGCCTCTTCTGGCAGATTCAAAGATGGGACTATCGGCGAATGGAAATCCGACGCCGTTGCGATTTTGGATGAGGTAACCTCGGGTCCGCAAATCGTCGTTGGCTCGTCCATGGGCGGATGGATAGCCTTTTTGCTGGCAGTGGCGCGGACGGAGCGTATCGTGGGAATTGTCGGCATTGCTCCCGCTGTCGACTTCACACAAGCGTTGCTTTGGCCGCGCATGACCGACGAAGCGCGCCTACAGATTGAGGAGGAAGGGGTGTGGTACCGGCCTTCGGAATACGATCTGGAGCCTTATCCGATCACCAGAACTCTCATCGAAGAAGGCCGAAACAATCTGTTGATGCCGGGCCCGATTCCCTTTCACGGTCCGGTACGTTTGATCCATGGCATGCTCGATGAGGCGGTGCCGTGGGAACATTCCTTGAAAATCGCCGATGCCGTAGCGTCCGATGACGTCGAACTTTCCTTCATCAAGGATGGGGAACATCGGCTGTCGCGGGACAGCGATTTGAATCGGTTGATTGCCACGGTGGAAAATGTGATCGAGAGGGTTTAGCGCATATGGTGGATTCAACACAGGAGAGCGACCTTCATATACTGCGCGCCACCATCGAATTGCTGGGCCGTGGAGATCTGCCGGTATCGCAAAAACTCGACTCTCTCTTTAAAATCTCCTTTGCGCGGCGCCTGTCCGCGGTCACGCGGCGGGTCGTTCCTGCTTTGGGAGAGACGGTCGCGGAAGGACCTTTCGCTGGAATGATTTA
>JBMYRC010000267.1:0-2540 GCA_049601975.1 Alphaproteobacteria bacterium | reverse complement strand
GGTGCAGCATGGGGTCGCGCCGTCCTGTGATGGAGCATGTCTCGTTCACGGTCAGCACGTGCGGCTTGTCCTTGCTGTATCCGGCCTGAGCAATTTCAGTCCCCTTAAGCGCGAGCATCGGCAGGAACCCGATTTTGTCACCGACAGGTTTCTCCAGCTCCAGGATTGCCCAATCCTTTCTTAAGTCCTTCTTGATGGCAGCGAGATTGGGCAGATTGGGATCGGACAATTGGTAAGACTTTACTTTTAAATGTGCCAGATATCGCGAAAGGCTGTAGGCGGCGAGATAGTCTATCGAACTCGGATTCGCCCAACGCCGAGTCCGCTTGTTCCAAAAGCAATGGGCCGCCATCAGCACGGTGCTCGGCGCAATCAGGGTCCCGGTGCAAAAACCGACACCGCGACCACGGACATTCACCCGGCCGATGGCGCTCCACGGAAACTTCTGGGTCCGCTCCAACTTCCGATCGTCCGTTCCCCGGATACCCTTGAGGCGCAGTTTCTCCGCTGCCGAGACGCCTTGCGCCGCCACAATCAACAACATCGCTACCGCTATCGCTCGAAACATCGACCTCACCTTTTCCCCTCGTTGCGGCGATTATCGATATTTCCCTGGAAATTGACAGACCGCCCTTGAGTTCGAAGAGGAATCGCGCCACCTTTTTCTATAAAGCTCGGCCCGAATATGGGATGATAAACCCCTTAGGCCCGGAGCTACCCGGCATAACCGCGAGACAGGAAGCACGCCATGCGTAAATACCTTCACATCAATCTGAATGACCGCAGCGTTGAAACCGAGGAAATGCAAGGCGAACAACTCGCGCGGGCGGGGCGCTACCACATCGTGAAATCGATGCTGGATCGGGACCTCGCAAAGGTCGATCCACTTGGCCCGGACAATCCACTTATCTTCTCGGCGGGACCGTTCGCGGGCACCAACTTCTCCAACGCCAACCGCATCAGTGTCGGCTGTAAAAGCCCGTTGACCGGCGGCATCAAGGAATCGAATGCAGGCGGCACATTCGGCTTTGCCTTGGGCCAATTGGAAATGTCGGGTCTCACCCTCTACGGCCAATCCGACGAGTGGGTAGTTATGTACATCCCGAAGGAAGGCGACATCCAGTATATGTCGGCCGAGCCGTACATGGGGAAAGGCGCCTTCGAGACCGCCGACATGCTGCACGAAAAATTCGGCAACAAGGTCAGCCTCTGCATTTGCGGGCCGGTCGGCGAGTATGGCGGCCTGATCGCCGGTATCGCCTTCACCGACCCCGAAGGCCGTCCGACCCGGATTTCGGCGCGCGGCGGCGTCGGTGCCGTCATGGGCTCCAAAAAAGTCAAAGCCATTGTCATTGACCGTCACAAGATGCCCCAGTTCCACGACCGCCGGAAGGTCATGGACTCAGTTAAACAATACGGCGCGATGTTGAACGAAGACGCGGCGATCAAGAACTTCTCCATGCTCGGCACCGCCATGGTCGCCGACATGACGAACCACATGGGCGGATTGCCGGTCCGTAACTTCTCGGACGGGCGCATCGTCGACACCAATGTCGAAGTCCACAAGATGGGCGGCGACTTCATTCGCGAGCAGAACCTTGAGCGCGGCGGCGAGACGACCCACGCCTGCATGCCGGGCTGCCAGATTCAATGCTCCAACGTCTATGCGGATAAGGACGGTAAGGAACTGGTCTCCCCGCTTGAGTACGAGACCATCGGCCTGCTTGGCACCAATTGCGGCATCAAGGAGCCGGACGATGTTGCCAAGCTAAACGCCATTGCCAACGATCTGATTATCGACACCATCGAGGTCGGTGCCATGATCGGCGTGCTGATGGAAGACGGCCAGGCGGAATGGGCGGACGTGCCGTTCATGGTTCAGTGCCTCGACGATATCGCGAAAGGCACCGAGCGCGGCAAGCTATTGGCGCAAGGCACGGCGCGCGTCGGCGAGCATTTCGGCGTGAAGCGGGTGCCGGTCATCAAAAAACAGGCGATCAGCGCCTACGACCCGCGCGTGATCGAAGTCACCGGTATCTCCATGATGCTGACCGCGCAAGGCGCCGACCACACGGCAGGGAATCTTCCCGGCTACGATTGCAAGGACAAGACAACCGAAGAACTGACCGCTGCCAGCATGGACATCCAAGCGAATTGTGCGGCGGTCGACAGTGTCGGCATCTGCGTCTTCGGGCGGTCAGTCACCAACGTCAATCACGACTTCATCGTTAACGCACTGAACGACGCGCTCGGCACGGAGCTCGACACCAAATGGTTCTACGATTTCGGCATCGAGACCCTGAAGCTGGAAGACGAGTTCAACGAAAAGGCTGGCTTCAACGCGGACGAGGACGAGTTGCCGAACTTCTTCTACGACGAGAAGCTGGCGCCGACGAACAAACAGGCCCGTCACCACTATGAGAAGGTGCGGGAACTTCGCCAAGACTGGTACGCGGAACAGGCTGCCGGAGCGGATTAAGGGAAGAAACTCCCCCACCCTAACCCTCCCCCGCACGCGGGAGAGGGAATTCTAGCGAACC
>JBMYRC010000266.1:0-2560 GCA_049601975.1 Alphaproteobacteria bacterium | reverse complement strand
TTGACAGGCGGAAAGTAGTAATGCGGCTGTGAGGCCGGCTAGTCCCGCGACCGCCTTACGACGGCGCGTTTTTGCGGGAGATTGGGTATTCGTTTGGGTCATGGCTCGGCTCCTTAATTGGCTATTCGGAGTCGGCTATGAACGGGTTTAGTGAAATATTCCCTGTTGGAGGAAATTTATATTCAAAATTGTCTCTATTCGATCTTTACAGCACCGCCTTTCAGATGAAAGGGCCGCTTGGCGATAAACTTGTTAACGGAATCGTCCTTGCCCCAATATCCGACGGTGAGGTTTTCTCGTCAAAAGTAGTGGATACTAAATGGCGGGGCTGTGTCAGGGGTTTCCCTGCATTGACGCGATACTCAACCACGGTGCCTCGGCATTTTTTCTACACGATATAGCAGATTTTTCCTTTGACTAACGTGAGGCCCACATCGTTGCTGACGACATAACGCCGTGCTTAGTGATATTTTTGGTTTCCGTCGACGAACTCGTATTTAAGCCGGTCAATTTGCATGGCGAAATCGGCTGCTTTATCCGCCATCGTCGCCGTGCTGGTGCACGCAAGTCATACACATAGTCTCAAAAAAAGATTACGAGATATCGTCATGAAATCCTTATGTCCGCACATGCATGCTGCCGGGATGCCCCGCAGGGGTCAAACAGTTAGGTGAATTTATCGCATCAAGGTGAAGGCGACATCGACCAGTTCTATGCCCCGCGCGTTGAGTGCTCGCAGACGCGCCTCCCAACCGGTCAAAATATTGTCGGGATGGCCCGCTGGAAGTTGCTCGGCAACCCATCCCGATGCACCGTCGACCGGCTGGTCGTCTGCCGCTACGACGATATGCATCTTGAAATCCCGTTTTAATCTCCGGGGTAGATCTATTTTCCAGCGTAATTCCCGGCGGCTCGGGCCATGGACGATGGTCTCGGAAATATCGCCTCGACCGCTCGGCCACCGGACGAACCGCCCCCAAAGATAGGTTGTGTTATTATCAGCTTCAGCGATGAATTCGAGCTGGCAGAGGCCATCGAATTGAGCGGTCTCGAATACCCTATCGCCGCTACGCCCGGCTTCCTTCAGGACGGCTTTTGCCGCACCGAAGTGAACGGCGGCGCAGGTTTTCCCTTCCGGTGCGCGATGTTCTATCAGTCGAATGCGGACTTGGTCTTTATTCGGCCGGGTTCCGGTCAGATAGTTTTGGTAAATATTGGCGCGTAGCCGGTCCAGGGAATCGCCGTCCGCGGCCTTACTGAGGGCGGTATCGAGTGCGCGGTATTTTCCTGCGCGCTCGAGTGACATCCAGGTCTTGAACCCTGTTGAGTAGGCGGTGTACGCGCCCAAAGCGCTGACCGCGAAGAGTAAGGTAATGGCGAGCACGAGGTGCCGGGTCGTATTAACCGGTTTGTTGGGAATTGTTTCCGGTGCGACGATTACGGGCGGCGTTTTGCCAGTCTTAGGTTTGGTCGTGAGGCCGACAGCATCCAGCGCTTCTGAGACAGTGGTGACACCATGAAGTTCGACGTCGCTATGCGCCCAGCCGTCAGGCACGTCGTCGATGTTCTCTGACGGTACAATGATGATGACCCGCCCGCCGGCCGCTGAGAGCGCGGTCACGTGATCCTTCAAACGATCCAGTTTCACCGCGACATGGTCGACGGCCAGAACCTCTAAATCCACGTTTACTTCACCGGTGGCGAAGATATGCACCGCGCCGGTGGAGGCGTCGCCGATGAAGCGGTCTGCCGATGCCGCAGCATGGCCAAGGTAGAGACCCAATTGCCAACTATAGCCGTCTTCTATACTGGCGGAGAGGTCGACGCGATAGGATCCATGACCGAAATCCCGCTGCACGACCCCGGTTGGTTGACGGACGAAATCTTGGTAGGCGTTGCTGATCGGCACTGGCATGGCCTTACCGGCCAAGCATACGACGGAATCGATATCGGGATCTTCCTCGGTAATGCGCTGGATGCCTACCGACCCGTTGGTCGTCGCGATAAAGATGCCCAGATCTTCGGGTTCGTTCACCGCAGGAAAACCTCCGTTGCAATGTCGCGCAACCCTTTCACTGCATCGGAATTAGCGTCGAGTAAAAGTTGGATACGGGCATCTCTTGCTACCGGGAGTTCGACTTTCGACATCGGCTTGTCTTGGCCGCAAACGAACAATGTGCTCGGCCGGGCGGATGTGTCTGTGAACTCAATTATGACAAAAATTTGATCCGGATCGGCTCTCGAAGCGCGGAACGTCATCCGGCAACCGTCGATCTCCCGCGTTGAGACATCGCCGCTGCTGGCAGCCGCGACCTGGGGCATCCAATAGACGGAAACATTCTTGAGTAATGCTTCGAAGTCGCGCCGGACACGACCGTCAGAATCGAGGGCGCGAAGCAGAGCGTCACTTGGACTGTGATCGGGCCGCGTCGCATATGCATGGATTTCCGAAAAGCCAACGGTCGTCGATTTACCATCTCCTTTGAGCAGGTGTCCCGCCATATTGGTGGCATCCAGAGTATTGCGAACGAGCGTCAGTTCCCGGTCGTTCAAAGTATTC
>JBMYRC010000265.1:0-2569 GCA_049601975.1 Alphaproteobacteria bacterium | reverse complement strand
CTGCACGATTTACCCTCGTCCTCTCCGAATTTGATATTAAACTCATTGGAAATGGAATGAGGGAGAGCAATCATGGCCGAGAAAATCCTAAGCGAAGAAGAGCGCAAGCTGAGAGATACAGCGGCGAAAGTTTTGCCTGCCGGAGGATTCGGCAATGAAGGCTCGGGCGTTGTCATCCGGCGGGGCGAGGGCGGACATGTCTGGGATGTTAGTGGCAACGAGTATGTCGATTATCTGCTCGGCTCCGGCCCGATGCTGATCGGCCATTGTCACCCCGAAGTCCTGGCGGCGGTCGAAGAGCAGACCCCCAAAGGCTCGACGTTTTTTTCCAATAACGAGCAGGGCATCCTGCTGGCAGAAGACATTGTCGATGCGGTCGCCTGCGCCGACAAAGTGCGCTATGTCTCGAGCGGCTCCGAGGCAACGTTTTACGCCATGCGGGCGGCGCGGACCTATCGCAAGCGCGACAAGATCCTAAAATTCGAGGGCGGCTTCCACGGCATGAACGATTACGCCTTGATGAGCATGGCGCCAAAGCGGCCCGGCAACTTCCCCCAAGCGATCCCGGATTCGGCGGGCATTCCGCAGAAGGTCCAGCAGGAGATGCTGATTGCGCCTTACAACGATATCGACGCGGCAGTCACCCTAATCCGCGAGCATCAGGAAGAATTGGCCGCCGTTATCGTCGAGGCCTTCCAACGGCTGATCCCGCCCGCTCCTGGTTTCCTGGAGGCGCTGCGTGAGGTTACGGAGGAAACCGGCGTCGTTTTGATTTTCGACGAAGTCGTCACCGGTTTTCGGTTCGCTTATGGCGGGGCGCAGGAATATTACGGCGTCGTGCCCGACATGTGCTCTTTGGGCAAGGTGGTCGGCGGTGGCTATCCGTTGGCCTGCATCGCCGGCAAAGACGCTATTATGGCGCATTTCGACGCGTCGCGGGTCGCCGAGGACGAGTTCATGCAACAGATCGGCACGCTGTCGGGCAACCCCGTCGCAGCTGCCGCGGGCCGTGCCACGCTCCGTGTATTGCGGGAACCGGGTGCCTATGACCGTCTGCACGCGACGGGCCGCAAATTGAAGGACGGCATTGCGGAGTTGCTCCAGAAGACTGGCACCAAGGCCCAGGTTGTGGGTGAGCCGCCGCTCTTCGATGTCTTCTTCACACAAGAGGACGTGCGCGATTATCGCACCCTGACCCGGGTCGACACCGCGGCGCAGGCCAAATTCAACGCGGCGGTTTGCGCGCGCGGCGTTATTAAGGGTGGCAACAAATACTACGTGTCGCTGGCCCATACGGATGAGGATGTCGAATTCACGCTGAACGCGGTTGAAGAAGCTCTCGCGGAGTTGCACGCCACAGCGTGATGCGCGCGTCGCCACCCTTCGAAAGGTTTAGGGTGAGGTCTCTATTTTGGGCCTCACTCTCAGCCCTTTAATCCTGGGCCTGTCGAAGGACGAAGGGTCAGCGGGCCAATAATCGGGGAAACATGTATCCATGCAATTTGATCTAAAAGGTAAAGTCGCCCTCGTCACCGGTGGCGGGCGCGGGATTGGAAAGTCGGTCTCACTGGCGCTGGCGCGTGAAGGTGCCAATGTGGCGCTTTGCGGGAGGACGCAGGAAACCTTGGATGAGACGGCGGCGGAGATTCGCGCGCTCGGAGTCGAGGCGTGGCCGATTGTCGCTGATGTGCGCGAGTATCCGAATATAAAGCGGTTTGTCGCCGAGGCTGCCGAGGCCGCTGGGCGGATCGATATTTTGGTGAATAATGCGGTTTATTCCGTCAGCGCACCTTTCGACGAGCAGTCGGACGAGAATTGGCAGCAACATATCGACGTCAAACTGATGTCGTATATTCGCTGCGCCCGCGAAGTGATTCCGCATATGAAAGCAGTAGGCGGTGGGCAGATCGTCAATATCACCGGCATGACGGCACGGATCGTGGCGGCTCTGCGTCCGACCAATGGGGTCGTCAATGCGGCGGCCACCAATTTCACGAAGTCGCTCGCGACCCATCTCGGCCCCGACAATATCACCGTGAACTGCATTCATCCGGGCATGACAGTCACGGACCGGATGAAAGGGAATTTCGAGCGCCGGGCGCGGGATGCCGGGGTCAGCTACGATGAGATCGCGGCGGAGACCGTGGCGGAGATTCCACTGGGACGGCTGATTGATCCGGACGATATTGCACATTCGGTAGTGTTCTTTTGTTCGCCCCTAGCGAGCATCGTGACTGGCCAGGCGATTGCTGTCGATGGCGGATCGGGGACCGCAGTTACATATTGAGTAAATAGCGCCGAGATCAGTGAAGAATTCCCTAAATTAATGAGTTGTTAATCAATTGATGTTTTAATCTTGAGCAGATGTTGTGTTAAATACTTCATTAGTCTCGACATTTTGTTGTTGGGGAGATACCGGCGTGGCGATATTAGAAGATCAGCGAAGCATTGATCGTGCGGAAGAATTCCGGCATGCCCGGAAAATTAAATCCGGCTTACCGTTGCAATTAAAGAATTCGGTTCAGTTGCTGTCGAAAGGATCGATGCAACAAAAGGTTTCCGAAGACGA
>JBMYRC010000264.1:0-2626 GCA_049601975.1 Alphaproteobacteria bacterium | reverse complement strand
CCAAGCGTATTCGGCATCTCGACCCACTCGACAGCGTCGGCGTAAACAGCGAGATACCAGCGTTCGATCTCCCTCGGAGCTATGCCCGCAAGCAATGCGAAGTTTCCCGTTATCATCAGCCGCTGAATATGGTGAGAGTATGCGGTCTCGTGGGTGCTTTTGATTGCTTCGCTTAGGCATCGCATATCAGTTTCGCCGGTCCAGTAGAATCCCGGCAGGGGCCGGCTTGCGCCTAACGCATTGGCATCGGCATAATTTGGCATCATCGTCCAATAGACCCCGCGGACATATTCCCGCCAGCCCAATATCTGACGAATGAAACCCTCGGCGGCGTTGATCGGCACCCGGCCTGCGCGCCAGGCATCTTCGACCGCGGAGCAAACTTCACGCGGTGACAGCAGGCCGAGATTTAGGGATGGCGCAAGTAGAGAATGGTAGAGAAAGGTCTCGCCCGCCTTCATAGCGTCTTGGTAATCGCCGAACCACGGCAGGGCATTGGCTATGAAATCCTGCAATGCCTCCAGTGCCTGGGCACGGGTCACCGGCCAACTGAATGTATCGAGTGTGCCAAAATGCTCGCCGAAGCGCTGTGCGACGAGCGCCATGACCTCACGTGTCGTGGAGTCCGGCGCAAAGCGAAGTCGTTCTGGAAGGGACGCGTCGGCTGGCAAGCTTTTGCGATTTTCCGAATCAAAATTCCATGCACTACCCTCCGGCTGATCGCCATCCATCAGAATGTGATGTTCTCGACGCATTTCGCGGTAGAAATGCTCCATTCGCCAGCTACGTCGGCCATTGGCCCAGGCAGCGAACCTCGTACGGCTCGCGAAAAAGCGCCGATCGGAACGGATTTTGACCGGTACGCCGGTGAGAGCCTCCCAGCTTTTGGCCATCGCCTGGACGCGCCATTCCGAAGGTTCGGTCACCACAATGCGGCTTGGGCGATGCCGCGCCACCGCGCGTTGGATCTCGGTTGTGAAGCTGCCGGTATTGTCAGACTCGTCGAGGCCTACATAGTCGACAGTGAGACCGCGCTCGCGAAGCGTCTCGGCGAAATGGCGCATCGCCGCCAGCACCAGTACTATTTTCTGTTTGTGATGCCCGATGTAGGTGTTTTCTTCCATTACCTCCATCATCAGGACAACGTCATGGCGTGGATCGAGGTCGTCCAGCGCAGACAGGTCCAGAGACAGCTGGTCGCCGAGAATAATTCTCAGAACATTCATGACGAGGTGAGTCCACGTTTGGATACAGTGCGGGGCGGCGCAGCGCGGCAGCGCTCCGAGCAGTATTTCACGTTCACCCAGTCGCGCGCCCATTTCTTGCGCCAGACGAAGGGCCGACCGCACACTACGCAGAGCTTAGTCGGCAGATCAGTCTTGCGACGCATTCCAGCCATAGGATCACCAAGGCACCGGCTGGCCGCGCCAGTCGAAAAACCCGCCGTTGACATCCGCCGTGAGTTGATCGATCACGGCGAGCAGATGTCGAGCCGCCGCAGCTGGAGAATGAACCTCCAACCCAGTCGTCGCGAACGGAGCGGATAGCGCCGTGGTTACCGTGCCGGGATGCAAGGCGGTGCAAAGTGCGTCTGGAGATCGACGTGTCAATTCAACAGCCGCTGTCCGAACCAGTTGGTTGAGAGCGGCTTTCGAAGCCCGGTAGGAATACCACCCACCTAGCCGATTGTCGTCGATGCTTCCGACCCTGGCGGAAAGCGTTGCAAAGACGGCTTTGCCCGACCGCGGCAACCGCGGCAGTAAATGCTTCATGATAAGCGCGGGTCCGATCGCATTCAGCGCAAAGGCGCGCGCCAGATTGGTCGCATCGAGTTGCCGCCAGCTCTTCTCGGGTTCTTGGCGCTCATCATGCAGAAATCCCGTCGCATCGATCACCAGACGAAGCTCACCCTGTTCGGCGGCGAACGCTCCGGCATGTGCGAGGCTGCCTTCGTCCAGAAGGTCGATCGCTGGCGAAGTGCTCCGGCTGAACGAGACTACATGCTTGAACTGTTCCGCGGCCTTGACGGCTTCGACTAATGCCGTTCCAATGCCGCCGCTCGCGCCGAAAACTACGGCCACGCCGCCCTGGGGAAACGACCCAAGGTCAAATCCGGCAGCCGGTGTGTCTTCGGATTCAAATTGCCCCGTCACAGGCGCTTGTCTCCGCCAATGACGGCACGAAGTCGCAGAGCTCGCCCAAAGAAACGGGAGATGAGCGGTCGAACCGGGAGAAAAAGCCTGTAGCCCCACTCCAGGGCAATGAGGGCTCCCGGCAGGGATGCGGCTCGAGCTGCCCAGCGCCATCTGGGCAAACGAGTCCAAACCTCTACGAATGCTGCTGCGCCGGAAAGAACACGGCCATCACTTGCGCGAACATGGAAGCGCTTCATTGAACGCTCTTGGGAAACTCCTTCCGGAAGAGCGGCGCTGGTCTCAGAAATGTCGACAAAACAAAGAGAGTGATCTTGATCCGTGCGCCGATAGTAACCGATCTCTGCCCGACACAGGGAACACGAACCGTCAAAAAACACCGTCGATTTCGGAAGCTCTGACTCCACGCTGATCTCCTAAAATAAATCGTCAGTTAATCAGAACCGGAGATTTACGGATGTACGTCTGATCTC
>JBMYRC010000263.1:0-2650 GCA_049601975.1 Alphaproteobacteria bacterium | reverse complement strand
CGCGTCCATGCCCAGCCCAACGCCGACCGCATGCAAATTGACCTTGGCTTGGTCATAGGACCGCCTTTCCTCGGTGTGGAAATTATTGATGAGTTCGTGATACGCAACGGACATGAGCCTTTGTGTTGCCAAGAGCAGATTGATGAAATGTGAAAGTGGACTATCCGTCAGTGCAATTAAAATTTATACAAGATGGCACGCGCGGTGAGAATTCCTGCCCAGACTGGTGGTCCCGCGCAAAAGTTTTTTTGGACCTTTTCAAAGCGCCGCTGTGAAGGTGAACTAGGGTAATTATCGTCGCTGTTGCGACGCAAGGAACCGAATTGCAACACTCCTCCCTTTCCATCGCGCGTACGTCCGGGACGATTTCAGATGCGTTTCCCGGTATCGGCGGTGACATCAAACAAGCTGGCTATGCCTTCGCGCCCGGTGCGCAGATGGCGGATGCGATGCGTGGGCTCGGGTCGATGGCGGAGTGGGAACGCTTTGCCTCCAGTTGGGATGATCTTGGCCTCGACCGCTTCATGGCGGATGGTGGCCGGTATCGCCGCCGGAGGTTTGCCGCTTTTGAGATATCACCGGCCGCCGTCGCGCGCAAACCGCATCAACCGCATTATCAAAGTCGGGACTATAACCCGTTGAATGGTGATATCGAACGCTGGTTTGAGCCGGTTCTCGACGAGAACGCCGATCATCCGTTCCTGCGGACGGTGTTCGACGTCTGCCGCTGGGCGTTCGCGAGCGCCGCTCCGGCGGCGGATGCCGGATGGCCTTGGCACGCCGAAATGCATCAATTCCGGATCGAGGCGATGACCGAGGGCGTCGGGCATCCTACCCCTGAAGGGATGCATCGTGACGGCGTGGATTGGGTCTGCGTCATGCTGATCAAGCGGGAGAACGTGCAGAGCGGCACGACGGAGATTTTCGACAATGCAAGCGAATCCGTGAATAGGTTCACGCTGACCGAACCGCTCGACACCGTGTTTCTCAACGACACCCGTGTGCGTCACGGCGTGACGCCGATCTTGCGACTGGCACCCGAACGCGAAGGGTATCGCGATGTGCTGGTCCTGACCTTCCGCCGCGACGGCGAATAATCGACGCGTCCGAGACCCAATACATAAGGAATAATCATCATGGAAAAGGCGCCACAAGAGACGCTGGATGAACGTCGCCGTCGTGCTGCGCAAATGGGCGGCCCCGAAAGCGTCGAGAAAATCCATACGCGCGGCAAGCTAACGGCTCGCGAGCGGCTCGACCTGCTTCTTGATCCGGCCTCCTTCGTTGAAATTGGCATGCTCGCCCATAGCCAGAATGACGATCTGAAAGACTGCACACCGGCGGATGGGATGCTGGCGGGTTCGGGCAAGATTGACGGTCGCACCGTCTATGTCACCGCTGACGACGGAACCGTTCTCGCGGGGACGCGAGGGCGGGTCGCTGAGGTGAAGAATAAGCGGGTACGCGACCTTGCGTTGCGGCATGGTAAACCGTTCATCGCCTTGATGGAGGCCGGTGCCGCGCGTGTCCAGGAGACATACGGGGCCACGGCGGCGGGGCTCGGCTATCGGTTCGGCGATCATTTTCGAATGTCGGGACGGGTGCCCCAGGTCGGTGCCGCACTCGGCCCCTGTTTTGGCGGGCCATCTTTTACCGCCGCGCAGTCGGATTTCGTGCCGATTGTGGCGGGCACGGGGTTTCTCGGTATGTCGGGGCCGCCGGTTGTGAAAGTCGGGATAGGTCTCGACGCGACGACCGAGGAGATCGGCGGCTGTGAACTCTCCGCTAAGGAAACCGGGCAAGCGGGCTTCCTGGCGGAAACGGAAGCGGAGTGCATGGCGTCGATCCGGACGTTTCTCTCCTACTTGCCGTCGAGCAGTAGCGAGGCACCGCCGCGCGTGGCGCCGGTGGCTGCATCCGTCGATTCAGCCGACGGGCAAGCGGCCATCGAAGCACTCGTCCCTGATAATCACCGGCGGGCCTACGACATGCACAAGCTCATCGAGTTGTTGGTAGATGGCGGCAGCTATTTTGAACTGAAGCGGGAATACGCGCGGAGCCTTATCACTGCCTTTGCGCGAATGGACGGCTTCCCTGTCGGTATCCTTGCCAATCAACCGATGCGTCAGGCCGGCACCATTGATGAGAAGGGAGCGGGAAAGGCGCGTCAGTTCATTGACCTCTGCGATGCCTTCCACATCCCGATTATCTCATTGATGGATTGCCCGGGCTTTCTTGTCGGCCCGGACATCGAGCGTCAACGCATGGTAAGCCTCACCGGCCGACTTTTGAATTCCATTATGGGCGCCAGCGTGCCGCTGGTAACGGTGGTGCTGCGGAAAGCGATTGGCCTCGCTTATATCGCGCTTGGCGGCCGGGCCGTGGAACCCGACCTGCTGGTGGCTTGGCCGAAGGCCCGCTTCGATGTCATGGGACCGGAGGCCGGGATAGAATTGGTACATGGACGGGAGATCGCCAAGGCGGAAGATCCGGAGCAGGCTCGGGATGACATTCGCAAGCAGATCGAGATTGAATCGAGTGCCTATGCCGCGGCGGGGCTGGGGCTCATCGACGACGTGATAGCGCCCGGCGAGACACGGCAACAGATTTTGCAGGCGCTGGAGCGATGCCGGGACAGCCAAACTTACGC
>JBMYRC010000262.1:0-2652 GCA_049601975.1 Alphaproteobacteria bacterium | reverse complement strand
ACCGCGCGGCCGCTTTTTGGCGACACGTAAATCAAATTCTCCGTCACGCCCGTTGCAGCGCAAGCACTGAGATCGAGCCCAAACCCAAGTTCCGTCAACAACGACAACTCCCAGGCCACGTAGGCGCCTTGCCAGCCTTCATCCGGAAAAACCAATAGCAGTGCTTTGAGAGAGGCAAACAAGTTCGGATACGGCTCGCGCTCCGGTAGACAGATGTCGAGCAAGGCGCAAGCGGAGGACATCGCAGCCAATCTGCTGGGGTCGCTCAGAACACGACCTGTATGACCGTCGAGCAACTCGACCGAGAAATTTCCAAGATGCTCTTCAAGGCGGGCGCGCCAATTGGCGTGGACTTCATTTCCCGGCTGTAGGACACCGCGTTGTTTTTTGGAATTACCGCCGCGAACCAATCCCGAATGGCGTCCATGCTCGCGCGTCAGAAGATGGACCACGACCGAGGATTCGCCGTGCTTACGAAGGCTCAGGACGATGCCGTCATCCTGCCAATCCATCGTTAGGAATTCTGACCCGCGTCAGGCATTGAAGTCGAGCCCCCAGGTGTTGTAACGCGCTCGATCATCCATCCATTTGTCACTAACCTTCACATGGATGAAGAGATGAACTTTGCGTCCGAATGTTTCGCTCAACTCTGCCCGGGCCGACGCGCCGATTTCCTTGATCCGCGTGCCCTTCTTACCGAGAACGATGGCCTTTTGCGAATCCCTTTGTACGTAGATTGTTTGATCGATCTTAACGCTGCCATCCTGGAATTCTTCCCAGGTTTCGGTCTCGACTGCCGCCGCGTAGGGAACTTCCTGATGAACCTGTAGCAAAAGAAACTCGCGCGTCACTTCCGCCGCCATTAAACGTTGCGGCAGGTCCGACAATTGATCTTCTGGGAACATCCAAGGGCCAAGCGGTAATGTTTCGGTGAGGCGATCCATCACGTCTTCGCAGCCATCCCCTTTCACGGCGGAAATCATGAAGGTTTCTTCGAACACGCCGGTATCGTTGAGTTGAGAGGCCAGCGCCAACAACTGATCACGCGGGAGAAGATCGATCTTGTTAAGGGCCAATAGCGCCGTCCGTTTCGTGCGCCGCAAGCCGTCGACGATGCGCTGCGTATCGTCGATGACGCCGCGTTTCGCATCGACCACTAACATAACCTTGTCCGAATCCGCCGCACCGCGCCAAGCCGCGTTGACCATCGCCCGGTCCAGGCGTCGACGGGGCTCGAAGATGCCCGGCGTATCGATGAAGACCAATTGACACTGATCCCGCGTCACGATGCCCATGATGCGGGTGCGAGTAGTCTGCACTTTATGGGTTACAATGGACACCTTCGCGCCGACGAGGCGGTTCATCAATGTCGACTTGCCCGCATTGGGTGCGCCAATCACCGCGACAAAACCGCATTTCATTCCCGATGCCTCAGACATTCACCCCTACCCTCGATAATAAGGCTTGCGCGGCTGCACGCTCGGCCACTCGTTTGGATGTCCCGCTACCTTCGGCGACTTCCCAGCCCTCGACGCTCACCGTCACTGTAAAGACCGGAGCGTGATCCGGTCCTTCGCGCCCCACCGTTCGATAATCCGGCAAAGGCAGCCCATTACCCTGAGCCAGTTCTTGCAAGATGGTTTTCGCGTCTTCAGGTGGTCGTGGCGGTGCGTTGAGTCTGTCGGTCCAATAACGTGCGATGAATTTCTGCGCCACTTCAATGCCACCATCGCGGTACATTGCGGCGATCAGCGCTTCGCAGACATCCGACAATATCGCATCGTTTTCTTGACCACCCGCATCCACTTCACCGCGGCTCATCCGGATATAGCGACCTATATCCGCTTCGCGCGCGACATCCGCCAAAGTTTCACGGCGCACAAGATCAGCATGACGCTTTGCCAATGATCCTTCAGCTTCATCGGGATACGCTTCCAGTAACAAATCGGCAACCGTAAAACCCAGAACCCTGTCGCCCAAGAATTCCAATCTTTCGTAGCTGGCACCGCCGTTCAAAGCGACGCTGCGATGGGTTAACGCCTTCTCAAGCAGCGCCTCGGAAGCAAACTCATGCCCCAGGGCTTGTTTCAAGTCATCATCCATATCTTGCTTTATACACGTCCCGATCGAGTTCGGCGAACCCACGCGATAACGAGGCGCCTAATCGATACCGTCGAAGAAACGTCCGAACCGCCATCCCCACAGCTCGAAGAACCAAGTCTCCTGCGGTTTGGAGAAAAACAGAAACTCTGCTCGTCCGACCAAATTTTCATACGGCACCGTCCAACCGAAACGGCTATCGAGAGAGTTGTCGCGGTTGTCGCCCATGGCGAAAAAATGACCTGCGGGAACCGAGAATTCAGGCGTATTGTCCATCCGGCCGAAATCGCCTTCGGCCTCGATCAACTCATGACGGCGGCCATTCGGCAAAGTTTCAAGATACTTCGCGACCTTGAGCGCCCCATACCGCTTTTCGCCGAAAGTGTGCTCACCTATCTTTAAGCGGCGAACAGGCTCACCATTAATGTGTAAAATACCGGAGACGACCTGGATCTGGTCACCAGGCAAACCAACAATTCGTTTGATGTAATCTTTTTCAAAATTGCTGTCTCGGACAGGATACTTAAACACCGCGACATCGCCGCGTTCCGG
>JBMYRC010000261.1:0-2783 GCA_049601975.1 Alphaproteobacteria bacterium | reverse complement strand
ATCAGGGTATACGCATTATCTTTCCGCATTTGTCGATCCGACGCCGGCAGAATATCCCATGCTCCGGGCCCGTTAATACCATCGATAAATGCGCGTAACCCGCCCTCGAGATCGCCTGCCGCGATTTTCTCCGACGCTTGCGCCACATGCGCCCGTGCGCCCGCCGCCGGCGCTCCGTCATCGGCATTGTCCGGCATCAGCGCATCCTCAAGCGTGCCACCCGGCTCCGCCAAAACCAGCTTACGGATCAGGTCCGGACGCTTCAGCGCCATTCGAAACGCGAGATGACCGCCCCGGGAATGGCCAATCAGGTCGACGGGGCCCAAACCGAGCCCTTCGACAAAAGCGATCACATCGTCCACATGCTGCGCCATTTTGAACTTGCCGCCTTGGCCGTCCCACTGCTCGGGGAAATAATGACGGAGGCTCGGGACGATTAATCGATGGTTCGACGAAAGAGGGCTCAATACCGCCGTCCAGGCTCGAAAATCATTCAGCGAGCCGTGTACGCAGACCAAAGGCAATCCCTGCCCAATGTCGAGATAGGCCATGTCGTAATCGTTGACGCGAAGTGTTTTCAATAAACTTTCCTCACTCGTCTTTACCAAAGAAATCTAGCAACCGGGAGTTAAGAAACTCCGGCGCTTCCTCGGGCACGAAATGGCCGCAATCCGGCACCACTTCGCTACGCACGTCGACGGCGACACGCTTCAAGGAGTCTTCCGTCTCCGGCCCACGGCCTCGACCGTGGGGATAACTGGTCCCGCCGGATACGGTCAGTACCGGCATCGGAAGTTTCTGGTGCGCGATATTGGCCTGATTGTCGACGACATCCTGTGCCGCCGCCCGATAGAGACTGAACCCGGCGCGCATCGCACCTGGTTGGGAATACGTGCGCACATACTCCGCCAAATCATCCGCGTCGATGGCGTCCGGGCGATAGGCAAAGGTGCGATAAAACCAAGCGAGATAGATATCCTCTCGCCCCGCAGTAAGCGCTTCGGGAAGGTCCGGCGTCATATGGAACTGATGATGCCAACGCCGACCGCCTTGCGAGAAATCGCCACCACAGCCGGGGATCGGCACATCGATAATGGCCAACTTTTTCACCGCTTCCGGATGCGCCGCCGCGATCGCATAGGCCGTCGGCCCGCCCCAATCGTGCCCCACGAGATAGAAGCTCTCGTGGCCAAGCACTTCGTTCACCACGCGCCAAATATCATTGCCGATGGTTTTCTTGTCGTAGCCCGACGCCGGGCGCGAACTGTCGCCAAGGCCACGCATATCCGGCGCGATCACGGTATACTTTTCCGCCAGAGCCGGTATCTGATGTCGCCATTCCCACCATGTCTGCGGGTAGCCGTGGATCAGCACCACCGGCGGCCCCTCGCCCGCGGTCACGTAATGCAGCAATACTTCACCAAGATCAGCGTAATGATGAGTGACCCTCAGGTCGTCCGGTGATTTAAGGCTCATGCGTTATCTCCCATCCACAAGCTCCATACTGCGAGCAAGGGCACGTCCGTCGCGCGCATACCGTGGATGATATTCGGAATGTTATGGACAAACCCGCCGATGCCGGGTGCGCGGAACTCGCCCTCCGCGTTCTGCTTCCATTCGCCAGGCGATAGAACCGTGTAGATTTCCTCCGGCGGATGGCGGTGATCCGGATAGCGCGTCTCCGGCGCTAATAGGCTCATGCCGATGCGGATGTCGTTGCGGGTTTCCAAGCCCCCCTCGCCGATAACCACCGCATTGGCATGACGCGCTTTAAAGGTGTCGTCGTCATTTTCGCCATTGGGACGGGTAACCCACATCAGGCGCGGCGCGATTTCCGCCAAGGCGCTCGCGAGCTCGGCTACGGGTCCGGTTTCCTCCCGCGCGCGCTGCAAGGCATCGTCGAGATGCTCGCAGGCCGGCATTTGGAGCGGATCAGGCGTTGCTTCTTCGCCGGACGCGGCGTTCGCGGCGCCGAAAATCTTGCCTGCCACGGCCAGGGCATCGGCATTCGCGTCCGAAGCGGCAAATGCATCGCGCGTCGCGTCTATGAATGTTTGTAGCTTTTGTGATCTTCCCATTGTCTTATCCCCTCAAACAAACGTTAGCAGTCGTCTCGGCGTCTCCACCGTAATGCGCTCGATCTCCGCTTCCGAAAAGTCGCGCCGCCGCATCATTGGCAACACATTCTCAAAGATATGGCCATAACCATGCCCCCCGAAGGTCGAGAGCCGCGTCTTGTAACAGATATCGTGCGAGATCGCGATTTGATCGAGGTGTCCGCGTTCGATTAACCGTCTGATCCAGCGCAAGCGCTCTGCATCGTTCGGCAGGTCGACCTTGAAATTCAATGCATAGAAGGACTGCTCCTGCCCGAAAAGATCGAGCTCAATCACACATCCGGTATCCGCCAAACGAAACAAGCGCTCGTCGTCAAAAACGGTTCTATCGATATGGCTAATGATGAGGCGCGACATATCCCCACCATGCGCAGCCACGAACTCTGCCACCTCCTGCGGCTGACCCGCATCGCGTCCGGGATGCACGTTGAGCGCGGCCCCGGTTTCCTTCTGCGCGATCAAGGCGCCTTCCATGACCCGCTTCTCCAAATCAGTCCAAGGCGATTGGCAGCCGATTTCGCCAATCAATCCGGCGCAGACATTGCTACCCCATGCTCCCTCATAAATTTGCGCACTCATCTCCGCCGCGAAATCGTCAACGGAACGATCCCGGTTCGCCGGGTCTTGGTATTCGTCCACATAGTGGCCGCATCCCATTACAATGTG
>JBMYRC010000260.1:0-2803 GCA_049601975.1 Alphaproteobacteria bacterium | reverse complement strand
GCGTGCAAAGCTTACGCGTATGCGGTGGCTAAGGCCTGCGACCGACACGACACGACGCGAAAGGATGCGGCCGGTGTCCTGCTTTACACTGCAGAGAAGGCAACTTGGATGACACTAGAAGCGATCCAATCCCTCGGTGGGATGGGGTATGTCAACGAAAGCCCGACGGGTCGGCTGCTCCGCGACGCGAAACTCTATGAGATTGGTGCCGGGACGAGTGAAATCCGCCGTATGCTGATCGGGCGCGAATTATTCGAGGAGACGAAATAATGGCGGAGAATAAGTCACTGGACCCGATGACCGTCGAGGCGAGCCTGACGACCATCTATCCTAAAAAATTTAAGGCAATGTGTATTGGGCGCGAGAAGCGCAAGATCGGCGATGCTCTGGGGCTCAATAAATTCGGCGTAAACTTGGTGACGTTGAAGCCGGGGGCCGCGTCCTCGCAACGTCACTGGCACTCTCATTCGGATGAATTCGTCTACATTCTCGAGGGTGAGGTCACGATGATCAGCGATGCTGGTGAAGAAATTCTCGGACCCGGCATGACGGCCGGTTTTCCCGCGAATAATGGCGATGGGCATCATCTGGTGAATAAGTCGGGAGCGGACGTGCTCTACTTGGAAGTCGGCGACCGGCCACCGAAAGACGATGCGGATTATCCGGACGTCGATATGTTGGTTCGAGATGGCAAGCTCGTCCATAAGGACGGCACACCGTATTAGGGGGGGATGATGGCGAGGGAACTTTTCTTCACTGGCTCCCGTTTCGAGGAACGCGGCGGTTATGCGCGCGGGGTGCGGGACGGAGACATGGTTTTCATGTCCGGTTGCGTCGGCTTTGATTACGTCAACGACACAATCTCCGACGATGTTGTCGAGCAAACCCACCAAGCTTTCCGAAATATTAATTGGGGTTTGAAGGAGCTTGGCGCGTCTTTTGATGATGTGGTCCGTATCGTCATCTATATTGCCGACCGTGCGTATTATGAAGAGACCGTTGACGTCATCGGAGAATACTGCCGCGCGGTCCGGCCCGCCAATACCTTCATAATTGCGCAACTGGTCGACCCACGCATGAAAATAGAGATCGAGGTCACGACCCGTGACCGGGCGGAGGATACTTAATGCCGACGGTCCTTATCACGGGTGCGAGCCGCGGTATCGGCAAGGCGCTGGCTGATCAATATGAAGGAGACGGGTGGGATGTGATCCGTACCTGCCGAGACCCGAAAGGTGCGGGCATACCGGATGCGTTAAAGTTGGATGTCACCGACCACGACGATGTATGCGATGCGGCTGAGGCCCTGTCCGGCCGACCCATCGACGTGTTGATCAACAATGCAGGCGTGATCGGTCAGCGCGACGCAGCTCTGGGGTCTATCGATTACCGACTCTGGGAGGAGACGTTTCGCACCAACACATTGGCACCGATCCGGGTGGCGGAAGCCTTGGTGGCGAATGTCGCTGCGTCGGATCGTAAGACAATGGTCTTTATCTCCAGCGTCATGGGCAGTATCGCGCGTAATGCAGGTGGGCACTATCTCTACCGCTCGACTAAGGCGGCGCTGAACGCTGCGATGGTCAGTGTCTCTCGGGAATTGGCGCCGCGCGGCGTCATTTGCATTTCGATGCATCCGGGTTGGGTACAGACGGAGATGGGCGGGCCGACGGCGGCGGTCACGGTTCCGGACAGCTCGACGGGTATTCGACGCGTTGTCGCTGGTCTGCAATCATCGGATAACGGTCGTTTCTACGATTATGATGGCGCTGAAATCCCTTGGTAGACACAGGAACACGCTAGGATGGCTGATCCTCAACCGATAGATTTCTATTTCGAATTCGCCAGCCCCTATGGCTATTTAGCGAGTCTGGAAATTGACACACTCGCCGCGAAATATGAGCGTGAGGTGAATTGGCGTCCATTCATGCTGGGGGCGGCGTTTAAGATCACGAACAGTGCACCGAACATGACGATCCCGATGAAGGGTGCCTATTTATACCGGGATGTGGAGCGCTGCGCGAAACTGTTGGGCGTACCGCTGACCAACCCCGAAATCGCACCGATGAACTCACTGGCAGCAATGCGAGCTTTTTATTGGCTGTCTGAGAGCGACCCGGCCAAGGCCGTGGCACTGGCGAGAGCGGTCTATCATGGGCATTGGGGGCTAGGGCGCGATTTGAGTCCGATCGAAGCGGTCGCAGAGATGGCTGAAAGTATTGGTGTCGATGGCGCAGCATTGATCATGGCGACACAGGACCCTGCTGTGAAGGATCGCTTGAAACAGGAAACTCAGATAGCAATCGATCGCGGCGCGTTCGGGTCTCCGTTTTTCTTTGTCGATGATGAGGCTTACTGGGGGCACGATCGCTTGTCTCATATCGAGCATCAGCTCCAAAACGGCGGGATATAGAGTTTCCGCAATGGCAAATCTGCCCGGTGTTAGTTTTCTCGTTCCCGTCTACAACAAGGCGCCGCATTTGCCGGCAGTGCTCCGTCAAATCGCGCGGCAAACTGGAGACTATCCGCGCCAATATGTTTTCGTGGATGACGGATCGACCGACGGTTCGCTGGAAATCGTACGCGAATTGACGGCGGATTGGGACAACACAGTCATACATGGGCAGTCGAACAAGGGGTCTGCGGGTGCGACAAATGCCTCTATATCCTTGGCCGATCAGCCCTACATCAAGTTTGTGGATGCGGACGATCTCATCGCGGATGCGGCGACGGAAACACTGCTGTGCGCACTTCACGGGAATGAGGCATGTCTCGCTTATGGCCGGGTCACCCATTACGGGGA
>JBMYRC010000259.1:0-2819 GCA_049601975.1 Alphaproteobacteria bacterium | reverse complement strand
ACTCGCAAATCCGAGCCATCTTGGGAATCCCTAAACGGACTCTTCCGTTAGACGAGAACCACTAGAGCGGTTTTAATTTAGTCTCGATCATAACCAGCGGCGGCGAAGTAGTTTTCACATTCCGTCGGTGAGAAGGCCTCGATGGCCTTTGCGATGGCGTCCCAGAGATCCGCCTTGGTTCGGGCAGCGACCTTTCGGAGCGCCGCCTTGAGCTTGGAGAACGCCATCTCGATGGGATTGAAGTCAGGGCTGTAGGGTGGCAGGTACAGCAGCCTGGCGCCCCGCGCCTCGATCATCTCGCGCACGCCGGCCACTTTGTGCGAAGCCAGATTATCCATGACGACAATGTCGCCATCCGTCAGTTCCGGGACCAGCACGTGCTCAACATAGGCCAGGAAGGCGGTGCCGTGCATCGGGCCATCCAGCAACATCGGCGCCGCCATGCCGGAGAGCCGCAAGCCCGCCGTGAAGGTTGTCGTCCGCCAATGCCCATGCGGGATTGAAGCCCGGCACCGCTCCCCCTTGGCCGACCAGCCCCGAAGCCGTGCCATCTTGGTATTCGCCCCGGTCTCATCGATGAAGATCAGCCGTTCCGGATCGAGGTCGAGCTGCCCGTCGAACCAGTCCTGGCGACGCGCCTGGACGTCCGGGCGCTCTTGCTCGCTCGCGTGCCCCGTCTTTTTTTATGTGTCAGACCCCGCTTGGTGAAGAAGTGCCAGACCGTTGCCGGGCAGGCCGCCACGCCGCGCGCCGCCAACAGACGCTCGGCGATCTCATGTAGCGCGATATCCTTGTCGGCGTTCACCAAGCCGAGAATGAAGGCTTCGTGCGCATCAAGCTTCGAGCCCGGTGGCTGACCCTGACGCGCCGGATCGAGCGAGCCTTCGGCCCGCCACTGTTGATGCCACTTGATCGCCGAGGACGGCGCCACCGAGAACCGTGCCGCCGCCGACCGCGCCGACATACCGCCATCAATCGCGTCGACGACGCGCTGGCGAAGCTCAATACCATAAGGACGTACCATATCTGCCTCCAATAACCCTTGGAGACACTGAATCATGTGCCGCGCCCCGTGAGAATCCTCTTTTATGATTCTGTGTTCGTTAAAGCTGCTCTAGTACTACAGTTGCGGATTAGTTCGTTTTTTCAGATGGAACATAGCAGCTATTGCCTGATGGTGTCGTCGCCATCGTGACCACGCCCATATGAACGCGGGATGCGCGGCGGCGGTGAGCATCAGTTTCGCGATGAGTGTGCGGATCTCGGCGGTGGAAAGGAAGCCCAGGGTGGCCAGGGTCACGCGGCCGGTGCCATGTCGAGGTCGCTTGGACTCGTTTTGTACCGTTTACCGAAAGCAGCGCGGCGCTGGTCGGCGGAGAGTTTGGCGAGGAAAGCGGCGGCGGCCATGACCAGGCTCATGTGACGATGCCATCCGTGCCAGGAGCGGGCCTCGCAATGGTCGAGGCCGAGATCGTCCTTGGCGCGCAGGAAGCATTCCTCGATGGTCCATCGCAATCCGGCGGCGCCCGCGAGTTCCGCGAGCGACGTTCCAGCCGGCGCATGGGCGAAGAAGTAAGCTAAGGCTTGCGCGTCACGCTGGCTCCGGCGGATCAGCACCCAGCGCTTGAAGCCCGCATCCTTGTCCCAGCCGAGCGGTATCCGGGCCCAGTCATAGAGCCTCGGGCCTTTCGAGCCTTCTCCCGCCGTAAGCGATTGCCAGTGACCGGCGTCGAGTTCACCCGCCAGGGTCGCGGGATCGCTTTGGATCAGGTTCCAATCCTCCCCCCAATCCTCAAAAAAGCGCAATGTATGGGTCGAGCGCACCGCCAAGACATAGGGTTGCCCGCGCTCCTCGAGCAGGCGGCGAAACCGGTAATCGGAGCCATAAACCGCATCGGCCAGAACCCAGGCACAGGGCAATCCGGCGTCCAGCACGCGGGTGATCATCTCGCGGGCCATCGCCGGCTTGGTCGCGAACTCAAGATCCTCGGGCACCGATGCCTTGGCCCGCCGCGCGCCGTCTTGTGCCCAGGCTTTCGGCAGATAGAGCTGGCGGTCGATCAATGCATGGCCGAAGCGGCTGGCATAGGACACGAAGACGCCAACCTGGCTGTTCTCGATACGCCCGGCCGTGCCCGAGTACTGCCGCGCGACACCAACCGAATGGGTGCCCTTCTTCAAGAACCCGGTCTCGTCCACCACCAGCACGCCGCCTGGATCACCGAGCGCTTCCGCAACGTAGCCGCGAACCTGATCCCGCAGCGCATCGGCCGACCAGGAACTGCGCCCCAGAAGCGATTGGATACGGTACGGCCGCTCCAGGCCGGCTTCCTCGGCTAGCATCCAACCGGTCTTGCGCTCCGCCGACGACAACAGCCCGTCGATGAACGCTCCCGCCGAAGCCCGGGTCTCGGAACGCCCGAATGCCGGCGCCATCAGCCGTTTCAAATCCGCTAGCGCCACCTTCCAATCGATAACCGTCCCAGTCCAGTCAGCAACCGCCATCGCTCGCCCCTCCATTGAGAGGGGTAACTGAATCACATCAAATCCATAAACGCAACTGTAGTACTAGCCCGCATTTCTCATGAGCGTTGATGATTTGCGTTGTCTTGGTGGCTTTGGAGTGGTGTGGGAGCGCCTCGCACGGTGGCTCGTCGCCGTTTGGCGTTGGTTGCTCCCGGTGCTGATCCCGCGTTGTTGGAGAGTTGGGTTTCTGTGCCGCTTCAGATCGCGGCGCTTGATAATCGAGCGTGTGCCAGGGCCCATTCACTCTGCCATGGATGGGCCGATGCCATGGCGATCCTGATGCGCCGCACAGA
>JBMYRC010000258.1:0-2821 GCA_049601975.1 Alphaproteobacteria bacterium | reverse complement strand
ACAATAACAACACGAATTGACTGGGGAGCTCAACATGGCAGACGATCTCGTTAAGGACGCACTCGATTATCACCGTCGGGCGCCAGCCGGAAAGCTGGAAATAGCGGCAACCAAGCCGATGGCGAATCAACGCGATTTGGCGTTGGCGTATTCGCCCGGCGTTGCCGAGGCGTGCAAGGTCATTGTTGAGGATCCAGCAGAGGCCGCAACGGTCACCGCGCGGGCGAACTTGGTCGGGGTCGTTACCAACGGGACAGCGGTTCTGGGGTTGGGTGATATCGGCCCATTGGCGTCGAAACCCGTGATGGAAGGCAAGGCGGTCCTGTTCAAGAAATTCGCTGGGATCGATGTCTTCGATATTGAGTTGGACGCCAATGAGGTGGAGCGATTCGTTGAGGTGACTGCGGCGATGGAGCCGACATTCGGTGGCATCAACCTGGAAGATATTAAAGCGCCTGAGTGTTTCGAGATCGAATCCAAATTGCGCGAGCGGATGAATATTCCGGTCTTTCATGACGATCAGCATGGCACGGCGATCATTGTTGCGTCGGCGATCTACAACGGTCTGCATATCGTCGGCAAGAAGATAGAAGAGGTGAAAATCGTCACTTCGGGTGCCGGTGCGGCAGCGATTGCCTGTCTCGATCTACTCGTCGATATGGGAGTTGCAATCGAGAATATATTCGCAACGGACAAGGACGGTGTGATCCACGAAGGGCGCAAGAACGAGATGCATGCGAAGCAGGGCAGGTATGCGCAAAAGACCGATCATCGGACGTTGGCCGACGTTATTGATGGGGCCGATGTTTTCCTCGGTCTGTCCGCACCAAATGTCTTGAAGCCGGACATGCTAAAGAACATGGCGAAGGATCCGCTCATTTTGGCCTTGGCTAATCCGGTGCCCGAGATCATGCCCGATGTCGCGCAAGAAGCACGTCCGGATGCGATTATCGCCACCGGTCGCTCGGACTTCCCCAATCAGGTGAATAATGTCCTTTGTTTCCCGTTCATTTTCCGGGGTGCACTCGATGTTGGCGCCACGACGATCAACGAGGAAATGAAGATCGCGACCGTGAAGGCGATTGCTAATCTGGCGCGGGCCGAAAGTTCGGATGTCGTGGCGCAAGCCTATGGTGACGAGAGCCTGAGCTTTGGTGCGGGCTACATGATTCCCAAACCGTTTGATCCGCGGTTGATTAGCGAAATCGCACCCGCCGTGGCGCAAGCGGCGATGGATAGTGGTGTGGCGACGCGGCCCATCGAAAACATGGAAGCTTATGTCCAGAAGCTGAACGAATTCGTCTGGCGCTCCGGCAACGTGATGAAACCGGTGATGGACCGGGCCATTGCCGATCCAAAACGGGTCGTCTACGCCGAGGGTGAGGAACGCCGGGTCCTTCATGCTGCGCAGGTGATCATCGATGAAGGCATTGCCAAGCCGATACTTATCGGGCGACGCGCGGTTGTGGAAACCCGGCTTGAAGAATTGGGGCTCCGCATTCGCATCGATCAAGATTTCGATCTGGTCGATCCCGAGAATGACGACCGGTATCAGAAGTATTGGCGCGAATATCACAATCTGCAGGCACGACGCGGTGTCTCACCGGAAATGGCGCGTAGCGTCATTCGTACCAGCACGACGGCAATTGCATCCATGATGCTGAAGATGGGTGAAGCGGATGCCATGCTTTGCGGTACTTTCGGACAGTTCCAACGCCATTTGATGACGGTCCGCCAGATCATTGGTCGGCGCGAGGACGTCAAGGACCTCTCGACCATGATCGCGATGATCATGCCGAAGGGGGTTGTCTTCATTGCCGACACCCATGTCTCTGAAGACCCGGATGTCGACGAGTTGGTCGAAATGGCGCTGCTTTGCGCTCAGGAAGTACGACGATTTGGTGTTGAGCCGAAAGTGGCCTTCCTCTCGCATTCGAATTTCGGGACGACGGACCTCCCGTCTGCTCGGAAAATGCGCCGCGCAGTTCAGCTGTTACAGCGTAATCACCCGGATTTAGAGGTCGAAGGTGAAATGCATTCGGACGCGGCGATTAACGAGCGTATGCGCGAACGGGTCTTCCCGGGGAATGCGCTGGAAGGGAGCGCCAATCTCCTGATCATGCCGTCGCTCGACGCCGCGCATATTTCATACAATCTGCTTAAGGTAATGGGCGACGGGCTGCCTGTCGGACCGATATTGGTTGGGGCGGCGCAACCGGCGCATGTGATGACCGCATCGGTCACCACGCGCGGGCTCGTCAATATGACGGCGTTGGCGGTGAACAAAGCCCAAGCTGCGGTTGCTGAGTAAAAAAGGACGGAGACAACGTGACGGATGTTCATGTACGCGATGCCGAGGATAAAGAGAGGCTGATTAGCCTTTACGGCATAACCGGCGAACTTGTTCGCCGGGTACATGAGGCATTGGAAGAAGGTCGTAGCGATGAGGTGGTGGCCCTGCTTCACGCAGCCGATATGGCCGACCAGCTTGAACAACTGCCGGGTGCCGAGCGCGATTTCCTTGTTGAAAGTCTCGGCACCTCTCTAGAAGCCAAAACATATACCCATCTCGATGATGCGGTCCGCGAAGATATCATCGAGAACATCGATAACGCGGCGCTCGCCAATGTCGTTGTCGAGCTTGAACACGACGATGCCGTCGGTTTTATCGAGAGCTTGGAGGCGACGGATCAACAGGAAGTCCTGGAAGCGATGCCGGCGCAAGACCGGGTGTTGCTTGAGGACAGTCTGCGGTTTCCCGAAGAGAGCGCTGGTCGCCTAATGCGCCGTGATGCGGCGACGATCCCGTCTTATTGGAATG
>JBMYRC010000257.1:0-2925 GCA_049601975.1 Alphaproteobacteria bacterium | reverse complement strand
AACGCGAAACCGCCCGAGAGGATACATCCGAGCGCCATGCGGTTCGACAAAATCTCTCCAAACCCGCGCAATTGCTCGACGAGCCCGGCCCGTATCCGGCGATCCGGCGGATTGCTCTCCGGAAGCCGCAGCAGCACTGCCAGAAGGCAAATCACACCAAAGCCGGTGAGCAACCAAAAGATCGCGCGCCAACCAAACACGGTGAGAATTTGCCCGCCGATCAGCGGCGCGAACATCGGTGCGACCCCCATGACCAGCATCATCAACGATAGCGCGCGCGCCGCGCCCGCCGTATCAAATCGATCGCGGACCACCGCTCGCGCGATCACAATTCCCGCCCCACTGCCGAGCGCATGTAGGAGCGGAAGACGATCAAGGCTTCGATACTTGTGCTCAGGGCGCAAAACGCGCTGGTGACGATATAGAGGGCGATCCCACCGATCAGCATCGGACGGCGGCCAAACCGGTCCGACAATGGACCATAGAAGAGCTGCCCGACGGCGGAGCCGAGGAAGAACGCACTCAAGGTCAGCTGCACATCCCCAGGCCCTACCGCGAGATCCTCCGCAATTCGCGGCAGGCTCAACAAATACATGTCGATCGACATCGGCCCGAACGCGGTCAACAACCCGAGAATCCAGATGATGCCCGAGCCGTTCATCTTCACCGCAGCATAACCCGCGATATTATATTGCGCTGAATTTGATTGGTGCCCTCGACGATCTGCAACACTTTTGCATCCCGGAAATAGCGATTGATCGGATATTCGTTGGATATGCCGGACGCGCCGAACAACTGCACCGCATCCGTCGCTACCTGCATCGCCGTGTCCGTTGCGTGGCATTTCGCGATGGCCGCTTGGATCGCCAATTCATTGCCCTCAAGCCCGGCATCGACTGCCGCGGCGGCCTTATAGACGAGCCCGCGCGCCGCCTCGGTCTGGATTTGCATATCGGCGAGCATCCATCGCACTCCTTGGAAGTCACTCACCGGCTGGCCGAAGGCGTGGCGCTCTAAGATGAACGCTTGGGCATGATCGATGGCCCCCTGGGCCAGCCCTACGCCGCGGGCCGCGATGATCGGTCGCGATTTGTTCAACGCCTCCATGACGATCTTGAAGCCTTCTCCTTCAGGTCCGAGACGGTTTTCCTCCGGGATAAAGATATCCTCGAAGAAGATTGCTGACGATGGCACGCCCCGCGCGCCGAGCTTATCTTCCTTTCGCCCAACGCTGAACCCTTCCATTCCCGCCTCGACGATGAAGAAGTTGACCGCACCCCGTTCGTCGCCTTCTCCCGTCTTCGCCGCGACAACGATAAAGTCGGAGACGGCGGAATTCGTACACCATATTTTGCCGCCATTGAGCCGGTATCCGCCCTCGACCCGCGTCGCCCTGGTCTTGATTCCAGCAACATCTGAGCCGCTCTGCGGTTCGGTTAGCGAGAATGCGGCCCGCAACTCCCCATTGGCGAGGCCCGGCAGAAAGCGCTCTTTCTGTTCCTGTGTGCCGCCCGCGAGAATTGCGCCAAAGGGCGTCCACTGCACCACCAATAAATAGGCCGTGTTATAGCAAACCCGGCCAAACTCCTCGACCGCGACACAGGAAGACAACATGCTGTTCGCCCCGCCATAGACTTCCGGAAACGGCAGGGTAAACAGACCGAGTTCCGTCAACAGATCGTACATATCTTGCGGGTACTCACCGGTCGCATCGATCTCCGCCGCACGGGGCGCCACGCGTTCCTCGGCGACACGCCGGACCAGATCGCGGATCGTACGCTGGTCTTCACCAAGATCGATAGGAAATGGGATGGTCATGGGCGGGCGATCCTAAAAAAATGAATTTGATATCTCTTCGTTGAATTATGTGACGCGAAGCCTGTTCCAAGCTACATCATCTGCAAAACGGAACAGACGAAGGACAGAAATAATGGTCGACATGGTCAACGAACTCGATGGCAAGGTGGCGATCGTCACCGGCAGTGCCCGCAATATCGGCCGGTCGACGGCGGAGGAATTGGCGAAAGCCGGGGCCGCGCTCGTGATCAACTCAGTGCAGGCAAAGGACCTCTGCGAGGAGGTCGTCGAAAGTATCCGCGCCAAGGGCGGCAAAGCCATTCCCTTCATGGCCGACGTGCGCGACGCGGACGCGGTCAACGCCATGGCGGCAGCGGCGGTAAAGGAATTCGGCGGCATCGATATCATGGTTCATAACGCCGCCGTGCGGAACAACACGACGTTCGAGGACATGACCTTAGAGACCTTCTCGACCACTGTCGATATTTCGGTCTACGGCATGTTCAATCTGGCGAAGGCCGTATTGCCGTCGATGAAGACGCGGGGCGGCGGGTCGATTATCGGTGTCGGCGGCATGAGTTCCACTCGCGGCTCGCCCACGCGCGCTCACACCATGGCGGCGAAAATGGGCCTGAATGGGTTCGTGAGAGGGCTGGCCTTGGACCTCGCCCAATACGGCATCCGCGCCAATCAAGTCGTGGTCGGCACCTACGACACGGTCCGTGAAGGCAACCCGTCATCAGCACCCCGCACCGCGCTTAATCTCAACGCCAGCAATATCCCACTGGGACGCCTGGGTGCACCACAAGACATGGCCGACCTGATCCGCTTCGTTGTCGGCCCTGGCGCCAGCTACATCACAGGCCAGACGATCCATTCGAATGGCGGCGCGTTTTTGAACCTATAATTCATCCACCAGTCGTCATTCTGTGGCCCGCGAAGCGGGAACCCGGAATTATAGCCTGAGGCTCTCCATGAGATTCAGTGCCGGTATTTGGTGCTCAGGCCATAATTCCGGATCGGCGCGACGCGCCGTCCGGAATGACGGGCGCCGGGAGCTCCTCCTTCGACAGGCTCAGGATGAGGTCTTTAGAACGGGATGGTTTTTTTAATGGCCTCATCCTGAGC
>JBMYRC010000256.1:0-2927 GCA_049601975.1 Alphaproteobacteria bacterium | reverse complement strand
GCGCGGTTCATGGAATACATCTGGAACCGCGATCCGTCGAACGATCCGTTTGCCTGAAATGACCAAATTGTCGCGCGAGGACCTGACGGGAAAGGCGCAGACCGTCCTTGGATTGATCGATCCGACGGAGCTTGGGCCGACCCTAATGCACGAGCATCTGCTTTGGGATATCCGCACGCCGAAGATGCAGGCGGACCCGGACCAGGGGCCGGAAATCAATCTCTGTAACTGTTGGCACGTGAATTACGGGGCAAGGGGAAAAGTACCCCGCAACTTGGTTCTATTCGACCGGGAAATCGCGACCAAGGAAGTTGCGGAAATGCGGGCGGCCGGCGGGCGCACGATCGTGGAGTTGACCGTTGGTGGATTGAAGCCCGATCCGGAAGGCTTAGTCAGGATATCAGCAGCGACGGATACTCACATTGTAATGGGATGCGGCCACTATGTGGACGAATACCAAGACCCGGCGAACCAGGGCCGCTCCGTTGACGATTTTGCGGCGGAGATGATTGCGCAAATTTATGAGGGAGCATGGGGTAGCAATGTACGCGCCGGATTGATTGGCGAAATCGGCTGCCAATCACCTTGGACTGATCTGGAGAAGCGGGTCATGGAAGGCGCCTTGATCGCACAGAAGGAAACCGGGGCCGCGCTCAACGTGCATCCCGGACGCGATGCGGGCCAGCCGCAGGAGGTGGCAGAGTTTGTGGCTGCGCGCGGCGGGGATATGTCGCGTCTGATCATCAGCCATATCGACCGAACCGTCTTCGATGACGAGCGCTTGTTTCGTTTGGCGGATACCGGATGTGTGATTGAGCTCGATCTTTTCGGGCAGGAGCAGTCCTTCTATGCCTTGAATTTCAAGGTCGACCTGCCGAATGATGCGGAACGCTTGTGCTGGATCAGACGGCTAATCGAACGCGGACACCTCGACCAAATCGCGATCTCGCACGATATCTGTTACAAGACGCGGCTCTCCACCTTCGGGGGGCATGGCTATGGCCATATCTTCGAGAACGTGTTGCCGATGATGCGGCGGCGCAATTTCTCGGAAGCGGAGATCCAGCGCATTACGGTGGAAACGCCGAGACGACTGCTAACGTTTGTTTGAGGGGATGGGACAATGGGAAGATCACAAGAGTTACAAACATTCATAGACGCGACGCGCGATGCATTCGCCGCTTCGGGTGCGAGTGCCGATGCCCTGGTCGTGGCGGGGAAAATATTCGGTGCCGCAAATGCCGTGCCGGGCGAAGAAGCGACACCTGACCCGATCCGAATGCCGGTCTGCAAACATCTCAACCATGCCTTGGAGCGCGCGCGCGGCGAAGATGGACCCGTAGCTGCCCTCGCGGAGGCCTTGGCGGAGATTGCGCCGCGCTTGATGTGGGTAATCCGTCCCAATGGCGAGAACGACGATGACACTTTCAAAGCACGTCACGCCAATGCGGTTGTCGTCGGCAAGGGCGGGTTGGAAGCTCGTGACGATATCCGTATCGGCATGAGCCTATTAGCACCAGAGACCCGCTATCCGGATCATCGCCACCCGCCGGAGGAAATCTACACGGTGCTATCACCCGGCGAATGGAAGCAAAACGCGGAGGGTGAATTCCGCGCACCTGGCGTCGGTGGGTTCGTCCACAACGTCCCCAATATCATCCACGGCATGCGCTCCACGAATGTGCCTCTGCTCGCGGTGTGGAGCCTGTGGTCAGGAGATAACGCATGAGCCTTAAATCACCGAACGACCCGAGGGTCACTCATCATTACGCTGATCTCGGCGAAGTATTGCTGCATTACGTGACCGCGGGCGAGGGTCCGCCGGTGGTGTTGATCCACGGTTACCCGCAGACATGGTGGGAGTGGCGACATCAGATACCGGCTCTGGCGGAAAAGTATACCGTGATCGCGCCGGATATGCGTGGCCTTGGCGACAGTTCGCGCCCGGCGTCGGGCTACGACAAGAAAACCATCGGCAATGATATTTGGCGCGTGGTGAACGAAGTGCTTGGCCACGAGAGCTTCTATCTCGTGGGGCACGATTGGGGCGGGCCGACGGCCTATGCGATCGCGGCGGCGCATCCGGAAGCGGTGAAAAAGTTGGCCATTATCGATGTGCCGATCCCCGGCTGTGGTGGCGATTTCTCGCAAGGCGGTCGGCGTTGGCATCATCAGTTCCATATGACGCCGGACCTTCCCGAAGCGCTTACTGCGGGGCGAGAGGATATCTATCTCGCTTGGTTTTATCGCACCTTTGCCTATCGCCCGGACGCCATCGACGCGGATGATTTGGCGGAGTATGTGCGCACGTATTCCCAACCAGGTGCGATGCGCGCCGGGTTCAGTCTCTATCGGGCGGCGGCACAGGATGTCGTCGACAATCAGGCCAATATCGCGCACCAGAAACTTCCGATGCCGGTACTGACCGTATCCGGCGGGACCAGTTATCCCCACGGTCGAGGCCGTGGGCCGGAGACGGAAGACTCCTTGAAGCGTGTCGCCGTCGACGTGCGTAGCGAAGTGGTGCCGGATTGCGGCCATTTCGTGCCCGAGGAAGCGCCGGAGTTTCTGAACACTCGGTTGCTCGAATTCTTTGGCGAAGGCGAGTGAGGAAAGTTTAATGAAAACCCTTCGCGTCAACGATTACGACATGGCCTATCTCGACATCGGGCAGGGAACGCCTTTGGTCTGCGTACACGGCTCGCTGAATGATTTTCGGGCCTGGGCAGCGGTATTGAGCCCTCTGTCGTCGAACCATCGATTGATCGTCCCGAGCCTCCGCCATTATTTCCCCGAACAGTGGGACGGCCAAGGCGGCATGTTCAAAATGGCGCAGCATGTGGACGATGTGATCGCGTTCGTCGAAGGGCTGGGTTTGGGACCGGTTGACTTGATCGGTCATTCTCGGGGCGGCCATCTCGCGTTTC
>JBMYRC010000255.1:0-2951 GCA_049601975.1 Alphaproteobacteria bacterium | reverse complement strand
AAGAACCCGCGGGCACATCCGGTTTAGTTTTTGTTTCACCCCCTCAACATGCTTAACTTTAAAAAATTATCTGCTCGTGGAGATATCTCATGAAATTCGGTTGGCTCACTCTCGCTCTCTCCCCTTCGCCCGAAGAAGACTCCGCTCGCATCGACCAGCAGATCGCTCAAGTTCAAGAAGCTGAACGGCTCGGGTTCGGTGATGTCTGGCTAACTGAGCATTATTTTACCGGCGAGAGCGTCTACAACGACGCGCTGACCTTTGCGGCCGCCATCGCGATGAAGACAGAGCATATCCGCATCGGCTTCGCTGTCGTCCAAATGCCGTTTCACCATCCGGTGCGCCTCGCCACACAGTTGGCATTGCTCGACAATCTAAGCCACGGGCGCATCGATGTCGGAGTTGGCAAGGGCACCGTCTTCAACGAGTACGAATTCGTCGGCCATGGCCTGCGCAGTCATGACAGCCGCCAGCGGATGGAGGAAGCGACAGAGATTCTGAATCGCATCTGGACGGAATCGCCACTTACCTACAAAGGCGAGTATTTCGACATCCATGTCCCGGCATTGCGCCCGCAGCCGGTCCAGCAACCGGGGCCGCCACTGTGGCGCAGCGTGATATCTCCAGGATCGTTTACAGAATGTGGACGGCTCGGAATTCCGATCCTCACCGCACGCCTCCCGGTCGACAAGATCAAAGAACGCTGGGAACTATACGAAGCCGGGCTCGATGAAGGAGGGCACGACGCCGCAACCCGCACTAAACTGCTGTCGCAAAGCGCGCTCTGGCGAAACGTTTATGTCGCTGAGAGCGATGCCCAGGCGGAGGACGAATTGTCGGCACTCTTATTACACACGCGCGAGCACATGATGCATGTGCGCGAAGAGTATAATCCGGCAGATTTCGAAATTGATCCCGTTATGCTGAATGCCTGGACTGACCCTGCGATACCGGATTCGACTGCGATTCCCTTTGTACTGGAAACCGGTTCACTTTACGGATCAGTGAAGCGGGTGCAGGAACAAGTGGCCGAATTGCGTGACGTCGGCGTGCAGCATTTGCTTTGCCAGACCGGTTTCGGCGAGATGAGCCAGGAGCAGAATTTGGCCTCCATGCGACGCTTTGGCGAGGACGTCATGCCCGCCTTCGCCAATGCCAACGCTGCGGCGGCAGAATAGATGGGCATCCACCGCTTCGGCACGACCTCGGAACACGGCCCGCTGATCAGCCAGGGCGTGATTCACAACAACACGCTTTTCTTGTCGGGTGTCACGGCGTCGGACCTGACTGGCGACGTCGGTGCACAGACCCGCGAAGCGCTTCGGATTATCGACGGATTGCTCGCAGACGCAGGCACAAATAAAGACAACACATTGACCGTCCACATCTGGCTCGCAGATATGGCACGGTTCCAGGACATGAACGCGGTCTGGAACGACTGGGTCGATGCTGAAGCGCCTCCTGCCCGCACCTGCGTCAGCGGTGAACTGTATCGCCCAAATTGCCTGGTCGAGATTGCCGTCACCGCCGTCGTCAAGAGTTAAGGCCGTGGAGACCGAACGCTACGGCATCATCGATGGTAACGGGGTTCCGTCCATCTGTCTCGGCATGGCGCGAGGGGAGTGGATGACTTCGTGTTGTCTGGCCACAGACCTCAGTCTGGGCATCGAAGGACAGACAAGACAGATTTTCGACATCTTCGACGCGCACCTTGGGGAATCAGGAAGCGACATCTCACAGGTGCTGTTCGCCCAAGTTTGGCTGAAACGCATGTCGGACTATGACGCCATGAACACGGTCTGGAACGACTGGATCGACCCAAACCATCCACCCGCGCGATCCTGTGTCCGCGCGGACATGGCGAACCCGGCTCACCTAATCGAAATTCGCATTACCGCCGCGCGACCCGTCTAGATGGCCCGCACTGTCTTCAACGCCGGGTATGTCGTGCCGATGGACCAGCGCGACAGAGTCGTCGAAAATGGTGTCGTCGCGATCGAGGACGACCGTATCATCTATGTCGGAGAGGCCAGCGGATTCGATGCGATTGGCTTCGCTGCAGACAAAACGGTCTCCGCGAAGGATCGCGCAATTTTGCCTGGCCTCATTAATACACATATCCATTTGATTGGGGCTTATCTGAAAGGCATTACAGAAGATACACCGGGCCGAGCCGGATCAGGCTTGTTCAATCGGGCATTGCCTATCTTGGCGGAATGCCGAGACAAGGACGATGTCTACTTCGGTTGCCTGATGAACGCGATGGAAATGGTCATGAGTGGCACCACGACCCTTGCGAACACCTGGCACCGCGAGGTCAATGTTGCCCCCGCTGTACGCGATATCGGCATCCGCGCGAGCCTCAGCGAAATGTTAGTCGAAATCGGGATCGGCGGTCTCAATGCGGATTCGATGGAACGTCCCTGGAGGACGGATCGGTTGGAGCGGGCTATGGATGGCGCCGTCGAACTGTTCGAGACTTGGCACGGCAAAGAGAACGGGCGCATTACGACGCGGATTTCGCCGGGCGGCCCCGGTTACACTTCCTTGGAAGGTATGACTCGGAGCCGCGAGCTCGCGGATAAGCTCGGAACCGGGATGAACGTGCACATTGCCGAAGTACCGGGAGAGACAGAATTCACTCTCAAGATTTATGGCAAACGGCCGATGGATATCGGGATTGAGAGCGGAGTGCTCGCACCGGACGCTATAGCAATCCATTGCGTCTTTATGAATGAAAACGATGTTGAAATTTTGGCGGAAAGCGGCGCCACGCTGTCACACACCAGCTATCACGTCGCCAAACGCGGATATTTTCCACCGATGGAGAAAGTTTACCCAACCGGCCTAAACGTGTCTCTCGGCAGCGACTGGTGCTCAAACGACCTTTGGCAATTTATGAAAATGGCCATTTTGGTTCCCCGCGCTGCGACCGGTGATGTAAGCATGCT
>JBMYRC010000254.1:0-3026 GCA_049601975.1 Alphaproteobacteria bacterium | reverse complement strand
GCGCTTCGACATCTGCTCGGTTGCGCTGACGAGAATGGGATCGATCGTCGTCGGTCGGTTGATCATCAAAGGGTTGGAATGGTTTGGGTTGTCATCGATTCAGGGGGGCGAACCGAATGTTCCGTTGAAATCCGTATCGGGTCTGTTTACTCGGCAATAGTCATGTGAACCTTCCCCAGTCGTGAGAAGTTCGCGCTTAACACATCCCCGACATTAGGCCGGATTAACTTCGAGACGCCGCCAGTCATGACAATATCGCCAGGCTGCAGGTGTTCATCTCTATCAGCCAGTCGGTTGGCAAGCCATGCGAGTGCGTTTAGCGGATCGCCCATGATGTCCTTGCCCTGTGTTGTGCTGACTATCTGGCCGTTCTGCTCGAAGATTATGGTTTCTTGGGACAGGTCCATAGCGTCATCAAGTGCGATGGGTTCGCCAAGCAGTATGGCGGCCCCCAGTGCACCATTGGCGATCATATCGGCGGGAGGAGGCATGCTGGTGAAAGATAAATCGGCGAGTTCAAACGCCGGAATAGCGCATTCGACCGCGCGTTTTGCCGTGGTTGCATCCACGTTCGGTCCGGCCAGTTCGTGCGTCAATCGAAAAGCGACCTCCGCCTCTACATGAAGTTCGACAAATCCGGCGTCGGAAACTTCGGCGCCATTGGCGTAGGACTCAGGAAACAAGAACCCGAAGATCGGTTCAGGCACGCCGAGTAGCTCGCGGCCCACCGGCCCGGTCGCGGCCAGTTTCCAGCCGATTGGTTTTTGTCCTTGGCTGATTAATTCGGCTCGAAAAGCATCTTGAATGGTGTATCCATCCTCAATCGACAGTTCACCTTCGTCCGATAAAGGGGCGATTTTTTGCCCACTCTTCCGCGATGCGATCATTCGCGCGACGGCAGTATCAACAGACACAGTCATATACGATGCTTTCCCTTTGAATCTTTTTTATTTCAATAACCAACTAGGTGCGCAATACCGGCGGCGTCAGGGGCGCATTAAGTGTAACGCCTGGCGGTAAATTTATGCCTTGCGGCCGACCGGTGAGAGGATCAGTGCCGTAGCGCGCATGAAAGGTATCCGGAATTGGCCATCCGTCAGGCACGCTAAGCCAAAGGCGCAATAGATGCCGCCTGCGTTCAGCTTGCGGCCAATCTTCATATTCCGTTCGGCTGTGAAGCAACACCAGATTGTTCACGAACTGAATATCGCCGGGCTGAAAGTCCATTCCGAGTTTGAAGCGGGGATCATTTGCAAGTGCTTTCACCATATCAAGCGCTTCACTCTGACGAGCCGACATACGAGGCACATCCTCAAAGCGTTGGGCGCTGCGGATGAATTCAGGGGTAAAGCTGGCGACGACGTGCCCATCGATGGGGGAAAATACCGGCATCTTGTACCAAGGGTCTTGGCCATCCACGATCTCATTTCGACGGTCGAAGTATGAAGGGCGGGTTAATTCCTCCGCCAAATCCGGTCTCTCGGCGACCAACTCGTTCCACACAGCCGCGGCGCTAACCAGAGCGGATTCCCCTCCCGAGCGTGCCTCTTTTAGGCAAAGCAGACTAACAATCTCAGCCCCTATATCCGTGTGAAAGGCTAAGGCATCGGCGGACTGATGGCCTCGTTGATTGGGGTGATGGGCGTTGCCACCAACATCTGTGACATGACCGAGTAAATTGCCAACACGATTCTGGCTGACGGGAATGCCGATCCGAGAACCAATCGCCCAATAGGCGCAGGCGGTGCGTATGAGCGGCCACTCTTGGACGGGTAATCCACGCAGCAACGCGAACCCGCGGCCGTCGACGACTTCCGCGCGGATTTTTGACAGTAATCGATCGAGCAAGGGTAGTTCAAAATCGGTTCTGCTTAATTCGATAATCTCACGGTTTGCGACAGCATCGGATGCCGCTTCCAATTCCAAAGTTTCATCTTCGGAAAACTGGTGTATCCAATCATGGCGCGCCGCCATCTCGGGACCATGCCACGCGCTGGCGACGTAATAAGTCTGCAATTTCGTCAATTTTCGTTGCCTCAATTGCCAGCAGAAAACACAACGGCCTAGTATGAAACAGCTGTATTGGCCAAATTTATTTTAACCGTATTCTTTAAAACAAGGTTGGCCGATCTTTGCTCCGGGGCAAGTTGTCGCCCCGCGGAGTAATTTGAATGCAGCCGGAGTGCGGTAGAGGCGCGCTCTCAGACCTCCAGGGCTTCGTGATCCGGGTTCGGCTCTAGTTCGACCCCGTTTACCGTCATCGCCAGCATCGCGTAGTAACCGATGCAGGTCGTCAATTGCACATATTGATCGGCGCCGAGCCGCTTCATGACCGCTTGCGCGAGCGCCTCGTCGACGCGGTTCGCGCGCACCAGTTGTTGGGTGAAATCGATGATCTGCAGGTCCTCCGGCGGAATACCATCGGATCGATCGTCACGAATCGCGTCGATCGTAGCGCGCGGAACACCCCGCTCCGCACCAATTACACCTTGGATGCCCCACACATATTGTGCCTGGAAGTGCCGGCCGACGACAAGAGCGGCGAGGGTGCGTGTCCGAAGTTCCAACGTGCCTTCCCAGCGGACCATCGTCCCCAGATGGGCGACGCGCTCGGCCCATTCTGGGGCGTGCATCCAGACGGAGAAAGGGCCATCCAGCGCTTTGCGGGTATCGACGATCTTCTCCGCGATGTCGCGGGCTTCGCCGGTCAGTTCGTCCGGAGACTTCAATACAGGGACGCGGGCCATGGGATATCCTCGGGATTCGTTGCGTTTGGCTAGAGGTAGATAGCTCAATGCCGATTGTAACGTATGCGTCTATTTCTCACCATACGCGTCGATGGTGCTGTCAGAAGAACGCAAACTCGTCTCAGTTTGCCGATCAAATGTGGCGGTTTATGCAGCAGAAACTTGCTGCCACTCGACAAGTCTAGCTTCACGTCTTCCCTTAAATTCGTCTCGTGAGATGAGATGTCTTTCGTGGTTGAAGTGATTGCAAACTGCGGAATATACGGAGACAAATTTCTG
>JBMYRC010000253.1:0-3038 GCA_049601975.1 Alphaproteobacteria bacterium | reverse complement strand
GCGCGATATTCGTCATTCGACCAAACCTGGACCATGTCACCGATATTGACCACAAAAGCGCCCGCAATAGCCTCCACGTCGTACCAATAGCCGTCCTTGAAGACCTGTAATCCGCCAACATCATCTTGGATGAGGATGGTGACGGCGCCTGCGTCGCTGTGGTGATGAATGCCGAGGTCTGCGTCGTCGCGCACTTCGTCCAGTAAATCCGAAAGCGGGTCTTCGACGGGGTAATAGTTGAGACGCAGGAAGCTGGTATGGGTCGGCTCGAAACTTTGCATCAATCTGTCGCGCGGTAGATCGAGGCTGAGGCAGATGGCTTCAACCATCGTCATGGAGAGTTTCTCGCAAATTTTGAAATGCGCACGCATGGCGAACTCGAACGTGGGCTGGTTAGTGGGCCAAGGCGTGGCTCCGGAGAACGGATCGTCAGACAATGCACCCGCATCGACTTCCGGCCCAATATCGAAGATTTCCTTCTTGTCCCGCTGGTTCTTCGTCAGCTCGCGGTCGAAATAGCCCCACGGGTTTTCGCTGTTTCGGTTCAGCCCCCTTTTTTCTCCGCGGGGCAAGGCGAAAAACTCCCGAATGGTTTGCCAGACGCGGTCCAAATGCTCTGCATCAACGCCATGATTGATGACTTGAAAGAAGCCCCATTCGCGGCACGCATCACCGATCTCACCCGCGATTCGCGCGGCCGTTGCCGGGTCTTGCATACCTTCGGCGCCGCCAAGGTCGATGACAGGAACCGAATGGGTTACGACGGCGCTGTCCGCCACCGGGGCTAAATCCGGATTTGTATCACTCACACTCATCACCATGTGTCGTTATTTTGTTTCGAAGACCGTCAGCAGCCGTGTCTCGATACTGCGGCGTGGCAGGGGACCGATATCGTCGCCTATATAATCGAAAGACGTATGGGGACAATAAACGGAGCGATCGCCAGGGCGACCGTCCATTTGCTTTAGGACGATAACCTCATTGGTGGTCATCTCCGGGAAATAGCACCACTTGTGCGCGCCGCTATAGACAGGTGCCGCAACCAAGCTGTCGTTGTCCCGGCCGGTGTAATAATAGTCGATGATGTCGTCCATCGGCAGGCTTTCCCAATCGATAAAAGCGAGAGGGTTGTTCTCGACGGGGTTATCGAAGGGCTGCCAGGTATTGTACCAGACGTAAATCCAGTTTTTCTGCGGCTCCACCCCATGAGTCTCCAGCACCGTTTCGGACATCTCCTGCAGGCGCTTCATGTTGTAGTCGCAATGGACGAAGCGGGCGTAGCCGTCGTTGAAATCGATCGGTTGTTCCGTGCGCACTAAATGGCTGCGCGCGAAAGCGTGGTCGGCACCTGTCACGCGGCGGAGCAAAGCCTCCATCTCGCGGTGATACACGCGTTCGACTTCCTCGTCGTCACGGAAGTTGTCGACGGCGCTTTCGTGCTGGGTCAGCGTGAAGCCGTTACGGTCGAGGTTGAGTTCACCCGTTTCGAGGCGCGGTCGGGCGTCATGGACTTGGACATCCTGGAACGATGTCGCCGCGCGCCGGCTCTCACGCGACCCGATGCGGGGGCTTTCGTCCCGGTCTTTCCAGTTAGCATTGATATAGCGCACTTTTGCGGGAACGCACTCTTCGATCATATCATACGCAGCGCTGCTCACGGTCGCCTCCTAACCAATCATTCGCCGATACTTATATCACAATATAGGATAGTATGCCGAATTGTCTGGAGGGAAAAATGGAAGTCAAACCGTATGAGATGGCGAAGATCGCGGACCGCGAATCCGTCATGGAAGGCAAAGATATGCGGGTTAGTGTGCTGACCCTTGGGCCCGGCGACTGCATCCCGTGGCATTATCACAGCGAAATCACGGATTCCTTCGTCTGTCTCGAAGGGCCAATGGTGGTTGAGACGCGGGCCCCTCGGAACAATTACGTGCTCAATCCGGGTGAGCGCTGCGAGGTGCCGCCCAAGGTCGCGCATTACGTCCACGGCGAGAATGACGGCCCAGCAAAATTCCTTATCGTCCAGGGCGTGGGCGTCTACGATAATATTGCCGTCGGCGGCGAGGAATAGGGGAGTATCGGATATGCCGAACGAGAGCCTGACGCAGACGGTCGAGGATATCGATATCCTAGCCGGAACGGATCGTAAGATGACCTTGAGGCTCCACACACCGGTCGGCGCCGGGCCATTTCCCGTGGTGCTCGATTTGCACGGTGGTGCCTGGTGCAAGGGGCATATCGATGAATGCGGTACTCGCGACAATGCTTTGGCGGCGGCGGGTATTACGGCGGGCGCTCTCGATTTCCGCCACGCGGGCGATGGTTATCCGACCTCGAATGCGGATATCAACTACGCGGTGCGCTGGGTGAAGGCGAATGCCGCCAAACTGAATATCGATCCGGCGCGCGTCGGGCTCGTCGGTCAGTCGAGCGGCGGGCATCTGGCGATGTTGGCGGCAATGCGGCCAAACGATCCGCGTTATTGCGAGATCCCCCTGGACGGCGCCGACGCCACGGTCGCCGCCGTCGCGATGGTCTGGCCGGTGATCAACCCGTTGTCCCGCTATCGCCATGCTCACCGCGAACGGGCGAAGGAAAGTCCGCCGAGCTGGATCGGTGATATTCCGGAACGCCACGACCTCTATTGGGTGACGGAGAAGAATATGACCGACGGCAACCCAATGGTGGCGTTGGAAAATGGTGAGGCGGTCGAGACACCACCGGTGCTCTGGGTTCAGGGAGAGCCGGACCCGGTGCACGATTACCGCGACATCGATAGCGGCGCAGATTTAAATGAGCCCGACCGGTTCGTGCGCAACTACCAAAACGCAGGCGGTGAGATCGAGATGTTCCGCTTCGAGAAAGCAACGCAGACTGACCAAACCGCCATCGACCCGGTAGTGGCGTTCTTCGGGAAGCATTTGTGATCTAAGGCTCGTCATTCCCGCGAAAGCGGGAATCCAGTGGCTGCGACGTTTGACTAGATTCCCGCTTTCGCGGGAATGACGGGAGAGGTTTCATGAAACTCTGGTTGC
>JBMYRC010000252.1:0-3064 GCA_049601975.1 Alphaproteobacteria bacterium | reverse complement strand
CCTTTACTGCGATATTTCTCATCACTGCCGTCACCGCGGTAATCTTCCGATTTCATGAAATAGGGTAGCACGTCATCGTAGCCCCAACCGGTACACCCGCGCTGTGCCCAACCGTCGTAGTCGGCCGGGTTACCGCGCACATAGAGCATGCCGTTGATCGAGCTCGAGCCACCCAGCACCTTGCCGCGCGGCCAATGAATGCGGCGCCCGCCGCTGCCTTCTTCCGGTTCGCTGCTGTAGTTCCAATTGATAACGGGATGTTCCAAAAGTGTTCGGATACCAGCCGGGACGTGGATCATCGGATGGCGATCTTTCGGACCGGCCTCCAGGAGAACGACATTTACCTTTGGGTCTTCACTGAGACGGCTTGCGACCACGCATCCGGCTGACCCAGCGCCGACGACAATATACTCCGCCTTTTCAGACATTTTTAATACCATCTCTTGTTGTTCTGTGTGTCTTAAAGTCCACCGAAAATCGAAAACGTCCAGCCTGTTATTCGTCCACGTAGTCCGGCGCAGATTTATCGAAATAAGTCTTCCGCGCGATCTTCGTGTTGGGACTTTTGCTCATGAATGCCATGGCGAGATGATCTAGGTGCTGGACTGAGCGATCGAGCGCCCGGCTATAGGCATTGATCGATGCTTTCGTTGCCCAAACCGGCATCGGAGGCTGGCGGCAAATATGCGCGGCAAGGCGTTCTCCCGCGGCAATCAGATCGTCATCCTCAACGACGTCGTTGACGTAGCCCATGTCCAATAATTTTTCGGCCGAATAGGTCCGTCCCAGGATGATCATCTCCTTCGCCCGCGCCGGCCCGACCAGCTGCACGATAGGCGGAATTGAATTCCAACCAAGATTCACCCCAATGCTGATCTCGTTGATGGTTAATGAAGTACTCTTGGCGGCGATCCGGAAGTCGCAGAATGTCGGCAAAACCGCGCCACCACCAATGCAGTAGTTATGCATGCAAGCGATGGTGACGGCGCTGAGGTTCGCGAGCGCATCACACATGTGTGTGCTGTCCTTGGAGCGCGATACCGTTGCGGTCGCTCCTTCCTCGAAGGGACGATCCTTCAGGTCAGCGCCGGAACAAAAACTCTTTCCCTCGCCACGTAGAATGACGGCCCGAAGACCCTCGATCTTATCCAACTGCCAACAGGCTGCGTTCATATCGGCGACGAAATGCTTGTTGACCGCGTTGTGCACGTGGGGCCGGTTGAGCACCAGGTGTCGGACGGGCCCATCACCTTCGATTCGGATCGTCTCGTAGTCCATCTATCTCACTCCCTGTATCCTGTCTTGCAAAGTAGCGGGCGGGGCGCTCTTCTCAAGCGAATGTCAGAACGATGGAGACGAAAATGACGGATTGGCTTTATCCCGACGCGGTCGTGGAAAGTGATTGGCTGGCGGCGCATCTCGACGACCCGGAACTCCGCATTTACGAATGCACGACGTATCTACGCTATACGGATAACGATCCGAATTTGCCCTACATCGTGGAGAGTGGACGCGTGGATTACGAGACCGGACATGTAAAGGGTGCGGCGTATCTTGATTTGCAGAATGAGCTCTCCAATCCCGATAGTCCCTATCGATTCACCTTGCCGGAATATGGCGACCTTGCGAACCGGTTTGCCAAAAAAGGCGTAGGCGATGACACGCGGCTGATTCTCTATAGCCGTGGTGCCAATCAATGGGCGACGCGGATCTGGTGGATGTTGCGGTCTGTCGGTTTCGATAATGCCGCAATCTTGAATGGCGGGTGGGAAAAGTGGGAAGCGGAAAAGCGACCGACAGAGTCTGGCAGTCGAGAATATCCGTCCGCAAGCCTGACGGCTAATCCACGACCCGAACTGTTTGTTGGCAAGGATGAAGTCCTGGCTGCAATTGGTGACGCTGGGACCTGTACCTTAAACGCTCTCTCCGCCGATCTGCACAGTGGTGAGAATCCACGATACGGCCGCGCGGGCCGGGTGCCGGGAAGCGTCAATGTACCGGCGCTTTCGCTCTCTAATGCAAGTGACAACACCTTCCTTCCTTTGGTTGAGGTGCAGCAGGCCTTCGACAATGTTGGAATTCGCCGCGATCAGCGGGTCATCAATTATTGCGGCGGCGGCATCGCGGCGACGCTGGATGCCTTTCTGTTACATCAACTCGGATATAAGAATCTCACTGTCTATGACGATTCAATGAGCCAGTGGGCGACAGATGAGTCATTGCCGATTGAGACGGATTAAGCCGATGGCGGTGCGAGAACTCACCATTGCGCTCGACCGGTACGATCGGCACATCCCATTCTTCATGGGCATGGTCGAAACCCCGCCTAGCTTTTCGTTGCAGGCGCTCGAAGTCGGGATGGTGCCGCCACGCCGTGATGGTGTGGACCGACACAAGCGTATGTTGCTTGGACACGAATTTGATGTCGCGGAAGTCTCCCTCGCGTCCTACATCATGTCGAAACGCGCGGGTGCGCCGTTTTCCGCCGTGCCGGTTTTTCCGCGCCGCCTATTCAGTCAAAACCACATATTCGTCAATGGAGATGCTGGGATCGAATCCCCAAAAGATCTGATCGGCAAACGCGTCGCAATTTGGGCATTCCAGGTAACCATGTCCGTTCTGGCGAAGGGCGACCTGCAGTCGGAGTACGGCGTGCCGTGGCGAGAAGTTGAATGGCACACGGAGCGGCCAGAGGAGATTGCGTGGAGCGCCGACAGTGTCACCCTGCATCGCATTCCGGACGGACGCACTGGGGCGGAGATGCTAATAGCAGGCGACGTGGAAGCTTATATAAACCCGCGCCCACCGGAGGATATTTTCACGCATCCGAAAGTGCACAGGCTGTTTCCCGACCCAGAAGCGGAATGCCGACGCTATTGGGATAAAAATGGTAACTATCCCATCATGCATGTTTTGGCGTTTAAGGAATCCCTAGGGGATGAGGTTGAGGGATTGCCGCAGGCATTGATTTCCATGTGGGACGACGCCCGTGAACAGGCGGATGAGGCGTATATTGATTTCAATTACACGATGATGCCATTCGGCCGCTACACGTTCGAGCGCA
>JBMYRC010000251.1:0-3090 GCA_049601975.1 Alphaproteobacteria bacterium | reverse complement strand
TGGTAGTCCTGGCGTCTGCATTCGTAGCAGGGACGGTGACCCGCCGCGATGGCGACCGCTTCGTCCAGAAAAAACAATTCGGTATATCGGTGTGGCGTCATGATTTGGCGCTGGCGTCCCCTAAATGACGTCAGGCAGATGATCCAATTGCCATGCGCCCAGCGCCGATGGCCCAATTCCTTGGTTTTGCCATGCAGGATGCCGCGATTGCCCATGAAATCGCCGCGCGCAGGGGTCGGCCTCGATTTCTCCAAACGGGGTGACGCGGTTCTGCAGCGACATGATGGCCTCCGTTAGACGCCAAGCACCGTGCGCAGGAACTGCGTTCCTTGCACTAAACCATCTTCGTTGATGCTATGACCGAGATGCGGGCAGCGCAGGGATTGGACGGAAAATCCGTTCTCGCCGAGAATCTGCTCCGCGACATCCATGCACTCGACCGGAACGACCGCGTCCACGGCGCCATGGGCGAGAAAGACCGGCGGGCGGCTTACGACTTCGGCGGCGAGCAGGTCCGCACCGATAAGACGTCCCGAATATCCGACGATTCCGGCAATGGGGTGCGGTCGGCGGGGAGCTGTGTAGAGGCTCATCATGGTGCCTTGGCTGAAACCCAAGATGGCGAGTTTTTCCGGCGGAAGCCCGGCGTTCAATAGTTCCGTGTCGATGAACTGATTGAGTATGTCAGCGGATACTTTGACCGCTTCGACGACCTCGGCCTCGACGCGGATGCCGCTCGAAATCCATTGATAGCCGGACAGGCCCTGATCGTAGCGGTTTGGGGCGTTGGGCGCGACAAAAGCGGCGTTCGGAAAAAACTCCGCCAGATGCGGCGCCATCTCAAGTAAATCGCGTCCGTCGGCGCCGACGCCGTGCAACAGCATGATCAATTGTTGAGGGGCACCACCGTCGGCGGGACCGTAGCGGGGGCCGTCGAGTAAGGGCGTATCGGGCATTTGTATTCCTTCTCTATTTGTCTGCCAAGGAGGGCGCACCTTTGTAATAGTGCCACAGGAACAGCGCCGCGACACCACGATAGGGCCGCCAGCGTTTGGCGACCGCTTCCATTCGCTTGCGGTCGGGGCGTTTGCGCATGCGTTTCAGTTTCTTGACCGCGACCTGAATAGCCAGATCATCAAGCGGCCAGGCGTCGGCCCGGCCGAGCGCAAACAGCATATAGATATCGGCGCTCCAGCGGCCGAGACCACGTATACTGGTGAGCACTTTCGTAACGTCATCGTCGTCGAGCCCGGCCAGTCGTTGGGTCTCCAACGTCCCGTTGAGTATGGCTTCGGCCAACCCTTTCCCGTATTCAACTTTACGATTGCTAAATCCCACCGCGCGGATGGTGTCGTCACCCGCCGCAAGGAAAGTTTCCGGTGTCAGTGGATTGACGGCGGTCTCCAACCGGCCCCGGATCGCTGCGGCGGCATGGACCGAGACTTGTTGGCCAATAATGATGTTGATCAGCGAGCCGAATCCCGGCTCCCGAATGCGGGGGGCGGGATATCCGTATTCCTGCAACGCGGCCGCGAGATCGGCGTCGCGGGTGGCGATGTCATCCAGGGCGTCGCGAATGAATTCGGGCGTCATGCGGATTGACTTACCCCAAGGCGGCGTATACGGCCAGAGCGATGAAAGAGACCGTTACCCGCTTCGCGCCCAGTCCGACGGGGCGCCTGCATTTGGGCCATGCCTATAGCGCGCTTTTTGCGGCGGAGACCGCCCGGGCCGCCGGTGGCCGGTTTTTGCTTCGCATCGAAGATATCGATCGCACCCGCTACCGCCCTGAATTCGAGGAAGCGATCCTGGAAGACTTGGCCTGGCTTGGCCTTCAGTGGGAGGAGCCGGTGCGCCGCCAGTCAGACCATTTGGTGAATTATCAAGCGGTGCTCGACCGATTGGCGGAAATCGGCGTGGTCTATCCCTGTTTCTGTACGCGAAAGGATATCCAGCGCGAAATCGAGCGCTCGGGCTACGCACCACATGGGCGCGAAGGGCCGGTTTATCCCGGTAACTGCCGCGAACTGCCCGATTCGGAAAGACGGGCACGGATGGCGGCCGGCGAATCCCACGCGATGCGGCTCGATGTCGGGCGAGCGGCGGCGCTTTGCGGCCCGCTGCATTTCGACGACCGATCGCGGGGACGGATCGCGGTCGAGCCTTTCGGCGACGGCGACGTTGTCGTCGCGCGTAAGGATATCGGGACTAGCTATCATTTGGCCGTGGTCGTCGACGACGCTTTGCAAGGGATCAGCTGCGTGACGCGGGGCGAGGATTTGCTCGACGCCACCCATATCCATCGATTGTTGCAGGCGTTGCTCGAATTACCGGCCCCGGAATATGCCCATCATGGATTGTTGCTAGATAGCGACGGCAAACGGTTTGCCAAGCGGGATAAGTCGAAGACCCTGGATGCGCTCCGGCGGTCTGGGCAAACCCCGACCGCAGTGCGCGCGCTTGCGGGTTATCCGGACGGCGAAGCGTAACCTTATCTAGGGTCGTTCGTTTGTGCGGATTCGGCGGCGATGCCCCGAGAGATAGACCGTGAAATAGACAATGCCGCTGCCCATCACAAGAAACAGGATAAACAACAGCACCACGGATTCCCAAAACGGGCGCATCAACAGCGGGACAGCCACATGCTCCCAAATTTCCGGCAGGAGATAGCGCTGCACGATGGCTTGGCTGAGATTGAGTGACCCCGGCTCCAGCGCATACAAAACCTCACCGGCACTACGGGTCACGTCGTGCCCGGCGAGCCAAATCCAAATGCCGATGGCGACTTCCGCAAAGGCGAGGAGCAGGAAAAAGCGACCGAGAAGCCTAAGCGCTTTCATATTGAGTCCGCTGTAATAGAAAATCCGAATATTGAAATTGAGATTAGCATTCCTTTTGCGCCAGCGGCAGCAAGAAATGTATGTCGTCGGTTCTCTTGCTCTCCGGCGAGCGGTCGTTTAAGAAACGCCGGTCCAAAGATGGGCGCGCCGGAGGGATGGCCGAGTGGCTTAAGGCGCACGCTTGGAAAGCGTGTTTAGGGTAACTCCCTAACGTGGGTTCGAATCCCACTCCCTCCGCCATTATTATTAA
>JBMYRC010000250.1:0-3167 GCA_049601975.1 Alphaproteobacteria bacterium | reverse complement strand
CAGTCGTTCTCGAAACTTTTAGCACAAATGGCTGCTCCAATCTTGCCAGCCAAATATGGACGTCTCTCACTCCAATACAGGCAAGGGCGTTATCAAACTCTCGTCGCGGGTTTGGCGGTGGGGGGTAAGGGCTTTGACGTCAATGCAGAGTTTGGAGAGTTCCGCGGACCCATTTTTCGTAATGACACAAGTTTCGTCGGACAGCTCGGCGTGTCCGCATTCGACTAAGGCTTCGGCAATCGCCACACTCAGGGCTTCCGCCAAATAGTCATAACAGGCAGTCCCTGCTCAAAGCGCGTTGTCTTTGGGGCCGGTAAGCAACGGGTTTTTTGACGTATCTAAATCCGACGTTACCCGCATGATGCTTCCCATCATGTCAGCGACCGTCGGACTGGCCAAGCGATGGTAGCGATGCCGCCACTGTTTGAGGACACTGATCAATCCACCTTCCGACAATTGCGCGAGATGCCCGCACGCTGTCTGCGGTGGGTTTCCGGCGACACGGGCCAACTCTGAGGCTGTAAGAGCGCGCCCGTCCATCAAAACATGCAACATTAACGCCCGTGCTGGGTCACCAGCGAGAGATGCACCCTGTGCTTCAAGAGGTTTAATTGCATTAATCCAGTGCCCGAAGTTGCAACATGGCCTCGGCGGCGGCGTCGAGTGATTGCTCTAAAGACAGCTGGGTAGATTTCAGAAAGACCCGTTTCGTCGTTCGGATAGCGCGCTGGTCGAACGCCGCCAACGCTTGCGCCATCGCAACGGCTTCGTCGATGACGTCGCCATCCGCAACGATGCGATTGATCATACCGAAACTTAGGGCTTTCTCCGCTGAAATATTTTCCGCCAGTGTCAACATTTCGAAAGCGGCTTTCGGTCCGATGCGGTGGACGAGGCCTGGAGTTACCATAGTCGCTGCTAATCCACGTTTGACTTCGGGGTATCCGAAGATCGCGTTCTCACCGGCGACGACCATGTCGGATGCAATCGCCAGATTGCAGCCGCCACCGAGAACATATCCTTGAACCGCCGCGATGACCGGTTTGTCCGTACGGGCACCCAGTTGGTAAATTGAGCGGTGAGATGCTGCACGACGTCTTGCCGCCTCCGGGCTGTCCCCTTTGCGGGTGGCCGCTTCCTTGATATCCGCGCCAGCCGAGAAGGCACGGGACCCGCCGGTCATGACGATAGCAGCAACGTCGTCATCCGCATGCGCGGTGTCGATGGCGGCGACCAGGTCGTGGATTAATGCTTCGTTCATTGCGTTGAGTTTGTCGGGCCGATTCAAGGTAAAGAGCCGGATATTTTCGCGATCTTCGCTGAGGACAACTTTCTCGTCTGTCATGTCTAAAGATTCCAAAATGCGTTTTGTATTAAGTTCATCATACCAGTGTCGACTAACTATCTTTCGCGATTTTAACGCCTGCCCAGTCTTCATAGTATTTAACGAGAGCAATGCTTGGCTCTTCGCCTGTACCTTGGCCAACAGCGAAGGTGAGGAATTGCCGCACGGCAGAGCCCATCCACATGGGTACACCTAGCGCTTCTGCTTCCTCTGTACACAACCGGACATCCTTTAACAGCAGGCGTTGCGCCATGCTTTTGTCGTAAGTGCCAGTGAGGACGGATTTCGGGAACTTGTCCTCAGTGGCGCTGTTTCGCCCTGAGCTGGCGTTCAGCACATCCAGCATCACGGCAGGATCGAGACCGGCCTTCACGCCGAGTGTGACCGCCTCCCCTGTCGCGACGTTGGCGATAGCGGAGAGAAAATTATTGGTGAGCTTCATGGTCTGCCCGGCACCCCGGGTCTCGCCGATGAAGAACAGATTGCGGCCGATATTTTCTAGAGCCGGCTTCATGCGATCCGCGAGGTCTTGAGGGCCCGACATCATCAAGGCGAGGGAGCCAACCTCTGCGCCGCGTACGCCGCCGCTGACCGGGCAATCCAATACGTTGATACCCTCGGCCTCGAGACCCTCGGCGACTTTGATGGCCATGACGGAACCGGTGGTTGAAAGATCTACGTAATCCCTAATCGCCGATCCGCCTGCCAGACCATTCTCACCTAGCGCCACATGGTGGACCACGTCTGGTGTGGGTAGGCTGACGATGACTGTCTCTTCCTTATCCGCGACCTCTTTTGGCGTTTGCACGCGGGTCGCACCCTTCGCGACCAACGCATTCGCGGCAGTGTCGTTAACGTCGCAGATCGTTAGTGCATATCCGGCATCGACGAGGCGTCCTGCCATCGGTCCCCCCATGGCGCCGACACCGATGAATCCCAATTTCTTCTCGCTCATATTAACTCTTCCCGCGTTTGTGTGTTGGCGCCAATATTTATCCGGCGAGTTTGCTCATCAATGCTTTGATTTGATCCGCCGACATTTCGTCGAACTTGCTTGCGAGCGCGATGATTTCTTCGCGCTCGTCCTCGCCGTATTTGAGTGAAAGACAGTCGCGGATTTTCACCAGATGGTCTTCCTCTGGGATCGGCGGTGTTCCCCATTTTCCGCGCGGGCCATCACATCTGGCGGTGACCGTGCTGCCGTCGTCCAGTGTGGCTTCCGCGATGACATACATCTCGTCGAAATTGCCAGTGATATCGTCGTGCATTTCCACGTTGATCCGGCCAAGCATGCTATCCATGTCGGGCGCGAAGCGACGCTCGTTGGAGAAACTATTCATGACCACTTTCCCGTCCAGCAACGCGCAGGCGGTGGTGTATTGCCAGCTGAACTTGCCGTCCAATCCGTCTTCAGGATAGGGGCGGTCGATATAGGCCATCATCGGCGTCGTCAGTTTGACCCGTTTGATGCGCGCCGGGTCTCCGATCTTCTCCCGCAGTTCCAGGCCGGCGGTGATCACGAAATGCGTGCCGAATTGGCTTGGAAACATCTTGATCGCAAAGCCGGGTGTCGCGACCCGGAAGGGCGGGCCGTAGTTCAGTAATTCGTCGATGTTGAAGCGGTCGTCGAAATAGCTCTCCACATAGCCCCGCGGATGTTCGATTACATCCGGGTTGGCTGTAAAGCCGCGCTCCGCCAATAAGGCGGCATCGACACCTTCGCCGACCGCATGGCCGCAATTGATTGATTTGGACATGGTGCCGACGTTGGCGAGAATGCTTCCAACCCGGGAGGAAACGATGCCGATTGCGCAGCGCAGCT
>JBMYRC010000249.1:0-3189 GCA_049601975.1 Alphaproteobacteria bacterium | reverse complement strand
AACCACATCAACGGGATCGAGAACTTCTGGAACCTAGCGAAGCGGCACATGCGCAAGTACAACGGCATCAAATCCGACAATTTCTAATGGTTCCTGAAGGAATGTGAATGGGAAAACTCTCGGGTACATCGGCCAATTGCGGCAGAATAAGGTCGGTAAATATCCATTCTTGTCGATAATCGCGGCCTGCGCGGATCCTAATCAGAGGAAAATCCACACGATATCAGATTACGGGATCGATTACGTGATCGTGAAGCGCTTTGGACCCGTACAACTAGTGCAACGGTTTGAACGTATTGCGAAGGTACGCAAGCCGTTCTCTGTTACCAGTAGCTACATCGGGCCGGACCGCCGCGATTTTCTCAACCCAAGGCTGATGAAGAAGAACCGATTTTGATTGAGGTGCCGAATACCATCGGGATGAAGTCGCGTGGCGAGCGGATCGATACGTACGAACTTCAAAAATTGGTCGCCGGTGTGATGACGGACATCAACGATGCGCGATTAAAACAAAACGCGTCTAGGATAACGTCCCTGGCAGACCGGATCGTGGAAAATATCAGCAAAGCGAGATTTCCCAGCCAGGTGAAGGAACATGGTCGCCTAATCGAAAGCCTGTCGGAAGATATCTACGCGAGACTACCCCAAGACGGTTATTTTCACGTCTTGGAACTCTCTGGTTCTGTTAACAGGTTGGCCGGAAGCATTGTCGAGCACAATGAAGACGTTGAAGAGAAGGAACTTTCTTCGTTGCCGTCGGTTTCCAATGCCGTGCAGGTTTGCTTCAACACAGATGATGATTCCATAAAATTCGCCCATCAACTTATGCGTATGGTGATCAAGGCAATCGGAGCCTCGGCTCAAGCCTAAAACCCGATCTGGAAATGACCGTGACCGCCGCGCCGGGCTTGCATAAAGGCCCGTGCAAGGGATAGATGACATTGGTTTGAAATTTCCGAGTTAAGGTGTGTTATGGTTTATAAACCGTTCGATCTTTCCGGTAAGACGGCGCTCGTCACCGGCGGTAACGGGGGTATCGGTCTCGGCATGGCGGATGCCATGGCGCAGGCTGGTGCGAATGTGTGTATCTGGGGAACAAATGCAGATAAGAACGCGTCGGCGTTGGAGCAACTTTCAGCCCACGGAACCGAAGTCGCGGCAATGATCTGCGATGTCTCCGACGAGGCTCAGGTTGAAGGCCGGTTCGCCGAAACCATTGAGCGGTTCGGCAATCTTCACGGTGTTTTCGCGAACGCCGGTGTCAGCGGTGGCCGCGAGCAGGTCCCGTTCACCGAGATGACGACTGAACGCTGGCGGCAGATTGTTGGGATTAACCTGGACGGCGCCTTTTTTACATTTCGCGCCGCGGCGCGTCATATGGTCGAACATGGGGAAGGCGGGCGGATTGCAGGCACCGCGAGCCTCGCGGCCATTTCCGGCGCGGCCCGCAACGAACATTATGCGGCGACAAAGGGCGGCATGGTCTCAATGATCTATGCTATGTCCGTCGAACTCGCGCGCTATGGGATTACTGTCAACGCGATCCTGCCGGGATGGATCGAGACGGCGATGACTGAGCGTGCATTCAATTGGGAAAAATTTGCCGGCAACGTGATGCCACGTATTCCGCATCGCCGCTGGGGACAACCCGACGATTTCGGCGGCATCGCGGTCTACATCATGTCGAGCGCCAGCGCCTATCATACGGGCGATACGTTCCTCATCGATGGCGGCTACAACAAGTTCTGATCCGATGTCAGATGCAATTGAACGTCTGGCGGAGCACGTTAATGGAACGTCATTCGAGGACATTCCGGACGACGCTATTATCAGCGCCAAGACGTTCATCTTGGATACATTTGGCGTTGCAATTGCTGGAAGTGTCGGCCCGTTCGTCCCGGAGTTAATCGAAACCGCGCGCGGCTGGGGTGAAGGTGACGACGCGGCGGTGTGGGGATCGGACATACGTCTACCCGCGCCCAGCACCGCGCTGATCAACGCTTATCAAGGGCATAACAGTGAATTTGACGCTATCCACGAACGCGCCGTTATTCATCCATTGGCATCCATTCTCGCATCCCTGATGGCGGTCGCGGAGCGGGGAGGTGGCTTGTCCGGGCGAGATTTATTGACGGCCGCCGTGTTGGGTGTGGATGTCTCTTGCTCCATCGGTATGGGCGCGACCGAGACGTTAAAATTCTTTCGTCCGGCGACGGCCGGTTCGTTCGGTGCGGTGGCGGCGTTGGGTAAGGCGTATGGGCACGGCGCAGATGAATTGATCTCCTCCTTTGGAATTCAGCTTGGGCAAATCGGCGGCACGATGCAGGCGCATGAGGAAGGTTCGCCCTTACTCGGCATGCAACTTGGCTTTTGCACTCGGGCTGCGGTGACATCGCACGATCTTGCGACCCGAGGACTAAACGGCTCCCGCAAAGTCCTGGAAGGAAACTACGGGTATTACGCATTATTTGAAGGTGGGGCCGATATTGAAACCGGACTAGCAGGACTGGGCGTCGATTGGCGGGTTCAAGGAATATCCCACAAACCGTTCCCGAGTGGCCGCGCGACGCACGGTGTCATCGACGGTCTGCTGACCCTTCGCGCCGAGCATGAAATTGAGGCCAGAGATGTCGAAGAGGTCAGAGCCGAAGTGCCGCCGCTGGTCTATCAGTTAACCGGTCGTCCCATGATCGCTGAGCCCGGGGTAAACTACGCGCGTCTTTGTATTCCCTATGTAGGCGCGGTCGCCTTGATGAAGGGGTCGGTTGGGATCGAGGATTTCGGGCAAAAGAGCCTTTGTGATGAACACATTCATTCTCTCGCAGAGCGCTTCGATGTGGCCATTCGGGATGTGGGTGATGCGAACGCGCTTGTCCCACAGAAAGTCACGATCAGAATGAAGGACGGGAGAGACTTCTCGGTTCAGTTGGACGAAGTGATTGGTAGTCCGGCGAAGCCGCTTTCCCACGAACGGCATCTAGAGAAATTTCGGCGCAATTGGTTAAACGGTGCGCGGCCTCTCGATCCAACCCGGGGAGAGCGCATGATAGAGTTGGTCGATGCGCTGGAAGACCTAGAGGAGTGTACAGACCTCGTGGATCTGATGACGGCGGCCTAGCCGGTGTGGAATTCAGCAAGAATATTACCATGACATCGCGAACGCTCATACTGGCGGATTATGAGACGCTT
>JBMYRC010000248.1:0-3243 GCA_049601975.1 Alphaproteobacteria bacterium | reverse complement strand
CCACCTGTTCGAACCGCAAGCAAACCACCGGCGCCCGCCCGTCTCGCGGCCCCCGCGCCAAAGCCGGTCGCGTCGCTCAACTCGATCGACGCGGGAAGTCTCGATTTCGGTAAATTCCATGCCCTCGTCATCGGGAACGATACCTATGGCGACTTGCCGAAGCTGGGTCCCGCGCGGGCGGATGCAGAACGGATCGCTGGGGTGTTGAATCGGGAATACGGTTATACGGTTACTTTACTGCGGGATGCGACGCGGGACCAAATCCTCGACGCCTTCGATCGGTTGCGGCGCGAGCTCGACGAGGATGACAATCTCCTGATTTACTATGCAGGCCACGGGTGGCTCGATCCGGACGCGGATCGCGGCTATTGGCTGCCGGTAGTTGCACGCTAGGATACGTGCTCGCGCTGGCTCTCCAATGGCGATATCACGGACCTGTTGCGGGCGAACAAGGTGCGTCAGGTTATGGTGGTCGCTGACAGCTGCTGTTCCGGCACCTTAACCCGTGGCATCAAGATGGCCTCCAAAGGGTCGGGTTATCTGAAAAAACTCAGGATCAAGCGCTTCCGCACGGTCTTGACCTCGGGTGCTCTGAAGCCGGTCGCGGGTAGCGGCGGCGGTGGGCATTCGTTCTTCGCCAAGGCTTTCATCGAAAGTCTGGCGCAAAACAATGGGGTACTCGACGGGACCCAGATCTATAGCGAAATTCGCGAGCGCGTCCGCCTCAATGCGGACCAGACGCCGCATTGCTCGAATATCCGCAAGGCTGGTCACGAGATTGGCGGCGATTTTGTTTTTGCGAAGCGATAGTAGCGGGCTCCTTCAGGGCTGTCCTTCGATATCCTTGACGCCGTCCGGCACGGGGATCCAGCCCTGAGCGCTTTTCGTCCAAACCATTGCTGTCGGGCGCAGCCAGCTGGTGTCGTCTAACGTGCCTGGCTTTAGCGTTAAAACGCCATCGATGTAGTGAGGCGTGTTGTGGATGCGCACGCCGCAGTCGGGGCAAAAGACGCCGGTGTTTTTGTTGCCGCTATCGGCGGTACGCGTATAGCTTTTGGTGACGCCGGTAATCTTCAGATCGTCCGTCTTCACGATCATCGACATGCCGAAAGCACTGCCGGATTGGTTTTGGCATTCGCTGCAATGGCAGGCGATGAGGTGTAGGGGCTCGCCAGTGAGGTCGTAGCGGACCTGGCCACATTGGCAACCTCCGGAATAGGGTGCGGGCATATTTCTTACTCCACCATTTCAATATCGTTCGGGATGTCGATCCAAGGCTGCTTGCGGCGCTTCCAGACCATGCGTTCCGGCCGCAAGCCATGTGTATCGTCGAGCGTGCCTGGCTTCAACAGATAGACGTCGTGATCGACGCTCGGGATGTTGTAGATTCGCACACCGCAATTGGGACAGAAGATCCCGGTCATCGGCATTCCGCTATCGGCAATGCGGGTGTAGCTTTTCGGTGTGCCCTTAACCCGCAAATCGCCGCTCTTCACCCATAACGCCATGCCGAAGGCACTGCCGGATTGCGTCTGACATTCCGTGCAGTGGCAGGCAGTGGTCTTGATCGGCTCGGCGGTGATCTCGTAGCGGATGTTGCCGCATTGGCAACCACCGGAATAGGGTGCAGGCATCGCGCACTCCTCCTATAAGGCGTCGAGGAAGTTGGCGAGCGCATGATTGAACGCTTCCGGTTTCTCGAAGTTGGGCAAATGCGCGGCGCCTTCGATGACCGCCCATCCGGCACCCGCGATTTGATCGCGATAGATTTCCATCCGCGCGGGCGGAGTCGGGGCGTCGATTTCTCCGGCGATAACCATGGTCGGGGTTTTGATTTCACCGAGCCGGGCATCGTAGCGCATCGCGTTGATGGCTTCCGTCGTATAAGCATAGCTGTCGACCGAAAGCGCGGTAATCGCACGTTCCAGCTGGGCGAAGCCTTCGGGGTCTCTTGATTTATAGTCTTGGGGAAGATAGCGCGCGAGCAGGCGCTCCGCCGCCAATCCCATCTTGTGCTCGGAGGCACGAAACTCCGCGACGTAGCCCCGCATCCGCTCGAGACTGCCGTCCGGCATTAGTCCTTGGGTCGCGACGAAGGTAACGCTGTGCAGCCGGTCCGCGTGTTCGAGCGCCATCTCGTACGCCATCATGCCGCCGAGCGACTTGCCCACGTAATGCGATTTCTCGATGCCGAGCGCGTCCCACAGACCGATGACGTCCCCAGCTAGGTCCGACATCCGCAGCTCGTCCTTTAAATCGCCGAGTGCCGTGCCCCCATGGCCGCGCAGGTCGAGGCACAAGACGCGGAAGCGGTCGCTGAATGCGGCGACCTGTCCGGCCCAGGTCTCCAGCGTGAAGGATTGTCCGGGCACGAAGGTCAGGACAGGCGCATCTTTGGGACCGTCCAAGGTGTAATGAGTCGCGAGGCCGTTGACGTCGATCATGGGCATGTTGTCGTTCCTAACTTCTTATTGCGCGGTCCAGCCGCCATCCATCGGTAAGGCGGTGCCGGTCATCTGGCTCGCCGCGTCGCCGCAGAGAAAGACCGCAAGGGCGCCAAGTTGCTCGACGCCGACCTGCGTCATGCTCGGTTGCTTTTCACCGAGCCGGTTCTTCGACGCCTCTTCCACGGTTGTTCCACTCTCGCGTGCGAATTTTTCTGTTTGCCAGCGCGATAGTGCGGTGTCGGTTGAGCCAGGGCAGATCGCATTGCAGGTTATCCCGGACTCAGCCGTCTCCAGCGCCACCATCTTGGTCAATCCGACCAATCCGTGTTTCGCCGAAACATAGGCCGCTTTGTGGACGGAGGCGACTATGCCCTGCACCGAACTGGTGTTGATGATCCGTCCCCAATCGCGTTCTCGCATTTGGGGCAAGACCGCTTTGATGGTGTGGAAGGATGAGGAGAGATTGATCGCGATGATGTCGTCCCATTGGCCATCCGGGAAGTCCTCGATGCGAGAGACGTGCTGGATGCCTGCATTGTTGATCAGTATGTCGACCTTGCCCATGGCTGCTGTTGCATCGACGACCATCGCTCGAATTTCTTCCCGCTTCCGCATATCGGCGGCGGAGAAATGAACCGCTTTCGCGCCCGCTGCCGTGACCTCTGCCTTGGCGGCGTCGATGGTGTCCGCATCCGCCACGCCGTTCATCATGATCTCACACCCTTCGGTGGCCAATGCCTTTGCATAGGCCAGACCGATCCCGCTCGTCGACCCGGTGATCAGCGCGCATTTGCCG
>JBMYRC010000247.1:0-3312 GCA_049601975.1 Alphaproteobacteria bacterium | reverse complement strand
TGCGAGTGGCGTTTTAACAACAGTGACCCATCAGCCCAATTATCGCAGCGAAGGCGATGGGTTAGAACAAATGTGGGCTAGTTATCTGGGACAGCCCCAAAGAATATTGTTAATACATTTCACTCGCGGTGTCATCGAGGCAGCGGGTTTGGAATCCTGCTGCCGTCAGCCGGTTGATGATTTCCTCAATATGCGGGAAATCTCTGGTTTCCACGACAATATCGGTCTCTGCGCGTTTGACGGGGACGTCATAGAACATACGCTAATTAAATCTCGACAATGTTGCCGCCGCCGTCACTGATTTGCTCTGTGACCCGTGAAGGGATACCTGGTTGATGCAAAATTTCGACTCTGAGTCGCGCCATCCGGCCTAGTCGGATCATCCCGCGTAGCAAAATTGACGAAAGCAGACGCGAATCGATACTGGCACCGCAAGCGATCAGGCCGATTCGCCGTCCCTCAAAACGGTTCTGTTGCTGGCGAATTGCCGCAAGAGGCGCCGCGCCGGCGCCTTCCACGACTAACTTTCCGGTCTCGACCATGGTCTGGACCGCCGATTCGAGGCTTAGTTCATCCACCAAGATAATGTCGTCAACATAGCGGGAGATGATTTCCTTGGTGATCTCACCAGGTGCTTTGACCGCGATGCCTTCGGCAATGGATTCGCCGCCCGATGTTGGCGGTAACCCATGAATGGCTTGGTACATCGACGGGTAGAGTTGCGCTTCCACGCCGATAATCTCAATTTTCGGATTCAATTCTTTTGCGGCCATCGCAATTCCGGCGATGACACCGCCGCCGCCAATCGGGACGACGATGGCGTCCAGGTCCGGAATGTGTTCGAAAATCTCCAAGCCAATCGTGCCTTGGCCGGAGACGATATAGGGGTCGTCGTAAGGATGAACAAAGACGAGATCTTCCGCAGCCGCAATTTTGTCGGCGAAGGGCTTTCCATCACTGACCGATTCGCCCTCAAGGACGACGCGGGCGCCAAAATCACGTGTTCGGACGATCTTCGTAAAGGGGGTCCCCTTCGGCATGACGATGGTTGCGGGAATACCCAAACGCTGCGCGTGATAAGCGACGCCTTGCGCATGGTTACCGGCGGAAATTGCGATCACGCCTTTACCACCTTCTCGGGATACGGATTTCAATTTCACGAACGCCCCCCGGTCCTTGAACGAACCGGTGCGTTGCAATGTTTCCAGTTTGAGAAAAATCTCGGCACCCGTTGCGTCTGATAACGGGCCCGAGCGAACGATGGGGGTCCGAACGACTTCACCCTGAATTGTAACGGCTGCAGCTCGGATGCTCTCTGGGGTGACGGTCATTCTTTTCGGATGCTTTCGTTCTTGGTGAGGGGACGCAGCCGGAGCATATCGCTTCCCCGCGCCTTTAGTTCATTTTGCGACCCAGCAATACGGAAATACCGGCCGTCGCGCCATTGTGACAGTTGATCCATGTGCCGGGCGGAAAGCGGATTGCCGGATTGTCCGGTCGCGAGGCTGTATCGGCTATTCCCGGGATCCGCCAAATCATAGACGGCCCGGTATCCAGCCCCGTGGGAGTGGCGATATGGGCTTTCCGTACTTCCACCGGTTTGGCCACGATTTAGGGTATGGTCACCGCCATCGGTTTTGATCCGTCCCTCCGACCAATCGGCGAGAAGGGGAATATGACGCAAGATCCGATGCGGAAATGTGGCCGCATGGGCGTCGCCCCATCGCCAATCCTTCGGCTCATTGCCGAAACGCTTCTTTAACTCCGTGAGCGCGCGGTTAAGAGCGTGTTCCACGCGGGACGCACAGTCTTCTTTTTCTAGCGTGGAAATGTTGTCGCACCACTCAGTATCTTGGTCTAAGGCCCGGTGAATGAAGAGCGGCCGAGGGCGGCTGTATCCAGCAAATTGATCGCCGAGTTCATCCGCCACCAGGGACGGCATCAAGTTTCGTATCCAAGCGGCATAGATCAACGGCTCTGGGCGATCCCGCGTCATCTTGAAATCCCATGCACGGACCAGCTTGATGGCTTTTCTCCCGATATCGCTCTTCGGTTCGATTTTAGAGAGCAACGGAACCAACGTTTTTGCGGCGACAGATCGATTATCCATCTGCAGGCGAATACTGTCCTCGATATCGTAGGGTCGGACTTCGGAAAAGTGCTCGTATATACGGGCGACGCGATGAGATGCGGGCCAATACCAGGCGTACTGAAACGTTGGCGCTTCCGCGTTCGGCCGCAGTCGGTTGTTCGCATTGGCGATCAACCCGTTGGACGGATTCCAGGTTTGGGGCCAATGTTCCGGCCCGACGTATCCGCGCCAATCGCCGCTACCGTCTTGGCCCGATGATGGCAAATGGCCGTGACCGGATTTGCGGATCGGCATGCGGCCGGCCGCGACGAATCCGATGTCCCCGGTGCTATCGGCCGCGAATAGGTTTTGCAGCGGCGCATCAAAATATGTGGCTGCCTCTCTGAAGGCGGTGAGGCTGTCCGCATGGTTGAGACGGTAGAGACCTTCAACCGTTGTGTCGTCTGGATCGAATATTGTGGCGGCCAGGGCGATGGCTTTCTTCGGGAAGGCGATGGACTTAAGCCGCGGCATGACATCGGAGAGGATGGGGCCGTGACGGCTTTCCCGGATGGTAATGGTCACGGGTTCATCATTTTTGACGGCGATGGTCTCGGTCCGGGTTTTAAATTTTTCTGGACTTGTTGGTGTCAGGTAGTAGGTCGGGTCGGCGTCTACGACAGTCTCGATGAATAGATCGGTGGTATCCGCACCAGCGGATGTAATGCCCCAAGCTACGTCGCCATTTTGACCCAGGATTACCAACGGAACACCGGGAACAGTGGCGCCGGTCCGGGTCCGCCTATCCACCGTCAAACGGGCCAAGTACCACAGGCCGGGTGACGCGAAGGCTAGGTGAGGGTCGTTGGCCAGGATCGGTTTGCCGCTCGACGTCCGCGTGCCCGATACGATCCAGGCGTTTGACGCGCTGTCGGCCTTCAGCAGTGCTGGTACTTGCCGCGCCAACTCGTTCAGTCGGAGATCGTCGAACCAAGTGAGTTGGTCCGCTTCGTCCAGTGATATCTGTGGAAACAAACGGCGGAGGCCTTCCGCGCCGACTTTTCCAATCAAGTTTGCGCGCAGCAGGTCGCCTCGCCATCCAGTTGACAACCGCATGCCCATTAGCTTCGCCCAAACCAAGGAATCCGCAGGCTTCCAGGCTTCCGGTTCAAACCCCAGAAGCACGAACTCCAACGGCCAGGCGCCGCGATGGTTTTCTATATAGGCGTTGACGCCATCCA
>JBMYRC010000246.1:0-3365 GCA_049601975.1 Alphaproteobacteria bacterium | reverse complement strand
CTGCACCTCGCGAAATATGGTGCGGTGATCGATCACATGAGCGGCGGGCGTTGGGGATTGAACGTGGTCACCGGCTATAAGGAGAGCGAGTTCCGGATGTTCGGTCTCAAGCCGATCGAGCACGACCAGCGCTACGCAATGGCATCCGAATTCACTACCATCATGCGGCGCTTATGGTCGGAGGACGAGGAACTGACCTTCAAGGGGAAATGGTGGCAGACCGAAGGTGCGTACGTAGCGCCAAAACCCGTCAACCGCTCTGTTGTCATGGTCAACGCGGGCTCGTCGCCAGCCGGGATCGATTATGCGACCGATCATTCCGACATCATCTTCGTCACTAGTCCTGGCGGTGCCGACCCGGTCGATGCATGTCGCACCTTACCGGCGCACATTAAGAAGATCCGCCAATCGGCCCGCGGTAAGAAGCGACGCATCAAAATCATGATCAACCCGCACGTGATTTGCCGCGAGACGGAAAAAGCGGCACGGGCCCAGTATCAGCGAATCTTGGATCAGCGCGACCAAGTCGCGGTCGACAATTTCGTTGCCACGTTCATGGGTGGCGATCAGTCGTCCTGGAAGGGACATTCGCCGGACAATTGGGCGGTCGGCGGCAACGTGCATCTGGTCGGCACGCCGGAGCAAATAGTCGATTGGTTTATCAAACTGAAACGTGCCGGTTGTGACGGTATGCAGATCAATTTTTACGATTTTCTGCCGGACCTCGATTTCTTCGGCAAACGCGTGATGCCGTTGCTGCATCAGGCAGGGCTTCGTATCGACGCCGCCTGACTATCGATGATTTCCTGTTTGAGGACGACGACACTATGAATGCTGATGAAATCTGTGCTCTATCGGCGGTCGAACTGGTTCGTTCGACCCGTGACGGCTCTTTACTTGTGGAAACCGTCGTGGATGCCGTTTTGGCGCGTGTTGAAAAATACGACTCCCGGTATCGAGCATTCGCGCTCGTCGACAAGGATGGTGCTCGCCAAGCGGCCCGAAGTGCCGATATCGCCAGGGCAAATGGAGAGGTGCTTGGAGCTTTGCATGGGATCCCTTTCTCGGTGAAAGACGTCATATTGACCGAAGGACTTGAGACGACCTTTGGTTCTAAATTGATGGCTGGTAATATTCCGGATCGCGATGCCTCAGCCGTAGCGCGCTTGAAGGCTGCGGGCGCTGTTCTGATCGGTAAGACGACAACACCAGAGTTTGCTCATAAGACCCTGACCGACAGCCCGAAATACGGTGTGACCCGCAACCCATGGAATCTCGAATTCTCGCCCGGCGGCTCAAGTGGGGGTGCGGCGGTTGCGACCGCGACCGGTATGGGGCCGCTTGCGGTGACGACGGATGGAGCTGGCTCTTCGCGTATACCTGCGAGTTGCTGTGGGGTCCTGGGGTTAAAGGCGACTCTGGGTCGTATCGCTAATGAATCGGCTGCTGATCTGTTCAGCAATTTTAGCTATATCGGCGCGATCACCCGTACGACGGGGGATTTGTCGGCAATGTTGAATGTGATGACGGGCAGTCATCCAGGCGACCCGTGGACACGGGCAGCGGTTTGTCCGCCCTGCAAAATACCTGCTGACCCGATGATGGCGATACGAGGGCTGAGGGTTCATTACAAACCGTATCTCGGCAACCACTTGCTCGACGACAGTGTTTCGGAAGCAATGGAGCGAACTCTCGTGATTTTGGCCGACGCGGGAGTCGCAATCACCCGCAGTGATGGCAAGGAGGAATGGGGGAATGAAATGGCGCGGGTCGCGATCAGGGGGTTGATCTCGGCGCGGATGGCGCATTACTCCGAGGACGAGCGGCAATTGATGGACCCGTCGCTAAGTGCCTCCATAATTGAGGGTGATGCCATTTCAGCCAAGGCCGCGAAGGAAGTTCCACTTCTGCGGAGCGCGCTTTACCGACAAACGGAAGAAATCTTTGCGGACTCGGATTTACTGCTGACCCCATGTGTGAGCGCACCGCCCCCGAGAGCAGGTCATAACGCGCTCGATCCGATAGAAATAAATGGCAAGATTGCGGGGCCGTTACGGGCCAATTGGTATAACTATCCAGCACCATTCAATCTGACGGGTCATCCGGCGATTTCTATCCCGGCGGGTCAAACCGCTGAAGGTCTGCCCACTGGTTTGCAGGCCGTCGCACCTTGGTTCGGTGAGCAACGGCTGATCGATTTGGCAGCGTTGCTTGAACGGTTGCAACCGTGGAGCATGCCTTCAAATTTGGTTTTGGCAAACAAGCGAGCGGATGTGCTGAAACCTGACAAGTTCTACATAGATTAGTCAATAATAAGGATGCGAGCCCTGGGCCTGCATTTCATCACACAACTAGGGAGTAGTCATGGAACTGGGTTATGTCGGATTGGGAGCTATGGGCGGCGCTTTGGCGCGGCGGCTCATGTTGTCGCACAAACTGCGGGTGTTGGACCTCAAGCCAGAGGCAGTTGCTGAATTTGCCGATAACGGCGCCATTCCGGCGCAAGACGGTGCGTCGCTCGCGCGGGAATGCGATATTGTCCTGCTGTGTCTGCCGCGCTCCTCAGATGTGCGCGCCGCGATCTTTGGCGAAGGTGGCCTGCTCGAAGGTTTGACGCCGGGTAAAATCGTCGTTGACCAAACTTCCGGCGATCCCGATCAAACGCGGGCCATGGCGGCGGAACTGGCGGAGCAGGGTATTACCTTGATTGACGCTCCCGTCTCCGGCGGCCCGGCGGGTGCCGATGCCGGCACCATCGCGATCATGGCGGGTGGATCGATGGTGGCGTTTGAGAAGGTTAAACCTTATTTCGAATCCATCAGCCCGAACGTCATCCATTGCGGCGAGATCGGCAATGGCCATGTGGTGAAACTGGTCAACAACACGATTGCCGCCTGCAACAGCTTGGCGATGTTTGAGGCTGTGGCTATGGGGCGGAAGTATGGTTTGTCGCTGGAGACCATGGACGCGGTCATCAACAAGTCATCTGGCCGCAGCGGCGCGACGGAGCGCGGCTTGCCCGCCTTAATCGAGGGGCGGGCGAGTTCGAATTTTGCGATGGCGCTGATGTTGAAGGATGTCAGTCTGGCGACGCAGCTCGGCATGAACTGCGGTGCGCCGATGTTAATGCACAATATCGCAAGAGGCCTCCTGCAGACCGGTGTCTATGAATGCGAAGATGGCGCCAATACGGATGAAGTGAGGAAAGTTATCGAAGTCATGGCGGATGTGAAGTTTCAGGAGTAGCAAGACGCGTTACGGCATCTCTAACATCTCGGCGACTTCAAGGAATCCACTGAAATCGAGGAAGGCGCAGCACTTCGTCATTTCCGAAGCTGGTCGATATCGGCGGGCATAACGACGGA
>JBMYRC010000245.1:0-3371 GCA_049601975.1 Alphaproteobacteria bacterium | reverse complement strand
AGATATTAAGGAAAAACGTATCTTCATGAGTAACAATCTCCTCTTCTCTCCGCTTAAATTGCGTGGTGTCACCCTGCCGAACCGCGTCGTGCTCTCACCGCTTTGTATGTATTCCGCAAATAGCGGTGTCGCTTCGAGCTGGCAATTCGCGCATCTCAGCACCTTCGCGCGGGGCGGTGTTGGATTGGTATTCGCGGAAGCCAGTGGGGTTGATCCACGCGGGCGCATTACGCCGCGCTGTCTTGGTATCTGGACCGACGAACAGGCGGAGGCTCTTAAGCCGACGACTGAATTCATCTCATCAATGGGATCGGTCCCGGGGATGCAAATCGCCCATGCAGGGCGCAAGGCATCAGCTGCACCACCTTGGGCAAAAGGTGTCCCGCTCGCGATCGGCGATACCGCGTGGGGCGATCCCGGCTGGCAAACCGTGGCGCCGTCGGAAGTGCCGTTGGCCGACGGATGGCCGACGCCTCATGCCTTGAGCGAAACTGAAATCGCGGACGTCGTGGCTGCCTTTGCGGACAGCGCCAGACGCTCGGCCCAGGCCGGATTCAAGGTTTTAGAAATTCACGGCGCGCATGGATATCTCATCCACAGTTTTCTCTCATCCCTCAGCAATCAGCGCAATGACGGTTACGGCGGCGACCGCGCCGGGCGCATGCGTTTCGCCCTGGAAGTCACCGAAGGCGTTCGGGCAGCGTGGCCCGACGAGCTGCCGCTGTTCTTCCGTCTCTCTGCCATCGACGGCTACGGATGGCAGATCGAAGATTCGGTTGCGCTGGCGACGGCGCTCAAGGAGCGCGGTGTCGATGTCGTTGATTGCTCCGCCGGCGGCATCACCGGAGCACCTGCCTTCCGAGCCCAGGACGACGGCAAGCCGTTGCCGAAATCAGGCCAACGCCCGCTCGGCTTCCAAGTGCCGTATTCGGAAACTATTCGACGCGGTGCGGATGTGCCGACCATGGCCGTCGGTCGCATCGTCGACCCGCAACAAGCCGAAGATATCTTGCAGGACGGCAGAGCCGACCTGGTGGCCCTCGGTCGCGAGCTGATGCACGACCCGTTCTGGGCGCTGCATGCAGCGGAAGCATTGGAACAGGAAGACGCATTCAAGCTCTGGCCCAACCAATACCGCTGGGCCATCGTGCGCCGCGCGGAGCTGGGGCAGTACGAACGGAATTAACGTCTTCGCTATACCGTCTCCCGTGCCACCGGATCATCTTTCTTAGGCACGACTTTCTCGGCTGGAAATTGGATGCTGACGCTGGTTCCCTTGCCGATCTCGCTTGTGAGCTTCAGATGGCCGCCGTTCAGTTTCGTCAAGCTCCTGGAGAGCGAGAGGCCGAGGCCGGTGCCTTCATGGGGGCGATCCGGTTTCGATTGAACTTGACCGAATGGTTCAATAATTTTCTGCATATCTTGGGGGGCGATACCGATGCCGTTGTCCTTGACCTGTATGCACAGCGAATCGTCCGGCTCCATTCTGGCAGAGATGATGATCTTACCGCCATCCGGGGTAAATTTGACCGCGTTCGACAGCAGGTTCAACAAGATCTGTTTTTGCTGCCGGACGTCCACGTATAACTGCGGCAGCTCGTCGGGAAGGTCGATATCGATACTGATGTCTTTCATTTTGGCGTGGGTCTCAATCATGGTGACGCAGGCGTGGATCGCGTCCGGAATATAGACCGCGCTCGGCATGACAGTTGCCTCCCCCGCCTCGATCTTGGAGATGTCGAGAATGTCGCTAATCACGCTCAATAAATGTGTGCTGGAATCGTAAATGTCGCGCGAATAATCGACGTAACGGGGGTTACCGAGGCCGCCGAACATTTCCGTCATCAGAATTTGTGAGAACCCGATGATCGAGTTCAGTGGAGTGCGCAGCTCATGGCTCATATTGGCGAGGAACTCGGACTTCGTCCGATTCGCCATCTCCGCCTGTTCCTTGGCGTTGATCAACGCGGATTCGGATTGCTTCTGATCTGTGATGTCGATGATTTGTGCAATGGCGCGCGCTTCATTGTCGCCGCTGAGGCGCAAGGGTGAAATATTGACATCGGCCCAGACGACGCTGCCGTCGGCCCGGATAAATCGTTTCTCGAACCGGGCATAGTCCGATTCCGCGTTGTTGAGACTGCGTAAGACGTCTGCTGACGCATCTATATCGTCCGGGTGAGTGAAATCGATGATCGTCGTGCCCTCGAGTTCCTCGCGCGGCACACCGAGGATATCGCAATAGGCCTTATTTACGTAGAGTCGGCGTCCGCTTTCATTTTGCAGACACATGCCGATATGAGAACTTTCGAAGATGCTGCGGAATTCCTCCTTCCTCTTGGAGAAAATCTTCTGAGTCTCATTCAGTTTGGTGATATCGCTGCTGCACGTCCCGATACCGGAAATGTCGCCGGAGGCATTTGGGATCGGAAATTTCGTGACCATTTGTGCATTGATCGTGCCGTCAGGGGATACGATGCTGCGTTCACGGATCACCGGTTTCCGCGACATCATAACCGCCCGGTCATGGGCTTCCGTTTCGTCGATATAGTCCGGGCCCGCAATTTCGCGCAGAGTTTTGCCGATCATGTCCTGCGGTTGCAGTCCCCAGCCTTCGGCGAATGCGGCATTGACCAGGCCGTATCGCTCGTCGGTATCCTTCAGGGTAATTTGCCCAGGGGCATTTTCGATGATGGATCGCAGAAGATTTCGGCATGTTTCCAGCTCGCGCTCGGCACTCAGCTGGGTCGTAAGGTTGGTGCCTGTGCCTTTGTATCCTTGGAAGGCACTGTCTTTGCTGAACACGGGCGCGCCACTTAAACGCAAGATCCGCACGGTCTGATCTGAGTCGAATAGCGTAAAGACAAAGTCTGCGAAAGGCTGCTGTGCCTCAACGGTTTGCCAAAAGCTTTTCCATTTTTCGCCATCCGCCAATTCTTCGTCGGTCAAACGGTCCGCGAAGAATTCTCGTCTTGTGAGTCCGAGCACTTCGGAAACGGATATGCTGCTATTGGGGATGTAGGTGTTCGAAAAGTAGGTGTATTGGCCATCCGCATCTGTCTCCCATAACCAGTCGGAAGAGGCGGTGGAAAGCTCCTCCAGCCGCTTCTCCGCTCGCGTGCGGCGGATGTGTTCCTGCTTCCAGAGATGCCTGTAAAACGCACCCGTGCCGAAGATCGCGATGACAACGGCAAGGACGGTTAAGGCTTCGGACATAATTTTCTTATTCTCGTGTTGTCTTTACCGGCGTGCCGGGTGCGGCGCGCTGATATGCCCCACAACGTTTATAACGCGCTAAATAGCGTTATATCAATTCCTGAGGCGAGTTTCTTCCAAGACCATGGGCGCCAAGGCGTCCGCATCGCGTCCGG
>JBMYRC010000244.1:0-3384 GCA_049601975.1 Alphaproteobacteria bacterium | reverse complement strand
TGGCGACCTTTGCGGCGATCATTGGCAGGGACTTGCCGGCAAGTGCAGGACCGGACAGCTACAACGTGCTGCCGGCTTTGCTCGGACAAAAGCTGCCGCACGCCGAGCGTCCTGTGGTTCTGTCCAGCGGCGGAACTGGGGCCATCTCGATTCGCGCGGGCAAGTGGAAGCTCATCGACGGGCAGGGGGACTGTGGCTACGGCGAGTTTCGTCGCAAACGGCCTTGGCCAGCGCCCAAACCCGGCGATCCCCCAGCCCAGCTCTACAACCTGGAAGAGGATCTTGGTGAAGCCAACAACCTCTACACGCAACATCCGGAAATCGTTCATCGCTTGAAGGTGGGACTCGACAAGATCAAGGCGGATGAGAACTACAATCCGACCGAGCTGGAGCAACCCAAAGAACGACTCAGCGTTGAGCAGTTGAACGCGTTATTCCTAAAGACGCAGGCTGCGAATTCGGAAGTAGGCAGAAAACCAAAGACAAAGGTTGTTCGGCAGGCTTCCGTCTCAGCTTCATTGCCCCATCACGCGCAGGACAAACCCAATGTCTTGTTCATCCTGGTGGACGACATGGGCTACAGCGATCTAGCGAGTTACGGACACAAGATTCACGAAACGCCCAACATCGACAGGCTCGCCAGTGAGGGCATGCGGTTCACCGATGCCTACGCCGCCGCTCCGGTATGTGGCCCGTCCCGTTGCGCGATCATGACCGGGAAGTTCCCGTCGCGCACGGGGTTCACAGACAACTTCATCACGCGCAAAGGAAAGAAGAGTAAGCAGTTCATGCCGCTGAAGGAATTCACCCTTGGCGAAGCCTTTCAGGCTGGGGGATACCAGACCGGCTTTGTCGGGAAGTGGCATCTGGACGGACGCGTCCCGTCCCGTCTTCCAAACCGTCAAGGATTCGATGTCGCTCTAGGGAGTGATCGAGGGCCAGGAAGAAAGTTTTTCACTCCTTACAACATGGGAGACCTTACGGACGGACCCGAAGGGGAATACCTGCCCGATCGCCTGACGAATGAAGCGATTCGGATGATGGACGACTTCAGCAAGAAGGATCAGCCGTGGTTGATGTATTTGAGCTTCTACATCGTGCATTCACCGTTTATTGCGAAAGAAGAGAAGGTCGAAAAATACAGGGAGAAAGCAACTCAGGCAAACATCAAGCTCAATGCCAAATACGCCGGGATGGTCGAATCCATGGATGAAAATGTCGGGCGGATGCTCGAGTGGCTCGACGAGAGGGAGCTTCGCAAAGATACGGTCGTCGTGTTCACTTCCGATAACGGCGGCTTTCATCAGGCAACGCATAACCGACCGCTGCGCAGTTACAAGGGGCATCTCTACGACGGGGGCATCCGCGAGCCACTGATTATCGATTGGCCTGGGGTCACGAAACCGGGATCGGTTTGCTCCACGCCAGTCCACGGTACGGACTTCTACCCAACGCTTCTGGAAATGACCGGACTGCCTTTGCGCGGCGAACAACATCTTGACGGCGTGAGTCTCGTGCCGCTGCTCAAGGGCGAGGCGAACTTCGATCGCGGTCCGATGATCTGGCACTACCATGATCAACTGCCGCCCAATCGTCCTTACTCCGAACCGGGCAGCGCGATCCGCATCGGGGACTGGAAGTACCTTCACTTTTACGAAGACGACCGGCGGGAACTCTACAACCTGAAGAACGACATCGGGGAAAAGAAAAACCTCGTCGTACGCATGCCTGAAAAGGCGGCTGAAATGAAGGCTCAGTTAGACGCCATGCTGAAAGAACACGGCGCGACGATTCCAACTCCTGCCCCCGCCCCTAAGAAGAAATGAATAGGGAAAATCGACAGATGAATCTATCGCATTTTAAAACCGTAGCTGCACTCGCCAGAGTGCGGACGATCATTGAGAAAATCCGCGTTCTGGCGAACGCAGCTACGTCGACATTGGTTACATCAAGCGTGATGGCCGCAATCGCTCTTTTGTGCGCCGCAACGGCCCTTGGCGCCGACCAACCGGACCGACCCAACATCGTTTGGATTTCGCTTGAAGACATCACACCGATGATGGGATGCTATGGCGACAGCTACGCGCGCACCCCGGTGTTCGACAAGCTGGCCGACGAAGGGATTCGTTATACCAAAGCGCATTCCATCGCGCCGGTGTGTTCCACGTCTCGCAGCAGCATCATCACCGGTATGTATCCCTCGTCACTGGGAACGCACCACCACCGCAGCAATGTCGGACAACCGCCCGCGTTTGTGAAGATGCTTCCGAATCTGATGGGCGAGGCGGGTTACTACACCACCAATAACTACAAGAAGGATTACAACATTGGCGGCGATCGCTGGCACGAAAGTTCCAAGAAAGCCCACTGGCGAAACCGCCCCGACAAAGAGCAACCTTTCTTTGCGGTATTCAATTACGTTGCCTGTCATTCGAGTATCACGAAGATTTCCGAGGATGTGATCGTCAAGGAGCGATTGAATCGACTTCAGCCCGCAGACTTTCATGATCCAGCTAAGGTTACTCTCCCACCCTATCACCCCGATGTGCCCGAGTTCCGCAAAGCCTGGTCTCGCTACTACGACGCGGTCACTCAGGTGGACTACCAGGCGGGTGAGATCATTGCCCAATTAAAGGAAGATGGGCTTTGGGAAAACACGATCGTCTTTGTCTGGGCCGATCATGGTGTGGGAATGCCGCGCGGAAAACACAACGCTTGGGAACAGGGCACGCACGTGCCGCTGATCGTTCGGTTTCCGAAGAAGTATCGGCACCTCGCTCCATCCGAACGGGGATCAGTGATTGATGGGCTTGTCACGTTGATGGATCTTGGGCCTTCGACGTTGGCAATGGCAGGTGAGCAAACACCGGAGTGGATGCAGGGGCAACCGCTGCTCTGCAAGACCGGCGAGGGTGCGATCAAATACCGAGATTTCGTCATCGGGATGCGCGACCGCCTGGACAGTCGGTACGAGATGGTCCGCAGCGTTCGCGACAATCGCTTTCGCTATCAGCGCAACTTCTATCCGCACCTGCCCTACAAGCCTCACGAAGACTTCGAGTTCAACGCGCCAGTTTTGCAGAAATGGGTGGCACTCGCCCGAGAGGGGAAGCTCACCGGTCCGCAGGCAATGATGAATCTGCGGTTCAAGCCGATCGAGGAGCTTTACGATTCCCAAAACGATCCGCACATGATCAACAACGTCATCGAAGATCCCCAATACGCGGACGTCGTTAGGACGATGCGGAAGCGACTGCACGACTGGATGCGGGAAACTCGCGACCTTGGAATTCTGGACGAGGCTGAAACTCTCGCGCGAGCCAAGGCGCATCCTTCTCACTGGGACCTTGCTCAGTCACTCGACAATTACGAGCGGATGCTCGA
>JBMYRC010000243.1:0-3385 GCA_049601975.1 Alphaproteobacteria bacterium | reverse complement strand
GACTACTCCAACGCTCTTACCGCCGTGCCGTCGCGACACTCTTTTGGGATTTGACAAAGCATCGGCCCCCCGGATACCGCCTAGTCTGCATTATACTCCTATTAGTATTGCCAATTTGTTTCCTCGGTAGCCAACAGACGATCCTTTTTGACACCGCTTACTACCACTTGGCCGTAGCCCGAATTCTCGAAGAATTCGGTGCGATAAGAGGACTGGTGACCCTACATAAGAACTTTGGCCAGGTTTCATCCTGGCTCGTGCTTGGTGCCCCCGGCACCGTTGGAGGAGAATTGGGTTGGGGTTCGTCCCTCCCGAATACCTTCATTTGTATGCTCGCGGCCGTTCAAGCGGCGTTTTCATTAGACCGTATCGTCGATGGGTCACGAAGATTATGCGATTTCATCGCCGGAATTGGGTTTCTCCTCATTTTTCTTCTGGCTGCGCGATGGGGAATGATCTCTTCCCTCAGCCCTGACCTTCCCGCAATGCTCCTTGCCGTGGCGATCGCCTGGCTCCTCAGTCTTCATTGGGGACACCGTAGCGTCTTCTTCGCGATACCGGTCGCGGCGTTCGCCATCACAATAAAATTATCCGCCTTGCCAGTTGGCCTGATTGCCGGAATTGCCGCGCTGTACGCCATTCGCGAAGAAAGCCGTCTTTTTGTCGTGAGTGTCTGTGTCGGTTTGGCGATTCTCGCGCCTTTCTTCATACTTAGTGTTCTGTCGACCGGCTGTCTCGTCTTCCCCTTATCGTTGACGTGCTTTGATTTGCCTTGGACGCCATCGGCCGCGCAACTAAACGTTCATACAGAAACGATTGTAGCCGCAGCTCGAGGCGGAGGGCGGGCCCTTCCGGCGGATACACCACTCGTTACGCAGTTTCTTACCTGGGCATCTCGCGACAAAAGCGGTGCCTTGGTCATCCTGAGTGGCATCCTCATCTCGACAATTATCGTCATACGAGACCTCTTCTTCGACAAAAGCCGCCACTCGGGCAAAATTGTTTTATACGCCCCGCACGCATTGGCCATATGTGGTTTGGTTTATGTTTTAGTGATGGCCCCAACAGGAAGATTTTCAGGCGGATATACAAGTGTGCTTGCGGCAATCTTGGTTGCAAGCATTCCCAGTTTAGCATCTCGTTTCAGGATGTTTACGGCGACTTGGTTAATCCCTTTCGGGTTTGTGATTGGGATCATCACCCTACATTTGACCGGCCCCGGAAACGTCGTCCGGGTGATGGTGGGGGAACAAGTGGCCACCGGTGATTTTCCCGACCCCGGGAGCGGAATTTTCTTCCCGAAACGCCTCGTTCCCTTCGATATTCATCACCCGGAAACGCGGCGTCTGCGTAAGTGGAACAGCGATATACGTGGGTCGGTAAAGTTCCAACGTGCTACGACTACTGGGGAATGTTGGGCAGCACCTCCACCATGCCTTCCGCAAGGCGCGAAGCCGAATATAAAATATATTGACCCTGATCGTGGGATTGGTGGCGGATTTTACAGCGCTAAATAAGTTGGTCCATTTGATCCGCTAAAAGGCGCGATAGGGCATTGGCACGCCGAACCAAAAAGAGTATGCCGCATTACACCAATCGATCGCTCCGGTCTTTACAATGCGTCTTTCGATCATCATTCCAGCCTTCAACGAAGTAGCTACCATCGAAACGGTACTGCGCCGCATCGCGGCTAATCCGGTTGCAGGGTGGGAATTTGAAGTCATTGTCGTGGATGACGCGTCGACCGACGGTAGCATCGAAATTTTGCGCCAGAATCCGGATCTCCACGACATTTTCGTTGAACGGGAGCAAAATGGCGGAAAAGGCGCCGCCGTTCGCGACGGCTTGCGCAAGGCGACGGGCGATTATGTGCTCTTTCAAGATGCGGACCTTGAATACGACCCGGCGCAATACGGCGCGCTACTGACACCAGTCGACGGTCAAAATGCCGATGTCGTCATTGGTAGCCGGTTCCTGGCGCCCGCCTATGTCCGAGTTCACTATTTTTGGCATTTGGTCGGGAACAAGTTCCTCACCTTGATCTTCAATATGCTCTACAATTTAACGTTCACGGATATCTACTCCTGCTATCTCCTATACCGTCGCAACCTAATCGATCCCGAGCAACTGCGAAGCGATGGCTGGGAACAACACGCCGAAATTCTCTGCGATGCGGCGCGCCGTGGTGATCGGCTCTACGAAGTGCCCATTAGTTATGCCGGGCGAACTTACGACGAAGGTAAGAAAATTCGATTTTGGCACGCCTTGCCTGTTCTCTGGATGATCTTGAGCCGACGATTTTCGTCAAGCGGATAAGTGATCTTCCCCAATTCTATTTTACGACCGCTATGGTGTCTGAGATTTGCAAAAGCACATTGCGCCAACAATTAGCTCATAGACCATCTAGAAAAGACGACCGCCAACGACAGTTTACTTGGCGATACTTTTATGGCTTAAACCGCCGCACGCTCGTAGCGCCGGGGCCGCCCCGGTAGGTGCGAGACGAAGCGGCACCAAACCGCTTCACAGATGCAATATTTATTAGCGATCAAGGGAGCCGAAGACGAATGGCCATCAATCTCGACAGCGACGATTTCACACTAGGCGTAATCGGCGCCGGCGCGATGGGGCGCGGTATTGTCCAGGTAGCGGCCGCGGGAGGCTTGCGCGTCAAACTCTTCGACGTGAACCAAGAGCAATCTAAGGACGCGGTAGCGTTCGTCGGCAAAATGCTGGGCCGTGCTGCCGAGAAGGGTCAGATGAGCGAAGCGGACGCGGCAAGCGCCAGCGACCGCGTCTCAACTATAGAGACGACGCAAGGTTTCGCCGATTGCCAGATCGTCATCGAAGCCGCAACTGAGAACCCCGAAATAAAGAACAGCATCTATGCTGATCTCGAAGGCATCATGGCGGTGGAAGCAATCATCGCGACCAACACCTCCTCGCTCTCGATCACAACGCTTGCCTCGCCGCTGAAAAATCCGGAACGCTTCGTCGGCATGCACTTCTTCAACCCGGTTCCGCTGATGCGTCTGGTCGAAGTCATTGACGGTGTACGCACCGATAGCGCGGTCGGCGACACGTTGATGGAGCTCGGTCGCCGTATGACCCGCGAGCCGGTTCGCTGTAGCGATGCGCCGGGCTTCCTCGTGAACCAGGTTGGGCGCGGCTACAACATCGAAGCGGCGCATATCTATTCAGAGCAAGTCGCGGGTATTCCGGACCTCGACCGTATTCTCTCCGAAGGGGCCGGCTTCCGCATGGGGCCGTTCACCCTGTTGGATCTGACCGGCCTCGACGTGACTCACCCGGCGACGGAACTGATCTATAGGCAATTCTATGAAGAACCCCGGTTCCGCCCGAATGTCATGCTACGCGCCCGCAT
>JBMYRC010000242.1:0-3385 GCA_049601975.1 Alphaproteobacteria bacterium | reverse complement strand
GCCATGGCTTCCGCCGGCATCCGTCCGCCATTCGATTGCATGACGCTGAATTGGCCCACGAATCCTTTCTCGGTCAAGGCTTCAACGAAGCGGCCAAGATAGCCTTCGATCACCGGCTGCACATAGGCCGCAAGGGTCGTCGTCGAGGCGCGCTCATACTCCCGGAATTCGCGGGTGACTTCATGACTGCAGGTAATACTGATCTGAGGATCGACGTCGCGTACGATACACGCGACCGATTCCTCGTGCGAAGGGTTGAGATAGCCATTGAGAAAACAGATCGCGACGGCGTCGAAATCGCCCGATCCCAATGCTGCTTCTACAATCCCTGTGACTGCCAATTCGTCCAGGACACGCACAACATTGCCATCCGCGTCCATGCGTTCCGGTATCTCGAACGTATCCCGGCGCGAGGCGACTGGTTCCGGTTTGCGGTAGTGCAAATCATAGATCGACCTCTTGTCATGCCGTTGCAACAGCAAGACGTCGCGGGTGCCTTGGGTCACGAAGAAACAGACCTTCGCGCCCTTGCGCTCCAAGACGGCGTTCGTCGCGACCGTTGAGCCATGCACCAGGTCCGCAATGGACGACGGGGAGATGCCTGCAGCGTCGATCGCGTTCAAGGCGCCCTTGTCCGGATTTTTCGGTGTACTGGGGACTTTCGATACACGTAACTTTCCGTCCTCGATCAATACAAGGTCCGTAAATGTCCCGCCGACTTCGACGCCTACCCGCATTCGCTATACTCCAAATTTCACTCGATCTTCGCTTACTGCGTTCCGGGTCGATTGGCAATGCGGGGAGCTGAAGTTCACCCCTGAGACAAACTATCGCGGCGATAGAGAATGCAAACAATTGATTTCTAAAGCCGCCAGGCGTAAGCCGTTATATCGAACGCTTCACCATGTGGACGAATTCGATATGACCCTGACTTCCCTGGACCCACAGGCCTTGGCAGCGGCGGAAACGCAGGCGGAGGCGCGTTATCGTGACCTTTGCGGACGCAATCTTGTGCTGGATATGACCCGCGGCAAACCCGCGCTGGACCAACTCGACCTGAGCGACGGCATCCTGACCGCCGTGGCTCCAGGCGAGTATATCGGCGAGACGGATGAGGATTACAGGAACTATGGCCTTGGCACCGGTATTCCGGAAGCGAAGCGCCTGTTCGCGGATTTTCTGGAAGTGGCACCCGACGAGATAGTTATCGGCGGTAACAGCAGCCTTAATTTGATGTATGACACGGTAGCCGGGGCCGTGCTGTTCGGCATACCCGGATCGGAACGTCCCTGGCGTGACGAGACTCCGCCGAAGTTCATATGTCCAGTGCCAGGCTACGACCGACACTTCCTGGTGTGCGAGAAACTCGGGTTCGAGATGCTCACCGTGGAGATGAATGACGACGGCCCCGACATGGACGCAGTAGAAATGCTCGTCGCCAACGATCCCTCCGTGAAGGCGATTTGGTGTGTGCCGAAATATTCTAACCCGACGGGTGCGATCTATTCCGATGTGGTTGTGGAGCGTTTGGCCGCGATGAAAACAGCTGCTCCCGACTTCCGGATATTCTGGGACAATGCTTATGCGGAGCATCATCTCGGTAACGGCCCGGCGAGCGTGAAGAATATTCTGGAGGCCTGCAAAGCCGTGGAAAATCCAGACCGCCCGCTATTGTTCGGCTCAACCTCGAAGGTAACCTATGCAGGTGCGGGCGTCGCCGTGATGGCCGGCTCCAAGATCAATATTGCGGATGCGGCTGGGAAAATGTCGATCGCCAATATCGGCCACGATAAGATCAACGAGCTGCGTCACGTCCGGTTCTTCGGTGATCTCGACGGTCTCCGCTCTCATATGTCGAAGCATGCGGATCTGATCGGCCCGAAATTTGCTGCTGTCGACGCGGCACTAGAACGGCACTTGAGCGGCAAGGGTGTCGCGACCTGGACGAAGCCGGAAGGCGGCTATTTCGTCAGTGTCGATGTTCTCGACGGGTGCGCGGCTGAAATCGTGCGCCTCTCGGGCGAAGCGGGCGTTAAGCTAACGCCTGCAGGTGCGACATTTCCCAGAGGCGAAGATCCGCGCGACCGAAACATTCGTCTCGCCCCAACCTTCCCGTCGCTGGAAGAAGTCAAACTGTCGATGGAAGTATTCTGCGCCTGCGTTGAATTGGTGTGTCTGAAAAAATCGACGGATGCGAGTTAAATCGCGGCCTTGCATCGTGCCATATCCTGAAGCGAAATAGCGGATATGGATTTCTCTACACGCATGCGGGTCTACAGGGATGCAGCGCTCCGCAAACTGCGCCGCGCCCGTGGACTACCGACCGACCCCTATCCCGCGCGACCGGAGGGCACCTATCTCAGCCCCTGGCTCGACCTCATTGCCACCATGGATGATATGCCGCGACGATACGCGCTCAACACCGCCGATATTGACGATTGGCAAACGCGGGCACGGGCCCGGCTCGCGGAATTAACAGGATATGTTGCCGCCACAACTCCACCCACCATCGTTAACGTGCGAGGGCCGACGCCCCTTCCGCAATCACCCCATATCGAGAAAACCACCTATTACTTGCGGGTTCGCCCTCAATCGGATTTACCGGTCACCCTTCTTGTAGGCTCAACCGCCGACAAACCTCTACCCGTTTTTCTATATCTCGCCGGATCAACATCTGGCGTGCATCTAGGATGGGGCGAGACGAAGGTACCCATCGACCACCAGCGACTATCCATCGGAGCAGACATGGCGCTACAAGCCACTCGCCGAGGGTATCTCGGCGTGTGTGTCGAGCAGACTGGATATGGAGAAAAAGAAGAACGCTATTTGCCGAAGCGTTCCGCCGATCGAACGATTGATATCGCGCTTCACGCCGCCCTCCTCGGGCAATCTCTCCTTGGACTGAAGGCAATGGACGTCAGTGCAACCATCGATTGGCTATTGAGCTCCGCATGCCCGCACCCCATTGACCCCAAACGTATTTTCGTGTTCGGGCATTCATCCGGAGGAACCGCGGCGCAATTCGCAGCCGCTCTCGACCCCCGCATTCTAGGTACATTAGCCAGTGGCTCGGTTCGCCGCCTCTCGGAGATCGTTGCAACGCGGGGTACCAGTAATGGGGAATTATTGGTCCCTGGCTTTTTTCAAGATTTCGAAAGCGATGACATTCTCGCTCTGATCGCGCCCCGACCATTCGTCGGCCTCTCCGGCATCGATGATCATATTTTTCCTTTTGACGGTGTGGTGCGCGCGATCGACGGCGCGCTGCCCGCCTATCGAAGTTTCGACGCGGCGGACAAAATTGAAGCCGTCGCGGCGCCGTTCGGCCATCGGTATTACGCCGAAGAAAGCTGGCAAGCTTGGAGGCGCATTATCGATCCGGATT
>JBMYRC010000241.1:0-3472 GCA_049601975.1 Alphaproteobacteria bacterium | reverse complement strand
TCTCCAACGGCGGCGCGTGCTTGCGCGATGAGGTTGAGACCGCAGACGCGCGCGGCGGCAACGGCGTCATCGACGGAATAATCCGCACCGACTTTACCGACATGCATCAGCTCGCCGTTCCAGAACGGAACCTGTCCCGCGATATAGAGGGTAGCACCCTCCAACACGTAGGGAACGTAATTCGCCGCGGGTGCTGCAGCTTCCGGCAATTCGATCCCGAGTTCGGCTAGACGCGCTTCGATTTTTCCGGCCATATTATAATCTCCATGTTGTACTTTTACTCTTGCTATGCGTTCGCAAGCACAGGGTAAAGTCGGAAATCTAATTTATGGCTCGTGGAATACATTATCGGGACAAAAAAAGGGGCGGGTAAGATACCCGCCCCGAGTCACAGGGAGCACTATGCCAAGGTAGGGCCTAGTCACGAACACCCACTAGTCGCGCCACAAGTGACGCATTTCATGCAGGTGCCGTTGCGTACGAGTGTGAAGTTGCCGCATTCGCCGCAAGCATCGCCCTCGTACCCCTTGGCCTTGGCCATTCGAATCTGCTCGAGACGAGTCTCGACCTCCTCGACGACCGCGGCCTGGACCGCTACGGCCGAAACCGTCGCGGTACCATCAGCAACCACCTGGCCCTGAGAGCCAGTGGCTGCCGAACTCTGAATCGCTTTTTCGCCAGATTTACCCGCACCGCCCGAGAATACGAGCAATTTGGAGCTCCGCATGAAGCCGGTGCTGGCGACCTTTTGGATCGCCGCGATGGCGTCAGCGGTACTTGTATTTGTCCCGCCATCATCTTCATGAACACCGCGCCCGAGAGTATCGGGAAGCATGTCGCTCGCCTCCGCGTGGGCAAGATCGTTGCGGCTAAGATAGCTGATCGCAACTTCGCGGAAGATATAATCGAGCACCGACGTCGCCATTTTGATTGTATCATTACCTTCGACGATGCCCGAAGGCTCGAAGCGGGTGAAGGTAAACGCCTCGACGAATTCTTCCAACGGCACGCCGTATTGCAGGCCTATGGAGATGGCGATGGCAAAATTGTTCATCAAGCTACGGAAGGCGGCGCCTTCCTTGTGCATGTCGATAAATATCTCGCCCAGTCGTCCATCTTCGTACTCGCCGGTGCGCAGATAGACCTTGTGGCCGCCGACAATGGCCTTTTGGGTATATCCCTTGCGCCGGGTTGGGAGGCGGTCGCGCTCGGTAACGCGTTCGATGATTCGCTCGACGATTTTCTCCGCGACGATCGGTGTCGCCGCGGCGTTCGGCGCTTCAAGTACCTCTTCCGCCAAATCTTCATCGTCCAACAAGGCGGACTGTAAAGGCTGGCTGAGTTTAGAGCCGTCACGATAGAGGGCGTTGGCCTTCAGGCCGAGACGCCAGGATAGGAGATACGCGTTCTTGCAATCCTCTACCGTGGCGCTGTTTGGCATATTGATGGTTTTGGAAATTGCGCCGGTAATAAACGGCTGCGCCGCCGCCATCATGCGAATGTGGCTCTCTGCGGAGAGATACCGCTTGCCGATTCGGCCGCAAGGATTGGCGCAATCGAAGACCGGTAGATGCTCGTCCTTCAGATAAGGCGCACCCTCCAAGGTCATGGCACCGCAGCAATAGGTGTTCGCGGCGTTGATATCCTGTTTCGAGAAACCGAGATGGGCTAGCAGGTCGAAGCTTAGATCATTGAGCTGCGCATCCGACAAACCTAACGGGCCCTTGCAGAACTCTTCGCCGAGGGACCATTTGTTGAAGGCGAACTTAATGTCAAAACTACTGGCGAGACCGTCTTCCAAGGCGCTCAAGACATCATCCGTGAAGCCTTTGGCCTTCAGTGTGTCGTGATTAACGCCGGGGCTGTTCTTCAGTGTGCCATGGCCGACCGCATAGTCGATGATCTCAGTCACTTGGTCGTCACTATAGCCAAGGCTGCTGAGCGCCGATGGGACGGTGCGATTGATGATCTTGAAGTAACCGCCGCCCGCGAGTTTCTTGAATTTGACGAGAGCGAAATCCGGCTCGATGCCGGTGGTGTCGCAATCCATCACCAGGCCGATTGTACCGGTCGGCGCGATGACGCTGGTCTGGGCGTTGCGGTAGCCGTGTTTGCGGCCAAGATCGTAAGCGCGGTCCCAGGCAGCCGTAGCTGCTTTCGTTAGGTCTGATTGCGGGCAAGATTTGTGATCGAGTGGGACCGGCGGGATTGATAATCCAACGTAGCCGCCCGCTTTACCGTGAGCGGCCGAACGGTGATTACCGATGACCCTGAGCATGGCCTCGCTATTTTCTGCATAGCGGGGAAAAGCGCCAAGTTCTTCCGCCATCTCCGCCGATGTCGCGTAGGACACGCCGGTCATAACGGCGGTCAGAGCCCCGCAGATCGCACGGCCTTCGTCGCTGTCGTAGGAATGACCCGCCGCCATCAGGAATCCCCCGATATTCGCATAGCCGAGACCGAGGGTGCGGAACTCGTAAGATAGTTGCGCGATTTGCTTCGACGGGAACTGCGCCATTAGGACCGAAATCTCGAGGACCACTGTCCACAGCCGCACTGCATGCTCATAAGATTCTATATCGAGCGATCCGTCTTCCTTTTGGAACGCCATCAAGTTGAGCGACGCGAGATTGCATGCCGTGTCGTCGAGGAACATATACTCGGAGCACGGGTTCGAGGCATTGATACGCCCGCTAACACCGCAGGTATGCCATTCATTGATGGTGGTATCGAACTGCAAGCCGGGGTCAGCGCAGGACCAGGCGGCATATCCGATCTGTTCCCAAAGATCGCGGGCCGAAGTTTCCTTGGCGGCCGCGCCATTGGTGCGCATGGTGAGCGCCCACGGACCGTCCGCTTCGACGGCTTTGACGAAATCGTTGGTGATGCGCACGGTATTGTTCGAGTTTTGGCCGGAAACCGTTAAATAGGCCTCCGAATCCCAATCCGTGTCATATGTCTTGAAGGAAATCTCCGTGTGGCCCTGCCGCGCGAATTCGATGACACGTTGAATGTAGTTCTCCGGCACGGCGGCTTCGCGTGCTGCGATGATCGCCTTGCGGAGTTCCGGGTTTTTCTTCGGAGTGAAACGATCTTCATCGTCGCTGGCGCAGCAAACGTTCATAATCCGGTTCAGAAGCTTCTCGCACATCTTCGATCCGGAGACGAGCGCCGCGACCTTTTGCTCTTCCAGAACCTTCCAGTTAATGAAGTTCTCGATATCCGGATGATCGATGTCGAGAACGACCATTTTGGCCGCCCGGCGCGTGGTGCCGCCGGATTTGATCGCGCCTGCCGCGCGGTCGCCGATTTTTAGGAAGCTCATCAAGCCCGAGGAACGGCCACCGCCAGACAATGGTTCGCCGTCGCCGCGCACGCGCGAGAAGTTGGTGCCGGTACCGGAACCGTATTTGAAAAGTCGTGCTTCGCGAACCCATAGGTCCATGATGCCGTTCTCGGTGACCAAATCATC
>JBMYRC010000240.1:0-3527 GCA_049601975.1 Alphaproteobacteria bacterium | reverse complement strand
GGACGATGTTGAAATTCCGGGACGTAAAGACCCTGCAGAAGTCCGCCTCAATTTATGCTTCGACCCACAATCATTTCAATCAAACGTCATCTCACCTCACGCGAAACATTCAAGCAGAACCGTGCTGCGGCCATGGCCGAATGGCTTTAGCTGGCGGCGCGATATTCGCATAATTTTGACATTCGAAGACTGGTGCGCATTAGACTGACAGCACCGGGGCATGGCATTCAGAAGGACGGTGCTAATTACCTTGTTCCATCTAATGCACAAATCGAGGTGGAGGAGGACCTTCGGTTTTCTACTCAACAATCTCCAAAGTGCCCGTGCCGATGCAGTCCAGATCAAGGAGCTTTTTTTTGGAACGTTTCAGCGCGAAATCCTTCAATCTCGAACGCCATCTTAACCGCCGCGAAACATTCAAACAGAACCGCGCTATTGCATTGGCGGAATGGCAACAACTTACGGCCTGAGTTCTCCAGCTTTCGGTGTTTATGATACAGCTTCGATTTACTCTAACACTTCCCCCTTGCGCCATTGAGAGCTCTTGGCACAGAGTGTAGCCATGCTAATCGACGACTTTACCAATAACGGCCCCGTCTCCAAGATAGGAACCCAGTGGCGTGGCGTCAGCGACCGAGTTATGGGCGGGATCTCCGAGGCCACCTTAAATTACGGCGTGATAGATGGTCGCCCCAGTCTGCGCATGACGGGTGATGTTCGTCTGGAAAATGATGGCGGCTTCATACAGGCGGCGCTCGATCTAGCCCCCGCGGGAGATACCATTGACGCCTCCAGCTTCACCGGAGTGCGCATCGTCGTCCGCGGGAATGGCGAGAAATACTCGATACATCTCCGTACACCTGATAATCTGCGGCCTTGGCAGTCTTACCGGGCTCCTCTCACTGCAGGGTACGACTGGGTGACCATAGACCTTCCCTTCGCGACCTTTGTGCCCTATCGGCTGGAAACCCCCTTGGACACAAGGCGGCTCCGCCGAATAGGTCTCGTCGCTATTGGACGTGCGTTCCACGGCGACCTCGCGGTTTCCGAGCTTGCCTTCTACCTATAGGTTTCGTTGAGCAGCCAGAGCGAGGCGTTGAAGATTGTCGCGTAGGTGACCCAGGCGGCGTAGGGCAGGAACAGCAGACCGGCCAAGCGTTCGATGCGCCAGAACATGGTCGTGTCGATGGTGATAGCACAGAGCAAAATGACGATCTAGACCAAAGCCAGATCAATCCGTTGCAACCCAAAAAATAGCAACGACCAGGCGAGGTTGAGGCAGAGCTGCATGCCGAAGACTGCAAAAGCCGCGCGCGTTGCCTTGAATGATCGAAGTCGCCATACCCTCCAAGCCGTGATGCCCATCGAGATATAAAGTGCGGTCCAAACGGGCGTGAATAACCAATTGGGCGTATTGAAAGGCGGCTTCTCGAGCGCTTGATACCAAATATCGACGCTAGTTGCCGTGATGACGCCACCCGCGCCGGATACCGCAAGGCACAGAATTATGAACGCAAAGAGAGCGAGCAGATCACGACTTCTATTGGGATGACCCCTCGTTGGTTTTCGCGTTTAAACCTCAATCAGTCTCTATCGAGGCGGCCCAGGCGATACTCGCTTTGCCACAAAGGTTCATAGACGGTCGGTTGAGCCGAATGGCCTGATCAAAATCCCCGACTTGGCCAAGCTGCTCGCTGAGCGCACCCCTGATCTCGCTGGTCCTGCCGACAAATACCGCGGTCCTGTTATCAGATCAAAAAACCTATAAGCAAAGTGACAACGGCGCCGATCGAGAGTGGAAGGCGCAATAAGCGGTACCAATGTGGAGCGGTTGAAAGTCGGAGATCGGCAATCAACATCGCGGTGAAACTGAGTGCAAGTAATACCAATCCTATGGGCAACGAAACTAGCAAGGCAATCCAACCCAGCAATGCTGGCACTACGCTAAGTAAGAGCGGACCGAACAAGTCAGCAGGCTCTGTCGTCGCGATAGCCAAGCCCCATCTTATGCCGCCCAGGAATGATAGGATCACCGCCCCATAAGCCAACAACGCTTGGAGTGATAGGTCATGCAGCGGCGCGGCCGGTAAGAGCCCAATTGCAGCGGCTAGAAAGAAGGGGATCAATCCGGCAAAACCGAGCCAGACAGCAGGTTTGGGTATGTTCAGGAATTTACGCAGCATATCGGCATTATCTCAGGGCAAATTGAACAGTTTCAATCTCGATGTGGTCATTGGAGACGATAACTAAGCTAGGGGTGTATTTTATGGATTCACCACTCGACTTAAAATTAGGCGGTTTCGTGTATTATTACGAAACATAGATGCCTCTTGGTTCAAATCTTTCGATTGCGTGCTGAGGTCATCTGTAGGTTCAAGCAAGTGACCTAAGGCTTACGAGCACGCTTCAACATTGTGATCGACTAGGATTGGGCCCTTAACCGGAAATCCACGAACATGCGCCTTGTCAAACAGGTCATTCCTGATTTTGATCGGTAGGTCGGGTCGTCGTGCCAAAATCCACAGACAATAGTGCGACGGACCCGCTACGAGGGTGTAGCCGTATTGCTTCAGGTCGAGTGCGAACACTTGAAATCCGGAGACAAATGGCCAAAAAGAAGTGACCGCGAGACCGGTGGCGGTCTTGTCAACCTGCAACCTCGTGATGCCATCGGTTGCATTTTGATCTCATTCTGAGCCGTTTGTATTTGCGGCACATACATTAATTAAAGGTAACCTTGCGATGGGATGAGATGCAAAGCCTACAAAAAAAACCTGCTAGTGCTGTCTGGTTCAAGCGCGACCTGCGCGCAGTATTGAACTGTGCCCTTTTACAGGCGGCGAGTTCTGGCTGGCCTGTCTTAGCACTTTATATCGTTGAGCCGGTATATTGGCTGCTACCTGATGCATCCCATCGTCATTTCGGAATGTTTGTTTGAATCGCGGGATGATTTGGCAGCAACCGGGCAATATTTGATCGTTCGTGTCGGCTCGGCGCATGATGTGCTGGACCAATTGTCGAAGCATGTTCGGATCTGCCAGGTCTTCAGCCATGAGGAAACGGGCAATGCTTGGACTTTTGAGAACGACAAGACGATATCATCCTGGTGTCGGGAGAGGGGAATACCTTGGACAGAAGCATGGCAAAAGGAGTGGTGCGCCGTCTAAAAGATCGTAACGGCTGGGCCCGCAACTGGTCGCGGCGCATGAATGCACACATGGTCGATGGTACTCTGAGGCTTGAACCGCTGCCCGAACTTGAGCCGGCTCAATCCCGACCGCAAGAGATCTGGGCCTATCAGAAGACGGATGCACGGACCGGCAGAGCGGCGGACGTCCGACCGGTCTTAAAACGTTGCAGAGTTTCCTAACGCACCACGGCCGACATTATCGAAGTAAGATATCCAGCCCAGTTACTGGCGTTAACACGTGTTCCCGTATCTCCCCCAATTTTGGCGTTTGGCGCTCTCTCCCTGCAGGAGGTGGCGCAGCAAAAGCTAAACAACCTGTGCCCCGTCAGCGCCAATG
>JBMYRC010000239.1:0-3575 GCA_049601975.1 Alphaproteobacteria bacterium | reverse complement strand
TCAGGCTTCCACCGTCGCCAGGTTTTGCTCGATGGCGGCGTTCCGAATGGCTTTTTGTAGTTTCTCGAATGCTCTGACCTCGATCTGTCGCACGCGCTCCCGACTGATACCGTAAACTTTGCTCAAATCTTCAAGCGTGCTCGGTTCTTCCGAAAGACGTCGATCGGTTAAGATATGCTGTTCGCGTTCGTTCAGGATGGTAAGAGCGTTTTTCAGAAGGTCTTGGCGCTTCGAATATTCCTCGGTTTCGGCGAGTCGGATCTCTTGACTTTCCGAATCGTCAGCAAGCCAATCGATCCATTCCCCTTCAGCATCGGCACGCAAGGGAGCATTAAGCGAATGATCCGATCCAGCCATCCGTCGGTTCATCATCACGACTTCCGCTTCGGTGACGCTCAGTCGTTCGGCAATCTCGCCGACATGTTCCGGCGTTAGGTCGCCTTCCTCGAACGCTTCGATTTGGCCTTTCAGCTTGCGCAAATTGAAGAACAGTTTCTTCTGCGCGGCCGTTGTGCCGATCTTCACCAGCGACCAGGAGTGCAAGATATACTCTTGGATAGCCGCTCTGATCCACCACATGGCATAGGTCGCCAAGCGGAATCCGCGCTCCGGATCAAAGCGTTTCACCGCCTGCATGAGCCCTACATTGCCTTCGGAAATCAATTCTCCCAGGGGCAGTCCGTATCCGCGGTAACCGGAAGCAATCTTCGCCACCAACCGCAAGTGACTTGTAACCATCTGATGGGCGGAGCCGGAGTCGTTGTGTTCGAGCCAACGTTTCGCCAGCATGTACTCTTCTTGCTTCTCCAACATTGGAAATTTCCGGATTTGCTGCAGATAGCGATGCAGGTTGCTTTCCGGGCTGATGGAAATTGCACTAGGTAATGACGGCATATTCGAACTCCTCGCGGACATGTCTTTAGCACTCTATACGAAGAAAAAATATATGGAGATCACAAGATTGCATTTCAAGAGCATTCTGGAATAGTTCCAGACTATTGTCCGAACGTGTCTGAGTTAAGGCAATTCTCTAGCAATTGCATGTCGGTTGGGAGCGTGCTTTGGAAGTTCATCCGCTCGCCGGAGATCGGATGATCGAAACCGAGCTCGGCGGCATGTAAGGCTTGCCGGCCCAATTTCTCGAGCGCATCCAAAGTTGCTGCGGAGATTTGCGAGCGACGATGGGCAGTGGACTTCCCATAGGCTGGGTCACCCAGGATTGGATGCCCGATATGGGTCAGATGGACGCGAATTTGATGGGTCCGCCCGGTCTCCAGCCGGCACTCCAGCAGTCCGACCGTCCGGCCAAATCGCGATAACGTCCGGTAGCGCGTCAAGGCGGTCTTACCTTGGTTGTCCCGGACGACGGTCATTTTGGTCCGGTTTTGTCGGCTGCGGCCGATATTCCCTTCGATTTCGCCGTTCAAGGGGATGGGAGTCCCCCAGACGAAGGCCCGATAGGCCCGATCGATGCTATGCGCTTCAAACTGCCCGGCGAGAGAGGCATGGGCTGCATCCGTTTTGGCGGCGACCATCAACCCGCTCGTATCCTTGTCGAGACGGTGCACGATTCCCGGCCGCCGCACCCCGCCGATACCCGAAAGACTTTCGCCGCAATGGGCGATCAAGGCATTCACTAAAGTGCCGTTTGGCTGTCCGGCCCCCGGATGTACAGTCAACCCGGCAGGTTTATCGATGATCAGCAGAGCCTCGTCCTCGTAAACGACGGTAAGGGGAATGTCCTCGCCCTCGAGTAAACTCTCCGCCGGTTGCGGCACGGTGACGACAAAGGTATCGCCTGGTTTGACCCTGTAAGAGGCGTCCGTTATCGTCGCCTCGCCGGGGCTCACAAAGCCGTTCGTGATCAAGGTTTTGATGCGGCTGCGGGAGAGTTTGGGGAGGGCATCTGCAAGCGCACGGTCCAGCCGTAATCCGGCTTCGGGCGTGACGTGATGCTTTTCGCATTCGGTTTGTGTATCGCTCATATGGCCAAGACTGGACCTAAAACATGCAAGCGCTCAAGGCCCTCGTTATCACTCTTGGGATTCTTATTCTCATTGCCTTTGGTTTTATGGTCTACGGCGTGGCCACCAAGTTTGGCAAGGAGGGCGAGGAAGTGCCGGTATCCGGAGCTTTCGAAGAGACGCGCGTGGTCATCCCCGCGGGCGCACGCGTGCTTGAAACAAGTCTCGGCGGCGGACGGATTGTGGTCAGAGTGGCGAAACCCGATGGCGGGGAAGGGCTGGTGTTGATCGATGCGAAAAGCGGTAAGCGCGCGGGGCTTGTCCATCTCGACCAGGGGCCGCCCCAATGAACTTTTGCAGCGACAATGTGGCCGGAGCCTCGCCCGAGATCATTCAGGCACTGTCGGACGCGAATACCGGTCGGGCGATGCCCTATGGCGATGATGATATCACCCAACGTGTGATTAGTCATCTGCGAGACTTGTTCGAGACCGACGCCGAAATCCTGTTCATGTCGACAGGGTCGTCGGCCAATGCTTTGGCGCTCGCGACGATGACGCCGCCATACGGGTCGGTCTATTGCCATCCGGAAAGCCATGTGAATGTGGACGAGTGCGGTGCACCGGAGTTCTTTACTGGCGGGGCCAAGCTGGTGACGGTCCTAGGGACGGACGGCAAGATGTCGCCGGAGGCATTGGAAAATGCGATCACCGGGGCTGGCGTAGTCCATCACACGCAACCCGCCGCGGTCAGCGTCACCCAAGTGACGGAAGCGGGGACGCTCTATACGCTAGACGAACTGGCGGCCATCGCCGAAATCTGCCGTGCGCACCGTTTGAAACTACACATGGATGGCGCCCGTTTCGCCAACGCAGTCGAGGCGCTCGGTTGTTCGCCCGCCGAAGCGAGCCACCGGATCGGTGTCGATGCGCTTTCTTTCGGTGCCACGAAAAACGGGGCACTCTGCGCTGAGGCCATATTGTTCTTCGATCGAGAATTGGCCCGGGAAGCAGGCTATCGGCGCAAGCGTGCCGGGCATTTGTTTTCGAAATTGCGATTTCTGTCCGCACAATTCGGCGCCTATCTGAAAGATGATTTGTGGCGGCGCAACTCGCGTCACGCCAATGCGATGGCGGCGCGTATGGCGGCTGGCCTAGCCGCACTTGACGGCGTTACCTTTGAATTTCCGGTGCAAGCCAACGAACTGTTCGCGCGCTTGCCAGTGGCGATGATCGAAGGTCTGCTCGCAGACGGATTTATGTTTTACCGGTGGGAGCCGGAAGGGACCTTGGTGCGCCTGGTGACAGCCTTCGATACGGACCCGGCTCATGTTGACGCGTTTTTGGCGGCAGCCCGGCGGCTGGCCGTCTAGACGAGGTTAAGACTAATCGCCTGAGACGCGGAGGGCTCGGCGTGTCTGTTTCAACACTTCCCTGCGCTGCCGGTACATGGCGCGTACCCGTTGCAAGTAGGTGCCGAATTGCGGGACGTACCAATACCGCGTGTAGACTTCATCAAAGGGCAGGGCTTCGCCGCCCGATGTGATTTGACGGTGGGCATCGATGACTATGGTCTCGAAGTTACCCGACGGTAATTTTAAATTTTCGTAGC
>JBMYRC010000238.1:0-3581 GCA_049601975.1 Alphaproteobacteria bacterium | reverse complement strand
ACCGGGACAAATTCAACGAGTTCTATCACAAGCACATCACCATGTTGCTCTCCATCGACGGCTTCATGTCGGCGCAACGCTACGAATGCACCCATGATGCAAAAGCGCCCTTCCTCGCAGTCTACAAACACCGGGACGCCGGCGTCATCACCAGTCATAACTATACATCACGTGCAGGGCGCGATTCCGTAGATCCAGCCTTCAAGGCGAAGATGAGTAACTGGGATCGCAATATGGTGGATGGCGATATCGCCGATATGGACGTGGGCGAGGATGGGTGGCTCTTACTAATAGACCGCCTAACCGCCGATAGTCCGCCATTGCCGGACGGGTTCACGTCGCTAAAGATCATCGGCCTGGACGCGACAATCGCGGAACGCGGTGTAAAGATCGTCCAGAACGGTGAGCCGAACTCACCCGCGGCACAAGACGGTTGGTCCGTCCGCACATTCCGCCCGGTTCATTCGCCTCGTTACCCAGAATAAATTACAGGCAGCCTCGAAATACACCCGCAAATATTCGGTCCGATAGCACGAATTCGATCCCCAGCCGCAGAGCCGGTGTCCAGCCCACTCGATAAACCCTGCCCGCTGGATCCCGGATCGCTTCGCGTCCGGGAAACGATTGAGTTAGCGATCGGTACAACGACCGAGATGACGCTTTTTCGTTAATCCCTAACCGATCACTTTGCGCAAAGCGTGGCCGCGGTTCTTTGTGTGTTGGCGGACATCCGTCGCCCACCGACCTTTCTCAGCTTGCCTCGCCCATTCAGCGCTCGCCAGAACCTCAGGGCCGTCGATCTCATAGATCGCAATATAAGTGGCGATATTACCGCTCGGCAGATTCACATCATTCCCGCCGATGCTGACCGTGAAATCTTCGGATTTTGCTCGCGTGACTCCGTGCACACCGGGCACGGTCGAGATGAACGGCACATGCTCCGTGTCGTATACTTCGTTAAACAGAGCTTCGTGCTCCGCATCGATATCCATGCTGACTTCGAAAAAATAACGCGTATTGGTAGGCATTTTGTTTCCCTGCTTATGTCTGATTTGTTGAGGCGAGTATCCCGCGTTCAATCCAAATCCTCCAGGATCATCAATCCAGCGATCCGCTGGCCAAGCGTCACATTCAAAATAGATTGCAAACTGACAAAGATATCAAAGTTCACCGCCGGAGAATTATCTTGGATGTAATCGAATATTATTACGCCTTGGCCTCGCCGTGGTCTTTTATCGGCAATGGAAAACTGCAAGAAATCGCCGATGAGTTCGGATTGAAAATCAATCCCATCATCATCGACTACGACGAAATGTTCACTGCCGCCGAAACCGTACCGCTCCCCAACCGGCCGCGCCTGCGTAAAGAATATAGACTCGTCGATCTAAAGAGATGGGCCGCATTTCGGAATGTGACCTTCAATGTAGAACCTCAGTTTTATCAAGGCGAAGTTGAAGAGCCAAACGAACGAGACGGCGCATTAATGGTGGTCGCGGCAAAGGAGGTGGGTTTGGACTCATTGAAACTGGCCCATGCATTTTCCCGCGCGTTATGGGCGGAAGAACGCTTTCCTTTCGTGCGCGACGAACTGATAGCCATCGCCACTACAGAAGGTTTCGATGGTGAGGAATTGTGGGAGCAATCAAGATCGGATGCCATTGCGGAATCATATGCAAACAACACGCGGCAATCCATCGACCGAGACGTCTTCGGAATGCCCTTCTATATCGTCAACGGTCAGCCATATTGGGGTCAGGACCGTCTGGAACTGATAGAACATCAATTGTCCCATTCCTAGGGGCATAAGTTTAGGAACCGGACCATGCTGGTGGAGGTAACGGCAGCGAGGCCTCTCGAAGGGGGCTGCTCCTGCGGACAGGTACGCTACCAAATTACGCAAGAGCCGTTATTCACTCATGCATGCCATTGCACCGACTGCCAACGATCGACAGGCAGTGCCTTTGTTGTGCATAGCTGGGTCTTTGAGGATTTTTGGGAAATCAGCGGCGACGTTCGAGCAACCAAGCTCGTCGCGGGAAGCGGCGCAGATTTGGAGCCGTTTTACTGCACGAAATGCGGGACTTTTATCTTTTGCCGCAACAGTAAGCGCCCGAAGGGCCTAATCATCCTGCGAACCTTCACCCTCGACGACACGAGCCTACTGCCGCCGCAGGCTCATATCTTCACCAAAGATATGAAGTGCTGGCTCTCAGTTTCGGACGACGCCCCAAAATTTGAGGCCATGTACGAGCGTGAGGAAATTTGGCCGGCGGATAGCTTGAGCAGATTGGAAACCTATTTGGCAACCTAATGCGCCACTGAACAACCATGGACTTGTGCTGTAACGGTACTTCCCGGAACGACCGAACGCGGGGCCAACCCTACATTCGTTTCCCAGCGAGCCAGCCACCGTCCCGTCCACAAGCAGCGTTTCCCCAGTGATGAAACTGGCGTCACCCGACGCCAAAAAGAGGATTGCCTTAGCGATCTCTTCCGCCTCTCCCCAACGCCCCATTGCGTGTAGCGAGCGTAGTGTTTGTGCCATCTCCGCTTCTTGGAAGTAGCGCTCGATCAGCGATGTTCTGGTAACGCCGGGGGCCACCGCATTGATCCTAATTCCGGACTCACCGAATTCGAGCGCCATTTCCTTCGTTAAACCGACGACCGCGTGTTTTGACGCCGTATAGGCCGCGCTATTCGGCGCCGCCGTCACCCCTAAAGTTGAGGCGAGGTTAACGACGGCGCCGGTCTTCCCACTCGAAGTGAGATAACGGAGAAAAGCTTGCGAGGATAGAAAGTGCCGGTGTGGCATTCAACTTTAATGGTCTTTCGCTATATCATCGTTTTAAACCACGGCGATTGCTTTCAATTTCTAGCCAAAATTAAATGTTATTTATAAGAGCATATTGAGCGGAAGTATTCGTTTAAGTTTCAATCATGGCTGGGTTTTCTAATAATTTTAATAGAAGATTTCGCACGCGGTCCTTCTCTGAACACAAGAGATTAAGTGTGTCATCCAGAGTAATAGCGTTTCGTAATCCCGCCCAATTTGCTATTTCCCGCGCGGATGGAGTTGCGTATGCCATCCCCCAATTTGGAAAAGTCCTATTCTCTAACTCATCTTCAAGCAGTAGTTGAATATCAGAGTGGCGTTTATCGGCAGAGATTTTCTTGTAAAGATCTGCAACAATATTTTCTTTACCTTCCAGCACCTGAAAAAAATGGCCATCTGAAAATATCAAGATACCTGTTACACCACTTTTTTCGTTGTTAAGCCGCGCCTGACGAAGAATTACGTATAGATCTGACTTTAGCATTTTTTTTGTAGCTAAAGACGAATATACGATCTGCCGATCACCCATTCTCTCACTCCATTCATCTCCGCGGATTATACAATATTTCGATAGTTCGTCTATGATCGACATTTATTGCTCAGCCTTGAAGCCAGCGTCGGTATGTACCATCACCCGGTCTGCTAAGAAAAACGGTCCATCCTCGTAGCAGAGCGAGTTTCAAACCTGCTGTAAGCGTTGGTTTTGCTGGCTTTCAGAACCGTGACATTTAGGAATGCAGGAAAAAAA
>JBMYRC010000237.1:0-3597 GCA_049601975.1 Alphaproteobacteria bacterium | reverse complement strand
TCCCCGTCGATGGTTGCGGAAAGCATCACCCGTTCTTTAGTGATCTGCTCCGCGTACCCAGCGCTCGATGAAACCGTCACGGCCAAACAGAATGCACTTAGAAAACCAAAGATGGTTTTAATGCTTCGCACGTAACACTCCTTTCGCCCCACCCCTAACTTCCCGACTCGTCGGGCGGTGTCGCATCCATGACCTCTTTGGTTCGCACCATGACCACTCCGACGATGGCGATCACACCGAGGCCCGACGCGGCAAGCATGCCTAGGACACTTGCCCAGATCAGGCCGAGCGTCGGGAGCATTACGCTGTAGAGCTGCCACACGCCGAAATATCCGACGAATAGGATCAACAGCACCAAGACCATATAACGCCGGAACGTCGCGAAAGTCATGGCGTTAGCTGTTGATTTTTCGCCAATCCTCGATGTACTCGATGCAGGCATCGGCGTTGACCACATCCGCATATCGCCGACCGACATCTTCCAGGTTCTGGTGATGCGGGACCGGGTCATGATCGCCGACACAATCCTCCGGCACCATTGTGCGGTAGCCATAGGAGAAGCTGTCGATGGTCGTGGCGCGGATGCAGCCAGAGGTCACACAGCCAGTGACGATCAGCGATTCGACGCCTTCCTTCTGCAGAAAGGCCGCGACCGGCGTGCCGAAAAAGATCGAAGGGCCCGTCTTGCGCACGACGACATCGTAATCCTTGTCGTAGATGCGCTCGTCCAGTTCTGTGCCGGGCGCGCCGTCTTGCAGGTCCATGACCGCGCCCACCTTCCAGTGGGGCAATTCGCGCTTGTTGCTGTATCCCACATAACAACTGGCGATGGGAACGCCCGCGCGCCGCGCGGCCTCCAGCAGACGGGCAGTGTTTTGCACGCCGCGTTCGATCAACTCCGCCCCACCCATCGGCATTGTCGGATCAGTGAACGCCGTCTGATAATCGACCACCACAATGCCCGGCTTACCACCAAACCCGATATCCGCCTGACCGTAGCTTCGCTCTTGATAAATATCGCTCATGTCCACTCTCCCCTGTTACTTCTCTATTGGTGTAAATCTCAGGCCATAATTCCGGGTCTGCTTCGCATCCCGGAATGACACTCTAGAATATCCGCCATTCCGGGGCGCCCAATAGGGTGAACTCGGAATTATGGCCTGTGTGACGCTGTCCTCAAATCAATTCGTTCTTCACAAACACGCCGCCCTTCATGATCGCGGGCATATACGCGCCTTGATCCTGCAGCAAACCTAAATCCTGTAACGGGTCGCCATTGACCACGACCAAGTCGGCGAGCGCACCCGGTGCCACGACACCAAGTTCGCCGTCGCGGTTCAGGATCGTCGCATTGGTTTTCGTCGCGGAGACCAGGGTCTCGTGTGCCGTCATCGCCTCCGACTTCAAAAGGAACTCTCGTGATTGATGGCGCTGCATCTCTCCCAGGAGGTCGCTGCCGTGACCGACAGGTGCGCCGGCGCGCTTCGCATACTCGACGGCACGAATACCAAAATCTCGGACATCCTCAATCTTGGCACAGCTTTCCGGCGACATGCCGAGAGCCTCACCTTCCTTGCCCAGTGCTTCGTAGGTCGCGAGCGTCGGTACCAGGAACGCGCCGTGGTCCGCCATCACCCCGGCCACTTCCTCATCCAGCAGATTACCGTGCTCGATGGTCCGCACACCGCTCTCGACAGCCCGGCGAATAGCGCGGCCCGTATAAGCATGGGCCATGACATAGGTATTGGCCGCCTCTGCTTCCTCGACCGCAGCTCTGATCTCCTCCAGCGAGAATTGCGTGAAGTCGACCGGATCGCTCGGTGAAGCTACACCGCCCGATGCCATGATCTTGATTTGATCGGCCCCCTTGCGAATTTCGTCGCGCGCGGCGCGGCGCACTTCCGGCACTCCATCGCAGACCCGCCCCAACGCCGTCGGGAAAAATCCGCAAGCGCAGCCATACGGCATATCGACGGGAGAGCGCTGGTCACCGTGCCCGCCGGTCTGGCTCAACGCCTTCCCCGCAATAAAGAGGCGCGGCCCCAAAAAGTCGCCCTGCTCGATCGCGGCCCGCGTGCCCCAGTCGCACCCACCCGCGTCGCGTACTGTCGTGAACCCGCGCATGATCATGCCGCGCAGAATACCTTGCGACTTCGCCGTCACCAGGGACTGCGGCATGTTCTCTAAACTGGCGAACCCCACGACAACGGAATTTACATGCACGTGGGCGTCGATCAGCCCCGGCAACAATGCCTTCCCACCGAGATCAATGACGGTATCCGCAGACGCGTAGATCGGCGTGTCGGAGACTTCCTTAATCCGGTCGCCCTCAATCAAGACCTCGCTCCCACCCCGCAACTCAGGTGTATCGGCGTCAAAGAGGGCCGCGTTTTTAATCAGGGTCGTGGTCATATTTCTCTCCCAAACAAACGCTCAAGAACCTACTTCCCGGCGCACTGCAAAAAGGCCGGGGCCGCGATACTGGCGATGGTCAGCGCGATCTCCGTATCGCCCTCCTCGTACCATCCGGCTTCGTGCACCAAATTGATCGTGCCCAAGGTGACACCGTCATAGACAACCGGCACGTTCAAAATCGCGTCACAGCCGAGCGAATGGATCAATTCGTGATCGAAAAAGAACTCTTTAATGTCGTCTGAATCATAGCCGATATAGCATTCCTGATTGATCAACAGCTTCTCCGTCCATGCGGTCGGCCGCACATCCTTGCGCCCGGCAATCGGATAAGCTTCGAGGTTACTACTGTAGAACCGCTCGGTCTCCTGTAGGTCCGCGTGATACAGCAGGACGGTGACATAGGAATGCCCGATCACCGCATCCATCGCGGCATCAAGTGCGCGGAACGTCGCCATGGGCTGATCCGGCAGGCGCACTGCCGCCGCCAATGCCTTGATATGGGGGAGCGGGTCGGTCGGTGCTTGCTTGCTCATGTCGATACGGGTCCGATTTTAGGTGGATTATACTGCCTTTGAGTTAACCTACCTGCGTTCCAACGGTCGGCAAGGCCATGCCGAGACGCACCCGCATCAAAAAATACGCGGAACAACCCCATGCACAGTATTACAATACCGCTCTTTTCTGAGTTCGAGCGTCGATCCCGCATATTTCCATGCCTTTCGTTACACGAATGGTCGAGGTGACGTATGATGTAACGGGTTTTGGAAAGGGTGTGGGACATGAGGTAGGCCTATCATAAATTCGACAAATTGTCGATAACGATCCCCTGAAAAGTGCTGGGGCTGGTACGACAAGCAATCGCAGATATGTCAATCTACCAAAGGTCCACGCTTCAAACGAAGAACCGAGACTCAAAATGCCGCAATACGAAGTGGCACCGGACGTTCGCCTCTATTGCGAGGATTTCGGTGACGGAAAGGCTATCGTCTTCACATCCGCTGGAATTCAGACCCGTAAAATGTGGGAGCACCAGGCGGCGGGACTTGGGTCCAAATACCGCACAATCGCCTATGATTGGCGCGGCACCGGCCGCTCGGATCGGCCGCGCGGCCCCTATAACGTCGACCAAGCCGTCGACGATCTGTGTGCGTTGATCGAAGGCCAGTCCATCGCGCCCGCGGT
>JBMYRC010000236.1:0-3604 GCA_049601975.1 Alphaproteobacteria bacterium | reverse complement strand
ATACAGCGGTAGAAGAAGCGCTTTACCTGACCAATCATGCCAGCAAGGTAACCTTGGTCCATCGGCGTGATTCATTGCGCTCGGAGAAAATCCTGCAAGATCGTCTCTTCGCCAATCCAAAAGTGGAAGTACTATGGGACAACGTCCTTGAGGACATCATGGGCGACGACAATCCGCCAAGCGTCACCGGCGCTAAATTCCGCAATGTGAAGACGGACGAGATCACTGAAATGACACTCGACGGCGTCTTCGTCGCCATCGGACACAACCCAGCAACCGAAATCTTCAAAGGGCATCTGAAATTAGACGATGAAGGGTATGTCCTGACCAAGCCGGATAGCACGGCGACAGATATTCCTGGCGTATTTGCTGCAGGCGATGTGCAGGACAAGATCTTCCGCCAAGCGGTCACCGCCGCGGGTATGGGCTGTATGGCCGCGCTGGAAGCGGAAAAATTCGTCGCCGAGCACGAAACCCATAGCGAAGCGGCCGAATAATCCACCACTTAGCGCATTAGGCGTTAACCGCCGTAGAAACATTATCACCAAGGTCTTTCATCTTGAGGATGGCTTCGTCCGCGCGGCCCTCAGGAGCCTTCGATTGGTGCACGTCGACGACTTCGCCAACCACGATGTGATGGTCACCCTGTTCCACGATCTCGACAATCTTACACTCAAGGACCGCGGATGCATTGCTAAGCAAGGGCGATTCCGTCGATCCCCCCGTCACCGGCTCTCCGCTGGTTTGAAGAAGCCGAAGGCAAGCCCCTGCTGCCCTTTGTCTAACATGTTCAAAGCAAAGCTACCGGCCGCCTTAGCAATTGCATACAGACCTGAATCGATCTTCACGCCGATAGCGACAAGCGGCGAACCGAATGAGGTCTGCGTTACCCAATTGACTTTCCCGGCGCCGACATGGTCGTCACCGTCTTTTGCGGTCATGACATAAAGGCCATAGGGGATCATTCTCAGGGTCGATTTCTTTTTATCTTCATCCATTCGAGCATCCTCCCTATGAAATGTTTCATTATATTAGTTACGCATTCTCGACATTGGGAAAAGGGACCCTAACATGCGCCAAATCCGCCCACCCAAACTACGCCGTTCATGGTTATTCGTCGGGGGTGCCGATGAAGCGCAATTGATCACCGCTGCCAATTCCGGCGCAGATGTCCTCATTCACGAGCTTGAAGATTTTACCGCCCCTTCACAGCGACCCAAGGCACGGGAAATTGCCCCCGGCGTGCTCGCCGCCTGGAAAGGGCGCGGCGTGATCGCGGGGGTGCGGGTCAATCCTCTCGCGGGTGACGGTCGGGATGATCTGGCCGCAGTTATGAAGGGCGCGCCCGACGTGGTGATGCTGCCGAAAGTATCCGAACCTTTCCATATGGCAGAATTAGAAGAGGTGGTCTTGCGTACGGAGCAGGATTTAGGGTTAGAGGTCGGGACGACCGAGCTCGTCCCTAATATCGAGCTAGCGCGTGGACTGATAAAAACCCACGCGATCTGTAAAGCGAGCCCACGGATTACCGCTGCACTCGTTGCATCGGAAGATATGGCAACGGATTTAGGCGCGGAACGGGGGCAGGATGGCGAGGAACTGAAATATGTGCGAGCCCGCTTTCACGTTGAATGTGTTGCCGCCAGTATTGTCTCCATCGATGCGCCCTACACTTGGACCGACGCGGAAGGGGTGGAGGCAGAGGCTCGCCACGCGCGGCGGCTCGGCTATACGGCGAAAAGCGCGGTTGATCCGGCGCATGCCGTGGTCATCAACCAAGTGTTGACACCATCGGAGGAAGAGGTCCGCCAGGCGGAGCGTATCGTCGCTGCATTTGAAGCTGCTCAGGCTCTGGGAGACGGACGGGCAGAACTGGACGGCTCGCAGATCGAAGTCCCAATTTATCGGAATGCACAACACCGGTTGGAGAGGGCACGGGCTTTAGCAGCGTACTAACTTAGACTTGCTTGCCGATATCGATCCAGACTGCCTTGGCCCGGCCACGCACTTTTCCTTGATCGTCATAGATGGCGGTTCCGGCAAATGCCTTGCGGCCCTCGCGACCTATCGGCCATCCAACAATTGTGCACGGCGTTCCGGCTTTTAGATCACCGTCCACTTCCGCTGTGAAACGACCGAGCAGCATGATCACACCACTGTCCCGAATAATCGACCAAACACCCGGACAGTCGAGCGCACTCCAGAGAATGCGTCGGGGAATGAGCCCATCCGGCCCAGCGAAACTGTTATGAGGCGTCCATTGCGCGGCAACGACATCGCTGCCGTCGATCGGTCCTGTCAGCAGCCGCAGACCGTCACCTTCGTCGCGATCTGAGCCACAGGCGAAACATTGATGAAAGTCGTCCTTCTTGAATTCGTTGAATCGCCTGACGGCGACTTCGACACTCGCCATATCCGGGCAAGACGGTACCTCAAGACTGATGACCGACGGTTTCGCTTCAGCAACCAAGGTTTCACCAAACCGAAGCTCCACCCGGTCACCTAATCGATCAACACGCATGGGATCGGTCAATGGTGGCGGACTTCGGAGCGTGACTTCCGCAGTGCCGTCGAACAGATCGGCGATGGCCCCCGCCACGTACCCCCCGTGTCCAGAGCCCGGTGGGCCGTTGAATTGTTGATCGATTGTAATGAATTCATTCATGTTTGCTCTTAACCTGTGTTCGGCCTTCAACGAAGATAGTGAGTAATGGGACCGCATCAACAAGACTCAGCGTTGCCCATCACTTGTGCGTGTGGCTGTGATCGGTTGCACACAAATCTTCGAGAGAGCATGCTAGGATTTTCAAAATGACGAAAGGCAAATCATGATCGAGCGACACACGGGCGCCATGATGGGTGCCTTCCTGGCGATCCTTACTCTGGCCGGTTGCACCACAACGGAGCAGCCGATCCCGCCGCTGACGCCTACTATGCCCGGGATTAGCGAGGGCAAAGCCCGCGTTGTGTTTTTGCGCCAAAGCTCTGTATTCCAAGCGGGCAAACCAGTCGAGTTGGAAATCAACGGTGCATTGGTCGCAAAATTGCGGAACCGGGAATACACCTTTTTCGACATGCCGGCGGGCGAACATTATTTTGTGGTTAGTGTATCCCCGCATACCGGCGCTTTCCGTTCGGGCCTAAACTTAATGGAAAAACAAATCCGCTTCCTGCTTGTCCGACCGGATACCCGCCAAGACAATCGGCGGTCTCTGTTCCGCGATTCCAGGAAGTTTGATTTGGATGGCGGTCAATTCGACGTGCAGGAAATCGGACAAACAAAGGGCGAGACATACCGCCGTTCAATGCATTGGCGCGAACCCCTCGCATTGGTGCCGAAGTTGCAAAGAAAGAGGAGCTAGATCGCCGCGTCTGGCCGTCGTGCTTAAAGAGACGCATCAATTATGTGCCGTTTCAGGCTTCATGCGCTATATCCTTGGGAAACTAACCAACCAAAGGGAAAATGCCATGTTACTCGACGTTCGCACCTATACCTGCCGTCCGGGCACGATCAAAAAACACCTCGCCGTATACGCCGAGTTGGGCGCTGGGCCGCAATCGAAGAATCTCGGCAAGCCGCTGCTCTACATGACGACGGAGACCG
>JBMYRC010000235.1:0-3630 GCA_049601975.1 Alphaproteobacteria bacterium | reverse complement strand
CTCATCCCGCAGGCTAGAGGCGGTGTTTTTCAGTTGCAGTATTTCATCTGCAGACCGCTGCACCGCCTTCTGAACGGCGGCATCTTTTTCGAAACGGAGGCTTTCTAGCTCATCCCGCAGACTAGAGACGGTATTTTTTAGCTGGAAAAAATCATCAGCGATATCAGCGCGCACCTGCTGAATACCTCTATCTTTTTCAAATTCTTGTGATTCTAGTTTTGACCGAAGCGCTGCAATCGTTTCGCGCAAATGAATAGCTTCCAACTGTGCGCGGCGTATTTCGTCGTTTATAGTTTTTTCTTGCATCGTATAATTTTCTTAAATGTCTAATTCTGTTCTGTCTCGTTTGCAATAAAGAGATATATTGGAGTGCTTTAGTATTCACTACATGGCTGTAGACATTCTGAGTACCCAACTCTGCGTATTAAACAAGTCGCTTCAGAATACACCCAAGGAAATGACGCTAAATCTCGATAATGGAAACTATGTAAAGTGGATGATACTCCATTGATGATGAGAGGGCAAAAAATCGCCATTATTGGGGGAGGAGTTTGTGGGCTTGGCATTGGCTGGCGCCTAGCACAGGCGGGCTGTATCGTTGAGATCTTTGATCGTGGTCAGGCTGGGCGCGGTGCCAGTTGGGCGGCAGCTGGGATGTTAGCGGCCCGGGCAGAGGCGGAGCCTGGCGAGGAAGCGCTGCTTAACCTTAATGTGCATGCTCAGGAAATTTGGCCTAAATTTGCCCGTGAGCTCGAAGCTGCAGCAAATATTTCCATCGGATATCGCGATGAAGGAACGCTAATTGTAGCACCTACCCGTGACGACGCTGAACAGCTTCAATTCACTTACGAGTACCAGAAAAGCCAAGGATTAGACGTCGAATGGCTCAATGCAGCCCAGGTGCGCCGAATGGAGCCTTATTTGGCGCCCGGGATGTCGGGTGGTGTTTATAGTCCTAGCGATCATCAAGTCGATAACCGGGATCTCTCCTTGGCATTGAAAGCGGCTTTCCTGACAGCGGGCGGCTCGCTGCACGAACAGACAAATGTCGACAGGTTGGAAATCGAGGGAGGCCGAGTGATTGGCCTCCGGATTGGTGAAATTTTGCATGAAGCGGACACCGTGGTGCTCGCCGCGGGGGCGTGGTCGCGAGACCTTCACGGTCTGCCGGAGAACGTCCAGCCACCAGTGCGGCCCCTGAAGGGACAAATGATGTCTGTCCGTATGGACCCGAGATTTCCGCTTTTACGTCATGTTCTTTGGGCGCCGGAGGGGATATATTTGGTGCCGCGCTCTGATGGCAGGCTGATAATCGGCGCGACCGTCGAGGAAAAGGATTTCGACACGGATCTGACCGCTGGCGGCATTTTGCATTTGTTGCGTGAAACTTGGGAGGTATTGCCGGGTATCGACGAGTTACCCATTTGCGAGATGTGGGTTGGCTTCCGGCCCACGAGTCGTGACGATGCGCCGATCCTCGGTCCGACAGAGTTGGACGGTCTGATCGTGGCCACCGGGCATCACCGGAATGGAATTTTGTTAACCCCGGTTACAGCGAACGCCATAAGTCACTATATCTTAACACGGGAGCTGAGTGACGAGATCGAGCCGTTCGGGCAGGATCGGTTCCATTTGAACCGCAGTTCGGCGCAAGCCGCCGAGCTGCAGGCAGGGGCAGTGCGATGAGTGCGACCATTTCGGTAAATGGTGTGGAGAAATCAGCGGCGACGGCATCGACGATTGCCGATCTCCTTGCAGCGGAGAACGTCGATCCCGGCGCTCGGTTTTTGGCGGTCGCAATCAATGGCGCTGTTATTCCGAGATCCAAATGGGATGGGGCGGAGATCAATCCTGGCGATGCCGTCGAGATCGTCAGCCCGGCGCCCGGCGGTTAGAGGGCGCGGAGAAGAGTATGTCGAACGCTGAACAAGATATTCTGACCATCGAGGACAAGAGCTTCGGCTCGCGTCTTTTGATCGGCAGTGCCGGTTATCCAAACAATCAGTTGATGCTCGACTCGGTCGCGGCGAGCGGCGCGGAGATCGTCACCGTTGCCATCCGGCGCATCTCCCTGCAGGGTGGTGCCGAGACCATGATCGATTTGCTGGCGGGGGATTATCATATTCTGCCCAACACCGCCGGATGCTTCACCGCGCGTGATGCGATTCTCACCGCACAATTGGCGCGCGAAGCCATAGAGACGAATTGGGTCAAGCTCGAAGTGATCGGTGACCGGGAGACGCTCTACCCGGATTCCGAACATCTTCTCGAAGCGGCCGAGGAATTGGTTGGTGACGGGTTTACCGTGATGGCCTACAGCACCGACGATCCTATTTTGTGTCGCAAACTGGCCGATCTCGGGTGCGCAGCGGTGATGCCGTTGGGTTCGCCGATTGGATCGGGAATGGGGATCTTGAACCCCTACAATATTGAAATCATACGCGCCCAATTGAGTGTTCCGGTGATTGTCGACGCCGGCATCGGCACGGCATCGGATGTCGCACTGGCCATGGAATTGGGTTGCGATGGGGTCTTGTTGGCATCGGCAGTCGCGAAAGCGCGTGATCCAGTCGGCATGGCAACCGCGATGCGCCACGGAGTCGAAGGAGGACGGCTGGCGCATCTATCGGGACGCATCCCCCGCAAACGGCACGCGGAAGCGTCAAGTCCAAAGCGAGGTATCATCGGCACGTGACCCTACCCGACCCCCCTCTCCTTTTAATCACAGACCGGACCATGGTTCGCGTTTCTCTGGAAGCTGTGCTTGAGCGCTCCTTCGACGGCGGTTGCCGCTGGGTTGTGATACGTGAAAAGGATCTCGATTCGGACGAGCGCATGAAACTTGTCGAAACGATTCTGAAACTCGCGGAGCCCTATAACGCTAAAATCTTGGTGAATGCGGACATGAAAGCGGCGGAAATCGCCCACGGCGTCCATTTGCCACAAGGGCAATCTTGCACACATGCAAGGGCGATCTTGGGCCCAGACAAAATCATTGGTGTATCGGCTCATTCCATCGGCGAAGCAGGCGCCGCCGCAAGTGCGGGCGCGGATTACGCGACGATCAGCCCCATGTTTCCGACGCAGAGTAAACCTGGCTATGGCCCGCCACTCTACCTCGATGGACTTAAGCGCGTGGTCGGCAAAGTGACCATTCCCCTGGTGGCCTTGGGCGGTGTGACCGCGGCGACAGCTCTATCATGCCGCCGGGCGGGCGCGTCCGGTGTCGCGGTTATGGGCACGATCATGCGCGCTAGCGATCCGGCGATGGCGGTATACGATATTTTGAACCAATGGTACGCAGGCGATAACAAGGCCGCTTAAGCTCGATATTAAATCGCGTCGTATTTTTCGATAGCGGGCTCCGTCGCTGCCGCCTTTCCCCATTCCACCATTCAGGGATGTGCCCATACTGCGTCTATATAGGCTTGGCTGTCCGCCGCAATATCAACGCTATAGGTTCGCAAGCGCGAGACCACCGGTGCGTACATGGCGTCCGCGGTGCAGAAATCACCAAATAGAAATGGCCCGGTCTGTGCAAAGCAGCTGCGGCAATTACGCCAAACGTCCTCGATGCGCTGGACGTCCGCGTTGACTTTGGCGCTCCGCTCGGAACCTTCGCGCACCAAA
>JBMYRC010000234.1:0-3681 GCA_049601975.1 Alphaproteobacteria bacterium | reverse complement strand
AAACCGAACCCGGCGCTGACCACACCAATGGAGCCCACTATAGACGCCGGGTCCGCATAAATTTCCTCGGCAGCACAAGCCAGCCAATACCCACCAGAGGCCGCCACATCCTCGCAAAAAGCGTAGACGGGGATTTCCTTCTCTTCCGCCAACTGGCGAATGCGGCCCGCAAGCAAGGCGGACTGCACCGGCGATCCGCCGGGTGAATTGATCGCCAGTGCGACTGCCTTTAGCCGCGATAATTTGAAGACACGCTCGATCGACGATGCCTGTTCGGCGAGCGCCAAGCCCGTGCGCCGTCCCATGCCGGAGGAGCCGATGATTCCACTCAATCGCAAGACACCGACCGTTGGGGCACCGTCGAGAGCGTTGGCCAGTTTTTCACCAACGATGGGAACGCCGCGCAAGAATTCGATTTTGGAGGAAGTTTCAGTCATAGCCGACTACTTAGGTATTCCGGCGGCACAATCCAAGGGATGCTCGACTAGAGCTCTATCGGCGCACCATCCACCAAAATTTCGGACGCCATTTCCGTATAGCTTCCATCGTCCTCATGCAGCACCATGCCAGGACTGATTCGCAAAGGCCTCTTACTGCCCGCACGTGCGCGAACAATCACCCGCTTCGGGGACACTTCGCGCTTTGGCCAAAGTGGGAAAACCACGATTTCGCCGGCACGGCCATGCAATGCCGCTAATATCTCATCAAGCCGGTCGGCCCGATGGATCATTGTCATCGCCCCCTTCGGGGCCGCCATCCGCAGACAAAACTCAATCCAGTCCAACAATCCAGCCTCCCCCTCGACATGAGAGATCGCCTTCGCGTCACCGATACGAGGATCAGCGCGATTCGCGGGTAAATACGGCGGATTCGCCATTACATGATCAAAACTACCTGAAGCGAGATCTGTAGGCGGATCCAGCAAATCGCCACACAAGAAGCGGACGTCATCCTGCAGACCGTTACGAGCACTATTCCCTATCGCGATTTCGCTGAGCGACGATTGCAATTCCAGGCCCATGACCTCTACCCCTGGCGAGCGCCAAGCATAACAAAGGGCGGCGGCGCCGACGCCTGTGCCGACGTCTAACACCCGCCCCCTCTCAAGTGTCGGGAGCGACGCTGCCAGAAACACGGGATCGATGGCAACCCGGTAGCCTTCGCTCGGCTGGGCCAAGGCAAGCTGTCCGCCGAGAAGCGTGTCGACCGTGTTAGTTTCAGCCAAGTCCCGCACGGCGGAGACGACCAGCTCCCGCGCGGCCTCGAAATCCTCTTCAATGACCATAATCCGACGTGGATTTGCTCCAATTTGTCCTTCCAAAATACTGGTGTGGCTATCCAACACCACGGCTTCTATTCCGCCACCCGAGAGGACCGATGTTAGCCAGGAGATCCGCACGGGGTCGTTAATTCTCAGCAGTTCCTTCATACTTTCCTTCTATCCCGAGAGCATTCGACCTGACGGTCTTGACCGATTCGGGCCTTCATCTATGCTCCGTCCCATCTGGGACACAGTAAATCAAGAGAGTTCAAACCTTTGGGCATTGTCGTCAGCCTGGAAGAACCGCGCAAGGAAGGATGGAAGCCCTCTCTTGTCGCGATTGAAAAGATCGTTGCGGAGGACATGCATCGCGCCAATCGTTTGATCGTCGAAAAGATGGAAAGCCGCGCACCGCTGATCCCGCAATTGGCCGGGCATATCGTCGCCGCCGGCGGCAAACGATTGCGGCCGATGCTGACCTTGGCCGCGGCGCGCCTCTGCAACTACGAGGGCGACCGGCATATTACGTTGGCCACCTGCGTCGAGTTTATTCATACCGCGACGTTGTTGCATGATGACGTGGTCGATGAATCGATGCTGCGTCGTGGGCAAGAAAGCGCCAACGCGTTATGGGGAAATGAAGCCTCCGTCTTGGTCGGCGACTTTTTATTCTCCCGAGCGTTTCAGCTAATGGTGAGTGATGGTTCCCTCAAGGTATTGAAAATTTTGAGCGATGCCTCCGCCGTCATCGCCGAAGGCGAAGTCCTGCAACTATTAACCACCAACGATACAGAGACCAGCGAAGAGGCGTATCTTGAAGTGATCCGCTCTAAGACCGCGAAATTGTTCGCGGCTGCCGCGCGCATCGGCGCCGTCGTCTCGGAGCGTCCAAAAGCCGAAGAGGAAGCGCTCGAGAGCTACGGTATGAATCTGGGTATCGCTTTCCAACTCGTCGACGACGCCCTCGATTATTCGGCCGATCAAGCGACGCTCGGCAAAACTGTCGGTGATGACTTCCGCGAGGGAAAAATCAGTTTGCCGGTGGTGCTTGCGTGGCGTCGTGGCGAAGATGAAGAACGCACATTCTGGCGGCGCACCTTGGAGCTTCAGGATCAGGAAGACGGTGATTTAGAGCATGCGATTGCATTGATGGAAAAACGTGAAGCACTTCGCGATACCATCGAGCGTGCCCGCCATTATGGCTCCATTGCCCGTGACGCTCTGGGTATTTTCCCTGACAGCGAAGCAAAAGCAGCAATGAGCGAAGCAATCGATTTCTCAATCGAACGGGCATTCTGATATAGCGAACCGATATCAGGATTAACGTCCCGCGTTTCACACTCTTATGGTCGCGTATAATCGCAACAATCACTTTCACGGTATAGCGGACTACGAGATCAGTCATGGTGCAAGACACCGTGGATCTGTGCCAAGGAAGCCGAAACGATTCTACCCCGGATGAATTGCAGGATGAAGGTTCATAGATGTCCAACGTACCAATAACCGAATACGAAGATGCCAAACCGGAAGTACGGGCTGTATACGATGATATTCTAGCGGCGCGCGGTCCGGGCCAGCTTTCCGATTTTTGGAAGACGCTCGCTTTCCATCCGCCTACTCTACGTCGCAATTAGGAAAATACAAAAGAGGCGCTTGCGCCCGGTGCGCTAGACGCTCTGGCGAAGGAGATGCTGTATATCGCGGCTAGCGTGTCCGGCAACTGCGATTTCTGTACCAAGACCCACATCGAGCTGGCTCAACGGCTCGAGATGACCGACGAAATGTTCAGCGAGCTCATGGCGATGGTTGCGCTTGCCAACGGTGTGAATAGCCTGGGTGCGGGGTACGGCGTAGAACCGGAGCGGGACAGTAGTTATTCGTATTATGGGAGCGTTCGCTAATGGGTTGAGCCGGCTGCTCCCCTGAACCAGCAAGTTAGAGTCGAGTGATTAAACTTGCACACTGTAGGAATAGTATCCCATGACAATGAAAGAAAGCGTTATCAAAGCAAGATTCAGCACAACTCGAACTGACGTTGATCGGCGGTGAGCGTCTGGCGTGTACCTTGGCTTAGCTGTGCCAAGCAGATCTCCAGGGAAGCAACTAATCGATCCTGTTGATCGTATGGTCGGCGATATCGCACCTGCACGCAGCCGGTTAGTTCATTAGGTTTAACCATCTTCTGAGTATACCCTGGTAGGACATGCATCTAAATCAGACGCATAGTCCTTGGCGCTATCTCGCGCCACCGCAGAAGGCGATTTCTGAAAGTCGCGTAGGTTGTGCGCTGCACTTCTGAAATGAACAGGTTCAAAAGGAGATTTCATTGATGCAGGTAATAATCGCGTTGGCGGAAATCATTTTCTGAATCTGGACACCCGTATTAAGCTCCCCATTTTTTCTGTTTTGTGATTCAATCG
>JBMYRC010000233.1:0-3692 GCA_049601975.1 Alphaproteobacteria bacterium | reverse complement strand
ATCGACCTGGTAGATGCCGCGCCTCACCAGCGTATTCGTATGTTTCACACCGATACTGAATACAAGGATGGACAACGGCGAGTTCGTTGGGCCTGGCGATGCCGGGGCCCAAGCTGACCAAGCCATGAAGAATATCACGACCCTTTTGGAAGAAGCCGGCGGCTCAATCAATGATGTCTGCCGGATCACGACCTATATTGCCCACCGCCACCATCGGGACGCAGTCTATCAAGCGACCGGACGCCATCTGAAAGGCGTCTACCCAGTCGGCACCGGTCTCATCGTCGGCGAATTCGCGAAACCTAACCTTCTCGTCGAGATTGACGTTGAAGCCGAATTACAGAATTAACACCCGAAGGGAAACATCATGAACACCAAACGTTTCGCCATTTCAGCCTTCGTCTTATTCATTTTACATTTGCATCGGACTTCTTGCTCCACGGCATGTTGATGCAAGAAACTTACAAGGCCACCGCAATTCTTTGGCGGGCGCTCGGACGCGGAGTTCGAAAGCGTGATGTGGATCATCACCCTGACGCAGCTTTTTTTCATCATAGTATTCACCTTCATCTTCACTCGAAATCACGAAGGGAAAGGTATCGGCGAAGGTGTGCGATACGGTTTTTACATCGGCCTTTTGCTGGGGATTTTGGATGTTCAGAAATACGCCTATACACCAGTCGATTTTACGCTACCGCTTACCTGGGCCATCGGGAAGATATTCTGGGGCATCCTCGCGGGCGTCATCATTTCCCTAATCTATAAGGAAGAAACAACAGCATGACATATTCCCTTGTCGGTATGTGCGGACGGACCGGTATGTTCGGAGCCGCCGTTACCACCTCCAGTGGCGCGGTCGGAAGCTGCCGCCCCTATGCCCGCGCAGGCGTCGGCGCCATCCTCACGCAACATCGCACGGACCCAAGATTAGGTCTCAAAGGGCTCGACCTTTTAGAAGCCGGGAAATCAGCGGCCGAAGTGATTACCGAATTAAGGAGGGCTGACCCAACCATTGGTTTGCGGCAACTGACCGTGATCGACAACACCGGTGCGACCGCATTTTTTCATGGTGACCGGATCAAATCGGTCCACGCTTAAAGCCAAGGTACGGACTGCTGCGCCATCGGTCATATCATCCGGAATACCAAAATTCCGGGCGCCATGACCGCCGCCTTCGAAGCCAATCCGGAAGAGCATTTGGCCGAACGCTTGCTGCATGCGCTCGAGGCGGGCAACACCGCCGGCGGCGAGTTCCGACAGATCAAATCGGCGTCTCTCCTCTTGGTCCACCAGGAAGATTTCGCTTATGTCGACCTGCGCGTCGATCTCGACCTAGATCCCTTGGCCCAACTCCGCTAACACCGGGAGTTCGACAAGCCGATGTTGCAGCGTTGTGTCGACCAAGTCATGGATCCAGACAGCGTCCCCTATCCAGAAATCTACCTCGCGATAAATGTGTCAGCGAAACTCGACTGCGCATCCTCGGTCTCGGACATCGTCGCTCGAGTGAACCGGAAAAACAGGCTGCTAACACCCAATTCCTGGAGTGCTATAATGTCGGCTTTAATCTCGTCGACACCACCTGTGAAGAGACGGCGCTCACCTTCCACATCGACGGGATCGCTTGGCCCGTTGAACCAGGTCGAATTATAGGCTAACGAGATCGTCGCCGGATCACGATCGATCTTCTCTGCCTCCCCTTTAAGGACGTCCAACCTGGTCTTGAAACGGCCGAGCGTGTCGAGCGGGAAACTCGGATTATAGCCGATCGGATACCAGCCGTCGCCAAGCTTCGCGGTGCGCCGCAGTGCTGGTGCGCTTTCACCGCCGATCCACAAGGGTAGCGGCGATTGCTTGGGGTGAGGTAGACCCACAATGTCCGAAAAACGGGAATAAGTGCCGCTATATTCCGGTATATCCTTTGTCCAAATCTCGCGAAAAATCTCGAGATATTCGTCAGTCGACTTTCCACGCTCCGCAAACGGCGGTGCACCAACAGCGACAAATTCTTCTTCCATCCATCCCGCGCCGCAGCCGATAGTAACGCGTCCATTCGAGAGCACGTCGATGGTCGCGATCATCTTGGCGGTGACGACCGGATTACGGTAGGGCACAACCATAACCGAGGTCAGCAACCGCACATTCGATGTCGCCGAGGCGAGAAATGAGAGCATCACCAATATATCCATCGCCTCGCCGAATTGGCCACCGGACCAATCACCCTCTTCGGAATAGGGATATCGGGAAGCGATATCGCGCGGAATCACGATGTGATCGTTCACATAGGCAGTACCGAAACCAAGCGCTTCGCCCTTCTGGGCGATGGCGGTGATGTTCTCCGGTGATGCCAACGGGCCTCTTGTCGGAATGTCGTAACCAAAATTCATAATGCGTCCTTTCGAATATGCCGCTTTGACGAGTAAACTAGTCCGTAGACCCGACAGTCACACAGGATTCGGAAGCCCGGTATGCCACCGATTTATTTGGAAGATGGTCTGGAGATCAGTTACGCGCCACATAAGACATTGACGGATGAGGACCTCACTGCCAAGAACCTCACCCGCGACGCCTATAAGGTGATCCGTGCCGAACGCGTCGAGCGCGAACGTCATGCGCCAAAGCCGGGAGAACTCGCCCCGGACTTCACAATCGAACGGTTATCCGCGGATGGCAAGTGAACGAGCGAAATGTTCCAACTCTCGCAAAGCCTCGGGAAACCGGTCGCGTTGATTTTCGGATCATATACGTGACCGCCTTTTCGTAAACATGCCGGGCGCATGAACGAGATTTACGAATGCTACAAAGACCGGGTCGATTTCTACCTCGTCTATATCCGGGAAGCGCATCCAACCGACGGTTGGCAGGTCTTCTCCAACCTGAATGACGATGTCCTTCACGCGGACCCCAAGGACGCCGGCTAACGCGCAGAACTAGCTGGTATTCACATGTTTAATCTCGGATCCACCATCCCAACCTTGCTCGACAATATGCAAAATGAGGTCGACGATAAATACGCAGCCCTTCCCGAGCGCCTCTACGTCCTCGATAAAGACGGCAAGGTGTATTATCACTGCATAATGGGATCCCCCGGTTTCGATGTGGATACCTGGTTCAACTCCGTCCAAGCAAAGGCCGCCTTATCCAGTGCGCAGGCAGCCGAATAATACTCCTGCCTTCGAGTACGCATTGGCAATCGATGTGTCGGATACGGTATGTTTCTGAAAACGTTAGAGGGAAATATGGCCCACTACGAAACCATCGACCAAGCAGGACAACCGATACGCGTATGCCTGTCCCTTCCATCAGGTGGGGGTGCGCATCCTGCAATCATCGTGATGTGCCACGGCGCCGGTCTCGATGCTTTCGGCGAGGACGTCTGTGACCGTTTGGCGGAGACCGGGTTCGTTGCAGCTGCTCCCGATGTCTTCCACCGCCAACCGGGCGTGACGGATAGCGCGGTCAAGCGAGCGAATATGATCGATGGTCAGATCGTCGCCAATATCGACAGCACGATCTCCCTACTTCAGAACAAAAACATTATCGATCCCGATCGGATCGGTATTCTCGGTCATTGCATGGGCGGGCGCATGTCCTTGCTTCGTGCCTGCGCCGACCGTCGCATTCAAGCCTGTGTCGATTTCTACGGCGGCAATTGTATGGTTTCTTGGGGCGGTCATGACCCGACGCCTTTC
>JBMYRC010000232.1:0-3805 GCA_049601975.1 Alphaproteobacteria bacterium | reverse complement strand
GGCAGTTCAGCAAAACCCGCGCCCTGCGAAACTGGATGCGGCGCCTCGATCCGGTGCGTGTCTACGATTTGCAAACCTCCGGTCGGTCGAACCGTTATCTCAAAATATTCCGCCGTCCGAGGCCCGAATGGTCGGGCATCGCCAACGGATGTTCACACCCACACGCCAATCCCGCGCGCGACGACATGCACACGATTGAGCGCCAGGCTGAGCAATTATCCGCAGCGGGGATCAACAATATTCCAACACCCAATCTTGATTGGCTCAATACTGATACGAACCGTTTCCCCGTGCCGGACCGATTCATGCTGATAGCACCCGGTGGGGCGGCGCATCGGCCGAACAAACGCTGGCCACACTATGCGGATTTGGCGCGAAGTCTAATCGAACAAGACCTAACACCAGTTCTTCTTGGCACGGAGGCGGAACGTGATGTCACCACCGCCATTGGCACCGCTTGTCCTGGCGTGATCGACCTGACCGGCGAGACCAATTTGATGGAAATCGCCGGATTAGCGCGGCGCGCGGCGGGGGCGGTAGGCAATGATACCGGCCCCATGCATTTGATCGCGGCAACCGGTTGCCCGTCCTTGGTGTTGTATTCATCGGCCTCCAACCCGGCGCTTTGCGCGCAGCGCGGGCCGGATGTGAGGATTTTACGGAAACCAAACTTGGCCGATGTCGGCTTCGAAGAGGTTGAAGCCCAACTAACCTTGCGTTAAACACGGGCGCTCTTCGCAATTGCGAAGAGTTTGAGGGATAAGAATATGGTAGCGATCACACTTCCGGACGGCAGCGTCCGCAATTTCGACAGGCCAGTCAGCGGCGCGGGCTTGGCGGCCGATATCGGCCCTGGACTTGCGAAGGCGGCGCTCGCCGTCAAAGTCGACGGGAATTTGCGCGATCTATCAAGGACCATTGAAGCAGATGCGCATGTCGAAATCGTCACCCGCGACCATGCAGATGCCTTGGATTTATTGCGCCACGACGCCGCGCATGTCTTCGCCGAAGCCGTACAGGAACTATTCCCGGACACACAGATCACCTTCGGCCCATCGATCGAGGACGGCTTCTATTACGACTTCCATCGCGAAGTACCGTTCACGCCGGATGATTTCGAGGCCATAGAGAAACGGATGCAGGAAATCGTCGATCGCGACGAGGAAATCATCCGGGAAATCTGGGACCGCGACGCGGCGATCAAACATTTCAGCGAGGCCGGCGAATCCTTCAAGGCGGAACATATCGGTACCATCGATGCCTCCGCGGATATTTCAATCTACCGACAGGGCGACTGGCTCGATCTCTGTACAGGACCGCATCTGCCATCGACAGGAAAACTCGGCAAGGCATTCAAGCTGCTGAAACTAGCCGGCGCTTATTGGCGCGGTGACGCCAAAAATCCGCAACTACAGCGGATTTACGGCACCTGCTGGCGAAGCGAGAAAGAATTGAAGGCTTATCTCCATCGCCTGGAAGAAGCCGAAAAACGCGACCACCGTCGACTCGGGCGGGAAATGAACATGTTTCATATCCAAGAAGAAGCGGTAGGCAGTGTCTTCTGGCACCCGAAGGGCTGGACCATGTATCGCGCGGTGGAGACATATATGCGGGACCGCTTGGAAGCCGCCAAATATGTCGAGGTGAAAACCCCGCAACTGATCGACCGTGCCCTTTGGGAACGCTCGGGTCACTGGGAGAAATTCCGCGAGAATATGTTCACGGCGGAAGATGAAGGCGACAAAGTATTGGCACTCAAGCCGATGAACTGTCCCGGCCATGTACAAATATTTAAGCAGGGGACCAAGAGCTATCGCGACCTACCGTTGCGCATGGCGGAATTCGGCTCCTGCCACCGCAACGAGCCGTCGGGCGCATTGCACGGGTTGATGCGGGTACGGGCCTTCACTCAGGACGATGCACACATCTTCTGCACGGAAGAGCAGATTGAGGACGAAACCAAGGAATTCATTGACCTGCTTTCCTCCATCTACCGAGATTTTGGGTTCGAGGAATTCGTCATCAAATTCTCCGACCGGCCGGAAGTCCGCGCAGGTGAGGATTCGGTTTGGGATCAAGCCGAGAAAGCGTTGTTGGATGCGACCAAAGCCGCGGGCGTCGATATGGAGATGAATCCGGGCGAGGGAGCATTCTACGGCCCGAAACTGGAGTTCGTGCTGCGCGACGCTATCGGCCGGGATTGGCAATGCGGCACCTTGCAGGTTGACTTCGTGCTGCCGGAACGCCTCGACGCCAACTATGTCGGCGAGGATGGTGATAAGCATCGCCCGGTTATGCTGCACCGGGCGATACTAGGATCGTTCGAGCGCTTCCTTGGCGTGTTGATCGAACACTACGCCGGGCGGATGCCGCTGTGGCTAGCGCCACAGCAGGCGGTCGTCGCGACCATTACCAGCGACGCCGACGATTACGCCGCGGAGGTACTCAACGCTTGCCAGGCCGCCGGGCTACGGGTCGAATCTGATGTTCGGAACGAAAAAATTAACTACAAGGTCCGCGAACACAGTCTGGCCAAGGTCCCAGTGATCATGGTCATCGGTAAACGCGAGGCGGAAGAACGGACGGTCGCGCTCAGACGGCTAGGCGGAAAGAATCAAGAAATCCTTGCGCTGGATGACGCGATTCATACACTCTTGCAAGAAGCGGAGAGTCCGGCCATCTAAATTGAAGACCGGCAGGCATCAAGGGGCCTAGACCGCTAAGCCAAGGTTCATAAGGAAGAGGAGGCGTCGATCGCCAGAAGACCTGTAAACGCACCGCCAGAGAAAAAGGGTCCGCGCGTTAACGAAGATATCGATATAGCGAAAGTTCGCCTAATCGATGAGCATGGGGAAAACCACGGGGTAGTGACAATCGGTGACGCGCTGACGCTTGCGCGAGATGCCGGTCTGGATTTATTGGAGCTATCACCGAACGCCAACCCACCAGTTTGTAAGATTCTCGATCACGGCAAGTTCAAATACGAAGAGCAAAAACGAAAGAACGAAGCCCGCAAAAAACAGAAGACGATCGAGGTCAAGGAAATCAAATTCCGTCCGAATATCGATGATCACGATTACGGCGTGAAGATGCGCTCGATGTTCAAGTTCCTGGAAGAAGGCGACAAAGTGAAAGTGACGCTACGCTTCCGCGGTCGCGAATTGCGCCACCAGGAGTTGGGAACAGCCATCCTCGAACGGGTGAAAAGCGATACGCTCGAACTCGCTAAGGTCGAACAGTTCCCATCCATGGAAGGCCGGCAAATGGTCATGGTGCTAGCGCCGCGCTGACGCCAGATTCCGCACCGTTATAATGTTTTGCTAGGCCTCGGCGCCGTCAATTTGCTACACTCGCCGAGGCGCTCATTAACGACCATACCAATATTCTCGGCTTGATTTTCGGACGCGACGGTGCCGTCGCCGGTCATGATCTGCGCGAAAGACTTAACCGGACTAAGCATGCGCTGGGTGTTGGCGATGCTGAAGTCGACCGGGCCTTGAGCGATGCGGGTCTCAGCCATAGCGATATCGATTACGTCGCCATCACATCGACGCAAAGCGTCGAGATTCTGACTGATCTCATTGATCGTTTCGATATTCTACTCACCTCGCACCCCGATGATACAACGCCTTCAGCAATCTCGCAGCGGCTGAAATTAACTCTGGATCAAATTTCAGCGCGGCAGCGATTATTCGTGAGGCCTGCGTTGACCGGCGTGAGTGACGATTCCGGTACAACGTTATTCCGCAGTGTCTTTCCCGAAGGGACCACGCTCGATTGGGAATCGTTCGATACGGTCGGATGG
>JBMYRC010000231.1:0-3821 GCA_049601975.1 Alphaproteobacteria bacterium | reverse complement strand
AACGTCTCCAGGCTTTTTATGGCTGGGAACCTGGCCGCCTTAATGCGGCGCTCGACCATGCGCGCTTCGCGGTCAATCGACTCCAACTCGATCAGCCGTGCCAGATAGCGAATATGGTCGACGTTCTCAATTGTGTTTTTATAATTATATATCAATATATTGTAATATTTTTGTAAAATATTTCTAAACTGTTTCAACCGTGTCCTTCGCCGCGGACGTCGTTGCACCAGCGACTTTGCGCAGAGCATTCATTTCGTTCTGGATGATCCGTTGCAGCATCCTTCCATCGGTCGAATGCAGTACGAAGCGCGCGCCCAGCTTTATCGCCTTAGTCGACGTATCGATCGTCTGCTGATGGACCATGACAGGTATCTTGCGGGCTTCGCACCGTTTAATGATGTCTTCAATCACGCGCAAATATTTCTTGTTTGAATAATCATCCGGAACCCCAAGCGAGGTCGACATATCATTCGGCCCGATGAACACCCCATCAATGCCCCCAACATCGAGAATAGCATCGAGGTTCTTGTATGCCGGTTCAGATTCAATGCCGATAATAACGAATGATTCCTTGCGCCGGTTTTCCAAGTATTTCTTTGTTTCCGGGCTTGGTAGAACCTTGTCCTCTACCGCGCGGCGCAAATATTCACCCTTCAGCGGATGCCATTTAGCTGTCGCAACCACCGCCTGTACTTCTTCGACCGTCTCGCAATAGGGCACGAGGACCCCTGCTGTTCCGGCGTCGAGTGCCATGGCCACCCATTCGGCCTTCGGGATTGGGATGCGGACAATCGGCGTGATATCGGCTTGGCGCAGCATGCCGGTTAGTAGCTGAATTTCGGCGCGATCCCGTGAGCCATGTTCGGAATCGATAATAGCATAGTCTAGCGTACTGCCTGACAGGACTTGCTCAAACCGAGTCGAAGCCATCTGCGACAACATGCAGCCAAATACATGGCCACCGGATTTTAGAGTGCGCCGAAGTTTGTTCGCATTCATAAGATTATTTCTCCCTGTTACAGCCTCTGGTGATAACCTGCTGGCGCCACACACACAAAAAAGAAATTGCGCACATAGACGGTGCCGCCGCATTTCTAGTCGGCCGCATTTTCGATTACTCGGAATTTGCTCTGGCATTCTCTTAAGCCATAACAAATCATGGTATGATTGAGAAATTGGAAAAGGGTTCTTCGCTTATGTCCGTGGATCAATTCTCAAACCACGCGCAATCCTATCAAGACGATGGGGTGGTGATTCTAAAACAAATGCTGGATGCGAAAACCATGGGGATGATTGAGGCGGCTTACGCTTGGAGTCACACCCATTTAACTGCCGCTCTACAAGATTTCGCGTCTGACCCGCAGGAACGGTTTATAGCCGATACCGGATATTCAGTTCAAGAATCGGTGTATCTCACTTTGCTGCGAGAAACCGTTTTACCCGATATCGTGTACGATTTGTTCGGCAGCCAGAGCGACGTTTGGTACATGGGTGAACAGATATTCTATAAGGAAGGCACGCGCGGTACGCGCCGGACGCCATGGCATCAGGACAGCTCGTACACCAACTATTTTGGCCCAAGCATGGCGGCTTTGTGGATTCCGCTCGATCCAATTCCGCGTGACTGCAGCTTTGAGGTTGTTCGAGGTTCCCACATGGGGACGAGATATAACGGGTCGCGGTTTAAGCTCGGTGACGACACGGCACCTTTGTACTCTGTCAGCCAATTGCCGCGCCTACCCGACATTGAAGGCAATCGAGACGATTGGGAAATCGTTGGCGACGCATTGGCGCCAGGCGACCTCATGGTCTTTCACATGGGAAGTTTGCATGGCGGTGGGGCCACTCGCCCCGGCATGCGCCGCCGCTCACTTACGCTACGATTCATTGGTGACGATGTCGTTTGGGTAGAGCGCTCCGACACGCCCCACCCGAACTCATCCGTAGCCCGTCGCGCAAAAGCACGAGCCAGCGGAAAATCCGTAGCCGGTGCTTCCGCCGGCGAAGCGGCGCCCGCACCGCTTGGAGAACCCTTATGGCGTAGCAACAAGTTCCTGAAGGTTCGGCCTTGGGCCGAGTAGCGATCAGACGGGTAGAGCCGGCCTATTACTAATGACTTGTCTCAGAAATGGTAGGCCTGACTTTTCATATCGCGGTCTGACGCTCCCTCTTACTTTTTTAGAGCCGGTTGTGGCCGGGAAAAGACGAGCTCATTCTCCGTTGAGGCGATCGCGTCCAGGGTATAACCGTCCGCATTGAAATCTTTCAAGCCGTCAGCCCGATCCACACGGTTTTCCATGATCCAGCGTGCCATCGTACCACGCGCATGCTTGGCGTAATACATGAGGGAGCGGGCCTCACCATCCTTCACATTCAAGAACTTCGCCCCAATCACCGTTTGCCCAAGCGCGTCGGCGTCCACAGCCTTGAAATATTCGTTTGAGGCAAGATTGACCACGGTTGTGTCGGCATGATCCGTGAGGTCCGCATTCAGACGATCGGCGATGCGAGCACCCCAGAAATCATAAAGAGATTTCCCGCGGCCATTCACCATTTTGGTGCCCATCTCAAGACGATAAGGCTGGATCGCATCCATCGGGCGCAAAACGCCGTACAAGCCTGAGAGGATGCGTAAATGATCTTGCGCATAAGATAGGGTGTCCTCGGAGAGGCTGTCAGCTTCAAGGCCCCAATAGACGTCGCCGTCAAAGGCGAGCCCGGCAGGCTTGGCGCTATTGCTCTTATTGTCGAGATTAAAGGCCTGAAATCGCTCAAAATTGATAGTCGCGAGATTGTCGCTAATATGCATCAGGCGTTTTAGGTCATCCGCAGTCTGGGTTTTGGCGACGATCGCAAGCTCATGCGTGTCATCGCGCAGGCGCGGTTGTGTAATCGGGACACTCGTTTCGACGGGGGCCATATTCAGCTTTTTTGCAGGGGAGAGTAGCGTTAGCATGATCTATGTTTTCCTCCTAACATCAACCCGGACAATCCAGGTTCGTATGCGTGGGTCTGTGACGAGATTAACCTGCGTCCTTGCGGTCAAGAATTCAAGCTGCTTAGTAAGAAAAATGGGCGAAACGCAACATCTTTGATGAGCGGTTGGTCACGATTGAAATCATTGCGCCCGACACCACGAAGATGGGCAATCATAAGAGTGCGTAGCAACAACCTGAAGCTCTATACGCCAGGTCATTTTACTCTGGCAGTTCCGTCGGCCCAATTGACTGGAATGAATGGCGGTGGAAGCAGCCCTAAGCAAACTGGTCTCCAATGATTTCCCAGTTATTCAGGAAAAATTTTCGATTCCGACTGTCATGTTCCGTCGTGGGCGGCTCAAGAGTCGCAGAATCCTTGGCGCCTAAAGGGCATATCCCTGCTGGTCGGAACAGGGGAAGAATTCAGTGGATCAGTGAATGCTGTCGGGGAAACAGGAAACTTTTGAATGAGCTGAGTGTGAGGCGGGAACAACGCGGTCAAGATATGGGCCGATACCGCTGATATCTAGCAATACCGCAGGACTCTAGGTTTTGAGGAGGGGCAGAGAATCAACCGTCCGGTCCAAACCTCTTCCAATTGCTCACGGGAAAATTGTTGTGGTCCCTGCTGGGTCGGGTGATGATGATAAATTCTCCCATCGTTCACAAGGATAAGAGCTATCCCGGATTGCACACGGCCATCGTCGACCAAGAATTGTGGGAACAAGCTCAAGCGCCGCTCGCCGCAAATCGCAACGAGCGGCGTACCAGCAAAAACGCGAGGGAGCAAAGCCTCCTCGCTGGTCTCCTCTTTGATGACCAAGTCGAAGCCGGACCGCAGCC
>JBMYRC010000230.1:0-3928 GCA_049601975.1 Alphaproteobacteria bacterium | reverse complement strand
GCCGCGTTCATTGCTACGTTAGACCGCCCGACTGGCAGGAGGTTGACTATTATCAAGATAATAACCTTATATACTCACAATGTTTAGTCTGCAAAAACGCTTGATCTCACGCCGGATGGTCTTGGCGTCAATGTTGATTTTGGCAGTATCTATACTGTTGCCAAACCCGCACGCGCATTCTGCCCCGTTAGAGGCGGAACACTCCTCTAAGTATGACAATGATCATGGGGAGGGCTCACACGGCCATGAGCAACACCAGTCAGACAATAGTTCGAATTTTTGTTGTCATAATTTGATGAGTGGCTGTTCAGGCCTAATATGGGTAAATAGCGACTTGGGAAATCTTATTGTCTTTGGTGGGACAGACCTTATTGCGAATAGTGTTGCGCACCTTGTAGAGCGATCGGATCCACCCACGCATCGCCCCCCACGTCTCCCTTCCTGATTCTCCAGCGGCTTGTTGCCGCTTATTACGATCGCAATCAATACGATTGAACGACGAGTTCCGTGTACCGCGATTCGCGTGCGCGATGCGGACAATCAGCAAGGACAAAATTATGTTTGTAACAAATCTGGAATCACGGTGGACAATTGTCGCCGCGCTAACACTAGCATTGACGGTTGGCGCGGGCTCCGCATTTTCTGCCGAAAAACATGGCAGGGGGCACGGCACTGAGAAAGCGCATAGCGGTGGCGGCCATATGAAGAGTGGTGGCCACATGAATGGTGGCCAAATGGGAGACCACCACGATTTTGATTTCGGCGAGTCCGGCAAGGCGTCCGAAGTCAGCCGCGACATCGAAGTCACGATGCGGGACAATTTTTACGAGCCGGAAGAGATTAACGTCAAAGCCGGCGAGATAATTCGCTTCAAGATCACAAATAAGGGCGAGTTCCTGCATGAATTCGGCCTCGGCACGGCGGCCATGCATGCCAAGCATCAAAAACAGATGGTGGTGATGATGGAGCACGGCATGATTGAGGCCGACCGCATCAATCACGATAAGATGAAGATGGATCACGGTTCGGGTGGCATGAAAGGCATGAGCATGGCGCACGACGATCCGAACAGCCTCCTACTCGAGCCCGGTAAATCGGGCGAAATCATCTGGAAGTTCACCATGGCGACGGAATTGGAATTCGCCTGTAATATTCCGGGACACTATCAGTCTGGGATGATGGGACCGCTCAAGGTTAAGTGAACCGCTAGAATTCATAGGAGTCTATTATGTTAAAATTCAGCTCAGCTCGCCTGCGCGGGTACTTGACGAGCGTCGTCCTCTCCACAGCTCTGATCGGCGCTGTGGAGGCCGGCGAATACAACATCACCGTGGATCCGGTTGAGATCGATACTGGTACGTTCACGCGCACCGGTATCGGATACAACGGCGCTTCGCCGGGACCGGTCCTGCGTTTCAAGGAAGGCGAGGACGTGACGATCAATGTCACCAACAATCTCTCCGAATCAACGTCGATCCATTGGCACGGATTGATCCTGCCCTTCCAGCAAGATGGCGTGCCGGGGATCAGTTACGACGGCATCGCTCCGGGCGAGACCTTTACCTATAACTTTCCCATCATCCAATCCGGAACCTATTGGTTCCACAGTCATTCCGGATTCCAAGAGCCGGACGGAGCCTACGGCGCAATTGTGATCGAGCCCAAGGGACGGGAACCATTCCGATACAAACGCGAATACGTCATTCAATTGACAGATGCGCACCCCCATTCGGGTAACCGCATCATGCGTAACCTCAAGATAATGGCGGATTATTACAATCGTAAACAACGAACCGTCTTCGATTTCTTCCGTGACAGCGAGAAGATGGGTTTCGATGCGGCAGTGGCCGATCGCAAAGCTTGGGGCGACATGCGGATGACGCCGGCGGATATCGAAGATCTCCAAGGCTTTACGCCGCTTATTAACGGCAAGAGCGCCGAGCAGAATTGGACCGGACTCTTCAAACCGGGCGAACGTGTGCGGTTACGGTTCATCAATTCGTCCGCAATGTCGTATTTCGACATTCGTATTCCCGGCCTAAAAATGACGGTGGTACAGGCCGACGGCAATAACGTACGTCCCGTGCCGGTTGACGAGTTCCGGATCGCGGTCGCGGAAACCTATGACGTCATCGTGCGGCCGACGGAAGGCAAAGCCTACACGATCTTCGCGGAGTCCATGGGCCGAACGGCATTTGGGCGCGGCACCTTGGCGCCACGAGAAGGTATGGCGGCGGCGGTCCCGGAAATGCGAGAAGCACCGCTCCTGACCATGGCCGATATGGGCATGGCACATGAAGGTATGGATCATGGCTCCATAGCAATGCCGGAAGGCCGTCATAAGATGGCCGATGGTGCGACGATGAAAGGCATGGATCATGCGCCAAAGGGTGGCATGACCCACAAAATGCCTGACGGATCGGCGATGAAAGGCATGGATCATTCCGCCCATAGTGGAATGACTAAGAAATCCGACCCATTTTATGCAGTAGGTAGCGGCCTGACGCCGACTGCGGCGAATGGTGGCAAGTTTCTGTCTTACAATGATCTAAAAGCTCAAAAACCGCTCTATAAACTGCGCAAGGCAACCCGTGAATTGGAACTCCGCCTGACCGGCAACATGGAGCGCTACACTTGGTCCATTAACGGCAGCAAATTCGCGGATGCGGAGCCTATCCGTCTGCAATATGGAGAGCGGGTCCGTTTTAAATTCGTGAATGAGACCATGATGACACACCCGATGCATTTGCACGGCATGTGGTCGATCCTCGACAACGGCAGCGGCAAATGGAATCCGATCAAGCATGTGGTTAGCGTTTCGCCGGGAACGACCGTCTTCATGGAGACCGAAGTGGACGCACCAGGCCAATGGGCTTTTCATTGCCACCTGTCCTATCACGCAGACAGTGGGATGTTCCGTAAAGTCGTCGTTGAAGGCGGACCTGAGGCGAAAGGAAGTTGATTATGAATAGAAAATCGATAGTAAAAACCTTTTTCCTTTTTGCTGGCATTATTTCCGGTCCGATGACGGCAACATCTGCTAAAGTCGAACCGCTGATCTACGGTATCCAAATCGAGCAAGCGGAGTATCGCGTCGGAAGCCCGACCGACGTCTTCGCCTGGGATTTTGACGCTCTGATCGGAACGGATGAGTTAAAGTTCGTCTGGCGATCGGAAGCGGAGTATGCGTTTACGGAGGACAAGTTCGAAACGCTGGAGAACCAGCTTCGCCTGCAGAAGCCGATATCCGATTTCTTCGACGCTGTCGCCGGAATAAGGGTCGACACACCCAGTGGCAAAGACCGTGTGCAAGGGGTTGTCGGTCTGCATGGTCTTACCAAACAGTTTGTCGAAGTCGACGCGGATTTGTTCGTCGGCGATCATCCATCGATTCGGCTGGAAGCGGAGTACGAGGTACTTATCACCAACCGACTAATCGTAACGCCCAGTATAGAGTTCGATATGCCGCTAAATGACGATGTCGAGTTCGACCGCGGCGCTTTCGCGCCAACCCTCGAAGTTGGCGTCCGAGCGGGCTACGATCTGATCGATCGAGCATTCTCACCATATGTCGGTGTTCACTATGAACGCTCGTTCGGCAAGACCGCGAATATCAGGCGGAGCGAAGGCGAAGATGCAGGTTCGCTCTTCTTCGTCGCCGGGGCACGTATGTTGTTCTGAGGATCATTGGTCGGATTATCACCGGTAAATAACTAGTGCCCTGAGCATAACCTCTGTGCCTTATTTGCCGGATTGATAGTTACATTGTTCTTTAGAGATTTGATCTTTGTAGATGAACAGAATTTCTGGAATACGTATGCTGTGCCCATCCTTACGCCACCTGTAACAATTCTAATAATGTCTGTGTTTATTTTGTGGTTTCCCTCCCTTATCCAGCTTAGGAGCCCATAGGTATTGGCCTTCGCGC
>JBMYRC010000229.1:0-3943 GCA_049601975.1 Alphaproteobacteria bacterium | reverse complement strand
CGATAACGCCGACCGCGCATCCCTTCCTATCTCTTCAATCTACTTGTCAAAGAACCCAGCAGCCCAAGTCAGGCGGTAACCAAAAGTCAGTTTACTGGAGAGGCCGTGCGCACCAACTACCACGACCACAGTCGCTGCTTATACCCAGCTATACGGACGGCTGCAATCATAAAATCACAGATTCCATCAAAAAATTTCAAAGCAGCCCAAGTTCGCGCAATTCAGCGGCCATTTCTGGCGGAAAATCATCTTCGCCTGGACACTTTGGCTGGTCCGGCGGCACATCCGTCCCCGGAAAATAGCGCCAACCTTGAAATGCGCGGTGGCGACGGGGTGCCGTCGGCATGAGTTCTGGATCCAGCATTATGAAGCAGAATTTACGTCCTTCTTCATCGGTCTCACTCTCAAACCCGAGAAGTCTTTGACGCGCGGCGATGCGACCCTTGATCACCCAGTACATCGAGCCCCCATCGAGCAGCTCTTCCGCCCGGCGAGGGCCATGGCGCGTGCGATGCCACAAGCGCGCCTTTTTACCATTGGTCGCCCGGCTATCCTCCAGCTTGCGCTTTTGAACCTCCGCCAGATGATCGATATCCTCGATACCAACGGCCAATTTAATAATATTTAGCATGCTGTGTCGCCGTAAGTCGTCTCGACGCTGGTCACCGCAAGGTTAACAGCCTCACGGGTTTCGATATCGCCGTCTCCTCTCGCCTGTCGCTCGACGACAAGGCGGAAAGCCTCGAATAAACCACGCGCGAGTGTTTCGCCTTCAGCGCTCAAGATATCATCCTGTAACACCATTACCTTATGCAGAGCGTCGGCGACTTGGCTGATCAACGGGAATCCGAAACTCCCACCTTGTCCGCGAATATCGTGCGCCTTGCGTCGTAACTGATCGACGGCTCGAATACTACCGCGCGCTTCGCCCAGGGTTTTGGCGAGTTCATCAAGATCGCCACGAAGCCATTTGAGATATTCCTCGCTCATGGTTGCGACGATGGATTCAGCACGCGCGACAGCCTCCGGGTCGATCGCAAAATCGATGCTTTCCGCGCCCTCTTCGACGTCGTTGAATTCGCCTTTTCCCCAGTTCATCGCAGTGAATTCGGCTTACCTTTGGCCTCGAGAATCAATACCTTCAAAAGAACCGGCAGAGGCATATTAGTCAAGGCGTCGAAACAAGAGAACTCAGCCCTCAATAAGGTCTATTCGACCGCCAATCCCAGCAATTCCACGCCTTCATGGACTTGATCGCCATCAGCAAAATGGACCGCATTAACCGTACCAGCTGCCGGTGCAACAATCGCATGCTCCATCTTCATGGCTTCGATCACCATCAAGGTTTGCCCAGCATTCACCGAGTCGCCAACTGCAACCGCGACGGACACAACTCGTCCCGGTAGCGGCGACGTCAAACGCCCGCTCGCCGGCCCGCTCGAAGCCCGTGCATTCAGCGGGTCGACCAACCGGAGTTGCCGCGTCCCCTGAGTCCCGAGGATATGACGCTCTTCGCCATGACGAATGACGGAAGCGGTCAGTCTGTGGCCACCGATTTCCGCCGCCAATCGACCGTTGGACTGAAAATGACCGCGCACTTCCAGTTGCCGCCCGGCGAATTCGAGATTGTAGCCGTCCCGAGAAAGATAGGCGATGACGGTGATTTCCACCTCGCCATCCAAGAAGCGCAAATCGATATGGCCACGATCGTTCAGTCGCCAGCTATCGCCACTTTGCCACGGTGAATGTGGATCGCCAGAAGCCTTGACGCGAAAGGCCAATGCCTCCGATTGCCAAATCAATTCCGCCAACGCCGCCAGGCCGAGCGTCTCATCGTCGATTGGGCCGAGTTCCGGAAATAAAACCCTCGCATGTTGCTCGATGAAACCGGTATCCACCTCACCCGACAAGAAGGCTTCACTGCTGATGGTTGCGGCTAGAAAATCCAGATTGGTCGTTGTGCCGACAACATGGGTCTCGTTCAGAGCATGCCGCAAACGATTGATCGCGCTCAATCGGTCGCTATCCCATCCGATGATTTTGGCAATCATCGGATCGTAATGCATGGTGACTTCGTCCCCCTCCCTGACACCAGTATCAATACGGAGATGAGTGTCCTCCTCCGGCATGCGGAAGTGGGTCAAGGGTCCCGGCGACGGCCGGAAGTCACGCGCAGGGTCTTCCGCGTAAAGCCGCACCTCCACCGCGTGCCCATTCAGCGTGATATCAGACTGTTGCATCGGTAACGGCGCGCCATCGGCCACTCGAATTTGCCATTCCACGAGATCGACACCGGCAATCATCTCACTCACTGGGTGTTCGACCTGCAGACGGGTGTTCATTTCCATGAAATAGAAACAATTCGGTGCACCCATGCGATCGGTTTCAACCAAAAACTCGACTGTACCGGCACCGACGTAATCGATAGCCTGCGCCGCTTTCACCGCGGCATCCGCCATCGCGGCGCGCATCTCCTCGGTCATGCCGGGTGCGGGCGCTTCCTCGACGACCTTTTGGTGGCGACGCTGGATCGAACAGTCCCGCTCAAACACATGCACGGCGTTGCCGTGAGAATCCGCAAAGACCTGCATCTCGATGTGACGCGGTTTGCCGAGATACTTTTCGATCAGCAAGGTATCGTCGCCGAACCCGGCTTTTGCCTCTCGCCGCGCACCGGCAAGTCCTTCCTCCAGGTCTTCCGCAGCCTCGATCATGCGCATGCCGCGCCCACCGCCACCGGCGGCCGCCTTTACCATGACGGGGAAACCTATTTCCGTCGCAGCCGCGATCAATACGTCATCCGATTGGTCTTCGCCGTGATAACCCGGCAGCAGCGGCACCCCCGCTTTCTCCATCAACGCCTTGGCTTCGCTTTTCGAGCCCATGGCCCTGATCGCGGCCGGCGGCGGGCCGATAAAGACGGCGCCGGCTTCAGCACAAGCTTCCGCGAAGGCTGCGTTCTCCGAGAGGAAGCCGTAAGCCGGATGCACTCCATCGGCACCGGTCTCATGGATCGCAGCTACCAGGGCGTCCACCTTCAAATAGCTCTCTTGCGCGCGGGCACCGCCGATATGAATGGCTTCGTCCGCAGTCTGCACGTGCAGCGCATCCACGTCCGCATCGGAATAGACAGCGACGGTCTTGATCCCCATCCGCCGGGCGGTTCGCATGACGCGGCAGGCAATTTCGCCCCGATTTGCGATCAGAATTTTTTTAATCACTTTTGCACACCCCAATTCTATTCATCGTCAATCCGCGGCGCACGGCGACGGGTATAATGGATCAATTCGTAAAAACCGCAGAGCAGTAGCAGGACGCCGACGACGGTCTGCACGGAAACCAACATCTTAATACCTTTGGAGATGGGAACAATTTCTCCGTAACCGACCGTACTAACGGTAATCAGTGACAAATACATCGCATCGGTGAAACTCAGCTCTGTCGTCCGGCCTAAAATTAGGAATTGCGGTTCACTCGAAAATCGGTCCGCGATGCGATATACACACTCAAAGACAATCAACAGCATCGAGTAGAAGGTCAGAAACGCAAAGGCTGGGACGAGCAATTCGGAGTCTCGTCCAAAGAATTCCTCGAACAGAATACCCGTATCGAGCATAAACGTCGCGACGTCGTGGCTAGCGAAGAACAATGTTGCCCCTATCCCACCCATGAACGCCAACAACAAAACCGTTTCAGCTTCGCTTCCCTCAAACCATTTGCGGGAAACGAAGGTAAGTAAGGCAAAGACGACGATGAGGACCAACCACCGGAACACCCGCCCGAAATGCCGCTCTTCGCGGACCCGGTGAGCTGTGACAATGGACTGGATATCGCCGCGTCGGAGCGCGGCTCCTGCGACGTAAGCGACCAATGGGTAGGTGTAACCGACATGCGCCGCTCAGCCCGGAACGTTTTGAAAATTGGTCAGAGTGAAGAAGATAAA
>JBMYRC010000228.1:0-3955 GCA_049601975.1 Alphaproteobacteria bacterium | reverse complement strand
CGTTGCGGAATGACTTGGAAAGACCCGAAGCTTCGATCATAACTAAATGACAGTGCCAAAGACGTTAATCATCGGACGGCATCGGCTTGGTTGTGAGAGAAGAACCCGAATTTTCGCTACTCCACGTAAGATGCGATGTTAATTATCTTAGTCTGACACGTTCCCATTCGCCAGAAGGGTTAGTTATTGCATACGCTGCATAAATCGGCGAGCGGTCCGTTTTCGACCGCGGAACGCATTATCATTACCGTCCCGGTGTTGATGGCGTCGCTGCTGCATTCGGTGAACATGAGTACGGCCTATGTTGCGCTGCCCAATATTCAGGGCAATCTCGCCGCGCGACCGGATCAAGTGGGATGGATCATCACTGCGTTCGTCGTGGCGACAGCGGTCGGGACAGTGCTGACAGGATGGCTCAGCGGTCGGTTCGGGCGGCGCAAGGTCTTCCTAGGCTCGATCGCTGGATTTACCATCACGTCCGCGATGTGCGCGCTTGCCGGGAGCCTTGAGGAGCTCGTCTTCTACCGCATTCTGCAAGGCTTCATGAGCGCGCCGTTGCTGCCGGTCTCGCAGGCCATCATGCTGGATACATATCCCCGGCGTCTTCACGGTTTTGCGATGAGTATTTGGTCACTCGGGATGATCCTGGGGCCCGTCGTCGGGCCGACCTTGGGTGCGCTGCTGACCGAATATTACGGGTGGCGCTATCTGTTTTCGCTCAATATTCCGCTCGGCATTGCCGCTTTCGTCGCGATACTCATCACGCTTCCAGAAGCGGAGACGCGAAAGCAAGGCCTGGATTGGATCGGTGTCACCAGTTTAGTGATCGGCGTTTCATTTCTGCAATTGATGCTGGATCGGGGCGAACGTCTCGATTGGTTCAATTCGACGGAAATTCTGATAGAAGCGGCCGTCGCCATTGTTGCGATATATATTTTCGTTATCCACAGCCTGACCCATCCAAGGCCATATATAAACCTCTCTATTTTCAAGGATCGAAATTTCGTTGTCGGTTTGAGCCTGATCTTCATGTTCGGCATTGCGGTCTTCTCGAGCCTTTTTATTTTGCCGCTATTCCTGCAGAACGTTCAGGATTATCCGGTTCTGTCTGCGGGATGGATCGTGTCCGTGCGGGGGATCGGGACGATGATCGCGATGTTGATGGGCGGCACCTTGGCGGACCGGCTGCCTGCCAAATATTTGATCCTCCTTGGCCTATGTTGCGTTGGATTCAGTAGTATCGCGATGACCCAATGGACGGATCAGGTCCAGATCGACACTATTGTCTGGGTGACCATCATCAACGGCTACGGCATGGGCATGATGTGGGTATCGTTGACGACGGTGACCTTCTCGACCTTGCCGCAAAGTTTTCGTGTCGAGGGAGCGGCCCTCTTTGCGTTGGTCCGGTCGATCGGGGCCAGTATGGGAACATCGGTAATTGTCGCCATATTGGTCCGGTCGTCGCAGATCAATTACATCGAAATGCGAAACCATATTAATATCTTCACCGAAGGATTGGATGTTTTGAGAACGCCGACGAGCTGGAATCTCGACTCGATTTCAGGGATCGCTGCATTGCAAAAATTGGTACTGGCGCAGGCGGAAATGGTCGCCTATTTGAATGCATTCGTTTTTCTAGTGGCTGTGGCGTTCGTCGCCATGCCGCTGGTCTTTCTTTTACGAACACCAACAAAAGCCGAATAGGGTTGAATTGGAGTCTCTAGATGGATGAATCGTTGATAGTCGCCATCGTCATGGTGACCGCGGCGGTTATTGCCTTCGAATTGCGGGTGTCGAGCGCTATTCTCGAAATTCTCGCTGGTATGGGATTAGCCTTCTACTTCGTCGATATTGCGCAGTTGGATTGGTTGCGGTTCCTGTCCAACCTCGGCATGCTCGGTTTGATGTTCATGGTCGGCTTCGAAGTCGATGTCGAACGATTGCGCGGCACGTGGCGGGCCAGTATTGCGATAGGCGTCTCCGCGCTTTTGTTGCCTCTCGCGGGTGTCTTTTGCGTCGCGAATTTCATCTTGGGGCTTGCGCCGTTGACGGCGGGCCTCCTGGCGATCGGTCTTTCGACAACTTCGTTGGCCCTGGTCTATAATGCCTTGCGGGAACGCGGCACGTTACATACCGAGCACGGACAAATCCTTGTGGCCGCGGCATCGGTCGTCGATGTTCTAAGTATGGTTTTCCTCGCCATCTTGATGGGGGATGTCGGCTGGGGAACGGCAATCTTCTTGCTGGTCGCGGTGCCAATGATTATTGGCCTGCCGCATTTCGGGAAATGGATCTTTCGACGCTATCGCGGTTCGCTCGTTGAATTCGAGCTGCGCTTCCTCCTTGTCTTGTTGCTTGCGATGGGATTCATGGCTGAGAAAATCGGCGGTATTCATCCGGCTGTCATCGCCTTCGCCCTTGGAATTGTTATGTCGGAAATCGTCGATGAGCATGAGGAATTAGAACAGAAACTGAAAGGTATCGTCTTCAGTTTTCTGGCGCCCGCATTCTTCCTTTATGCGGGTATGCAGCTCGATATTCGATTGCTGACATTCGACCTCGTTTGGACAGCATTGCTGTTGCTGGTCGTTGCTTGCGGACTGAAATATGTCGGCGCGGCGCTACCGGTTCGGTATTTGTTTAAGAGTTCCGGCCGTGTCGCGGGGTTGTTGTTCAATTATCGGCTGAGTTTCGGGATCATCACCGCGACCGTCGGCCTAAAGGTTGGTATTTTGACGGAAGATCTCTATGCGGTCTGTTTGTTGATTGTCGTCGCCAGCGCCTTTTTGCCGGCAATCCTGTTGCATGACAGAGCCGCGGAGTGGGAGTGAGGTTAGGCTAGGCGGCCTAAGTCTCTTTCGGGCGCCGGGGCAGTATTGGCACCACCGATAACGATGACTGCCTCGCCGCGCGGATCCGCTTCGGCGAATTCTTCAGCCAGCTCCGCTAAAATGCCGCGCTCGACCCGCTGAAATTTCTTGGTCAACTCAAGACAGACAGCACCCCGGCGTTCGCCGAAGATCTCAGCAGCTTCCGCCATCAATTTTCCGACCCGGCGCGGGCTCTCAAAAATGACCAAAGCGGTATCGCTCTCGAGATAGAGTTCCAGGGCGCGTCGCCGTCGCGCTCGGCGTTGCGGCAGAAAGCCGAGAAAAGCGAATTGCGCTGCCTTAACCCCAGCGGCCAGCAAAGAGGTCGGTACGGCGCTGGGTCCCGGAAGAACGTCCACTTCGTATCCGGCCTCGAGCGCTTCTTGGATGACCAGTTGGCCGGGGTCGGCGAGGCCCGGCATTCCGGCGTCACTACAAAGGCCCACGTCATAGCCGTCATTGAGCAATGATAGGGTGCGGCGCACCGCGCCTTTTTCGTTATGGCCGTGACAGGAATAGAGGATTTTCGGTCGCTCGATGCCATAGCGCTCGAAGATGCGCCTGGTGTGGCGCGTATCTTCGCAGGCCAACGCGTCCAGTTCCTGTAGGACGCGCACGGCCCGATAGGTCATGTCCTCGAGGTTGCCGATCGGGGTTGGTATGACGATGAGACGGCCAGGTTCCGGGCGTGCCATGGGGTAGCGCGATCAGACGACCAGCGCGACGCCGTCGCGACCAGGGTCGGCGCCGCCTTGCCAGCCATCGCTGGTCACCTTGATGCCATGAACCCCGGCGAAGGCGTAGCTCAGATAATTGCGGATCAGACCGTAGCCCATCGCCTCAACCTCGTTGGTGACGTATTGTGGGATGCGGTTGCTGACCTCGACAGTTTGGTTCTTGGTCATGGCGATGCGTGGTGCCGCGACTGCTTCTGTCATGGTCATTCGGAAATCGACCGCATTGACGATTGCCTGAGCGATGGCTTGCGGGATATAAGCCGCGCCCGGCGCACCGATTACGATGTGTGGGCTATCTCCGTCGAACAGAATCGCAGGGGACATGGAGCTTGTGTATGACTTCCC
>JBMYRC010000227.1:0-3962 GCA_049601975.1 Alphaproteobacteria bacterium | reverse complement strand
TGGGGTGGCTGAGGGGAATTGAACCCCCGACCCCTAGATCCACAATCTAGTGCTCTAACCAACTGAGCTACAGCCACCGCAACACCAAGGCGCCTCTTTAATCCGGGCGGCCCGCGCCGTCAAGCAACCCACGTCATTAACATCCAAATTCCTCTATGCCGGACTGCTTTCCGTGCGTTTCGAGCCGTGGCTGGCGAAGAAATGCTCACACGCAGTCGCATGAAATGCGCGGGCAGCCTCATCCAAATCCGCTTTGGGCCGTTCTTCGGGGTCGAAATGTCCGTATTCATCGCGCCCGCGCACCAACGCCGCGGGAACGCGCCCTTCTCCCACGAATCGTACCCGTGTCGGTATGTAACTAATACCGATGCCTATGCGCCGATCATTAGATTTATTGGGGCCGGAACTATGGATAATATGCGTGTGGTGGAAACTGACAGAGCCCGTCGGCACGACAATATCGATGGCTTTGGATTCATCGACATCGAGCGCCACCTGTTGACCGTTGGAGAGCAAATTCCCAACCGTCGGCCCCTGCTCATGATCTTGTTGCCCTGTTCGATGACTGCCCGGCAGCATTCGCATGCAGCCGCTCTCCGGCGTCGCGTCGCTGAGTGCCACCCAAGCGGTGACATGTTCTGCCGGTGTCAGATTGAAATAGGTGCCGTCCTGGTGCCAACTGACAAAGGAGCCATCTCCCGGCTCCTTAATCCAGCATGTCAGGTGATAGAGCAGGATGTCCGGCCCAATCAGGCTTTCGATCGCATCAAGAATGCCGGGATGGCGCACCAACTCGTCCATCCAGGTATAGAGCAGATGTGTCTTGGCGCGGAATTGCCCCGGCACGCGCGACAATGGATCACCTAACGCTGCCTCGGCCGCTTCTATTTTCGAGCGATAATAGGCAACGCCTTCTGCACTCAAGATCGGGACTGGGCCGACCTGTCCTGTTTCCTGGTATTGCTCTGCTTGTGCTCCGCTCAATGACCCCGACATCGAATTACTCCTAGACGATATCTTTCAAGTACGGTTTCACTTCGTCCGCAAACAGCTCAAGCGCCTCAATACGTTCCGGCTGTAGACCTAAGAAATCAAACACAAAATGCCGCACACCCGCGTCGTGAAACTCCTTGATCTTCGTGGCCACGTCTTCCGGCGTGCCCATGGCGCAGTAGCGCTCTGCCGCACGGCGGAAATCCATGGCGTAGCGTTCGGACAATAATTCCGTCGCCCGGTCCCAGGCCTTCTCGTAGCTCTCGTCGATGCAACAGAACAGCAAATGCCCGGAGCCGAAATCATCGATCTTACGCCCTGCTTCCTCCGCCGCCTCGTCGATCTTGCTCAAGGCGTCACGAAACATATTAGGCGTGATGACGTACGAAAGATAACCGTCGGCCAAGCGTCCGGTCCGCTTCAAGGCAGCCTTGGACCGCCCACCACACCAGATCGGCGGTCCGCCGGGCTGAAAGGTTCCCGGTTGCATATGCACTTCAGAGAACGGGTAGAACGTGCCATCATGAACTGCGGGCTCACCCGTCCACAACTTCTTCATCACCTCGATACCTTCAGTCAGGCGCACACCGCGTTCGCTTGTCGGCACACCGACCAATTCCCATTCACGCGGAAACTCGCCACCGACACCAACCCCGAAAATAAAGCGGCCTTCGGAGAGGTGATCCAAGCTAGCGGCCTGTTTCGCGGCGGCCGCCGGGTGACGCATTGGCAAAAGATAAACGCCCGTGGCAACGGTTAATTTCTTGCTATAGGCGCAGGCATGCGCCAACTGCACGAACGGATCGAGGATCGGCATGGTGAAGGCGAGATGATCGCCGACCCAGATAGAATCGAATTCCAATCTATCGAGCAGTTCGACTGTTTTCTCGGTTAAATCCGGGGTCGGTAACCTTGTTTGGATACCAAATTTAGTTTCCGTCGCCAACGGTAGGGCCATTATTTATCCACCTTCATTCTCAACTATAGTATCGAAATCGAAGCTATCCCGGATATTGGATGTGTCAAATGTCGGTATCCGTTTCCCCAACACCGCCAAAAGTCTGGACTTGGGCCGCCCTCGCGCCAATTGTCCTCTCATCTCAAATTCTGGAGGTCCTAATGACCGACAAACTTCTCTTCGACGTAACCGACAAGATTGCGACGATTACGTTCAACAACCCTGAAAAACTTAACGCCTTCACAACGGAAATGCTCGAAGCCTATGAACAACGGCTCGAGGAATGTCGTACCCGCGACGACGTTTGGGCCATCATAATCACTGGTGCGGGACGTGGGTTCTGTGCGGGTGGAGACACCGGACGGATGGGCGCCGATACACCGCCGACACCAGCCGAGATTAAGTCCGGTTTGTGGGATCTCGTACAACTCATCTCATTGAAAATGACGGAGATCGACAAACCAATAATAGCCGCGGTGAACGGTGTCGCGGTCGGAGCGGGAATGGACATGTCCCTGCACGCGGACCTTCGCATCGCCGCAGAGAGCGCACGTTTCGCAGAAACCTATGTTCGCGTCGGCCTCGTGCCCGGTAATGGTGGAGCCTGGTTCCTGCCGCGTATCATCGGCATGCCGCGCGCCCTCGAGATGTTGTGGAGTGCCGATTTCGTCGACGCTGAAAAAGCTCTCGACTACGGCTTGGTCAACAAAGTCGTGCCCGATGACAAACTGATGGAAGAAACCCGCGCTTATGTCGAAAAGCTCGTTAATTCCTCACCAATTTCCGTTCGTTTGATCAAACGGACGATGAAAGCTGGTTTGAATATGGATTTACGCAGTTCGCTCGACATGGTGTCCTCGCATATGATCTTGGCGCGTTCCAGTGAGGATCATAAGGAAGCCATCGCCGCATGGCGCGAGAAACGCCCCGGCGTCTATAAGAACAAGTAATTCAGCTGTCAGTCAAAGTTTGGTAAACTCGGCTCCATCAAATTCACTCGAGGATATTTCAAATGAAACTACAAAATTAGGCGTTCTCGTTACAGTGACTGCGCTTGCAGGATTCCTTACAGCTTGCTCGCCTGAAGTCGGCAGCAAGGAATGGTGTGAAGACCTCAAATCCAAGGCGAAAGGCGAATGGTCGGCGAACGAAGCCGCCGACTTTGCCAAACACTGCATTCTATAGCGTTACCGCCTGGCGGCGGCGAGGATCAAGCGGATTACTTGTCCTCGTCGCCGTCGGCGTAAGACGGCGCTTTGAAGTAACGTGGGAAGTCGCCGATGGTCTTCATGTCGACCTCGACGATCGAAGGCCCCGTTACAGCCAACGCATTTGACATGCCTTCTTCCAAACCATCCGCCTGATCGACCTTAACGTAATGAATGCCGGCGACTTCGGAGAGTTTCTCCAAATCAGGCCCCAGCAAATCGCCGAAATAGTGGCGCCCGCCATAGAGCGTATCTTGGATATGCTTGATAACGCCGTAACCCTTGTCGTTCATCACCACGAAGACAATGTCGACTTTTTCCTGAACCGCAGTCCAGAGTTCGGTCAGATTCAGGAAAAATCCGCCGTCCCCACACATGCAGACGACTTTGCGGCCTTTCGACCCTACAGCAGCGCCAATACCCAATTGCATGCCGGGTCCTATTGCCGCCCCGATGGGGTAGACATTGTCCCGTGGATTGTAGAGCGGAAAGACCCGGTTCCCCCAGGTACTATTGTTTAGCGTAATATCCCGCACGAAGACGGCATCGCGCGGCATCGCGGCGCGCATCTGTGTTGGGAAACTCGCGTAAGGACCGAATGCTTTCGGGTAATTCTCGTAGGCGTCTGCCTTCGCTGCAGCGACATCCGCCGGCAAAGCGGGATCGAGGGAGAGACCACCACTCGCCGTTAAACGGTCTGCAATGGCGCCGAGGGCCGCCCCCGCCTCTGCACAATGAAATATCGTGCTGGCATACGTCCGGCCGTTGGCAGCCGGGTCCACGTCAATCTGGATCATGTTATC
>JBMYRC010000226.1:0-3976 GCA_049601975.1 Alphaproteobacteria bacterium | reverse complement strand
CTCTTATTCCCAGACATCACCTTATTCCTCTCTCACATGCGCTGCGCCGGCTTCGACAAGCGCGGCGATTTCCGCCTCGGAATAGCCAACATCAGCCAGCGCTTCCGCCGTGCTTTGTCCTAAATTCTCCGGATGCCGGTAATAACCGCCCGGCGTCTTAGAGAAATTAACCGGCACTTTGATGTGACGAATTTTTCCTTCCGTCGGGTGCTCTACTTCGGGGAACATGCCCACAGCCGTGAGATGCGGACAATCGAACAAATCTTCCGGGCCGTTCATCGGCATCACCGGGATATCAGCTTCTTCGAGAACACGCAGCCATTCCGCAGAGGTTCGGTCGGCCATGATTTCAGTGACGATCTCATAGAGCGCGTCGATGTTCTTGGAGCGTGATGGTTGATCCGCAAACCGTGGATCCTTCGCCAATTCAGGCTTTCCGGCCACATCGAAGAATCGCCCCCAATGCTTGTCGTTATAGGGCAGCACGCAAATATATCCGTCCGCTGTCGGGAACGGGCGGCGGTGCGGCGTCAGCATTCGCTGATAACCCGCTTCCCCGGTCGGCGGATCGTACATCCGCCCCTGCATATGCTCGTTCATGATGAAACCAGCGAAAGATTCGTACATCGGCACGTGAATTTTCTGTCCCTCGCCCGTGCGTTCGCGGTGGAACAACCCCATGGAAATCGAATAGGTCAGGAATAATCCGGTTGTCTTATCGGCTAGCACGCTTGGCCCGTAGCGCGGTGTTCCCGTCACCGACCCGAACAGCGACGCCAGACCGGAGGCCCCTTGGATCAAATCGTCATAGGCGGGTTTGTCGACGAACGGTCCCTCCTCGCCGTATCCCGTCGCCGCCGCATAGACGATATCCGACTTGATCGCGGCAATGGAATCATAGTCAATGCCAAGCCGCGCCGCAGCTTTCGGGCGAATATTGTGGACGAAGACGTCGGCGCTTTCGACCAGGCGTTTCAGCGGCTCCTTCGCTTCCTGCTTTTTCAGGTCGAGTACGACACTGCGTTTATTACGTCCCTTCATTAAATAAGCCGACGACATGCCCGGTGTTTTGAACGCACCGGTCCAGCGGCCGATATCGCCGCCCGGTGGCTCTACCTTGATGACATCGGCGCCCATTTCACCCAGAATTTGGGTACAAAACGGGCCGAGCATAACAGTCGTAAGGTCGATGACACGAATTCCCTGTAACGGGCCACGAGGAGTTTCTGACACGATGGTGGTTTCCTTCTAAGACATTGCAATTAATATGAACCGGAATCGGGCCATGTCAGGGACCATCTTGAAATTTTGGAACCGGCCCTCCGAACCAACGCATCCAAGGGAGTTGAGAATGTCCGCCAGCGAACGCAGTCAACGGGGTCTCCAGTTCAGCGAACTGACCTCATTCATGGGCGCGGAAGTCCATGATGTCGATTTGAATACCCCCTTGTCCGAGGCGGACTTCGCGGACCTGAGGCGCGGCTTAGCGGATTACAGCCTGTTGCTTATTCGCGACCAGAACATGACGCCGGAATCGCAAATCGCCTTTAGTCGGCGGTTCGGTGAATTGGAAGACCATGTATTGCGGGATTTCTGCCTCGATGGTCACCCGAAAATATTCGTCGTCTCGAACATCATTGAGGACGGTAAGCATATCGGGGCGTATGGAGGTTCGAAGCAATACCATTCCGATCTCGCTTATATCGAAAAACCGAGCCTGGGGTCGGTCTTCTATTGCTTGGAATGCACGGAAGAAGGCGGAGAGACCTCATTTGTCAGCATGTACGCGGTCCACGACGGATTGCCGGAAGGTAAACGTGCTTGGCTGACCGAACAAAAGGTCGTCTTCGATTACCCCTGGAACCACGAGATGTACAACGCCCACCGCCCGACACTGACGCAGGAGCAAATCGATAGTACACCTCCTGTCACCCACCCTTGCGTGCGCACTCATCCAGAGACCGGACGGCGAGCCGCCTTCTTCAGCCCAATCTGGATTCGCAACTTCGAAGGCATGAGCGAAGAAGAAAGCCAGCCGATCCTCAAAGAGCTTTGCGATTTCGCAACTCAAGATCAATTCACCTACACCCACACCTGGCGGCCGGGCGATGTGTTAATCTGGGACAATCGCTCCAGTATGCATAAGGCAATGCCGTTCGATGAGGAAAACGCACGGCGTCTCATGCACCGCACAACAATTTGCGGCGACCGCCCTTATCTCGACGACTAAAGAATTCGCGGCGCCGGTTAGAGCCTTTCCAGATTATATGGAAAGGCTCTAGGGTGTGGCCATGACGACAACGCCGCCCGATTTCGACGCCAATTTCCGGTCCAAGCTGCACGATCTGCTGCTTTGGCGCCGCGACGTTCGGCGATTTCGAACCGACTCGCTCCCTTCGGATACACTCACCCGGCTAATCGACGCCGCACGTCTTGCGCCATCTGTGGGCCTCAGCGAACCTTGGCGTTTTGTCGTCATCTCCTCCGATGCTCGGCGCCGCGCCATGCGTGGAAATTTCGAGCACGCAAACAAGGAAGCACTTGAAGGCTATATGGGCGAGCGCGCCCAGCTCTACACATCACTGAAACTCTCAGGCATGGAGGCGGCCCCCCTACAAATCGCCGTCTTCGCAGATGAAGAAACGGACCAGGGGCACACACTCGGTCGCGCCAGCATGCCGGAAACACTTATGTACTCAACCGTAACCGCCATTCATACGATGTGGTTGGTCGCGCGCGCCGAAGGGATCGGGATCGGATGGGTGTCGATTTTGGAACCGTCGGAAATACCTGAAACTCTGGACACACCCGCCGCGTGGCGTTTTGTCGCTTATCTCTGTATCGGTTTTCCGGAGGAAGAAAGCAAAACGCCGGCACTCGAAGACGCCGGGTGGGAACACCGCCGCCCCGGCGGCAACTTCATTATCGAACGCTGATCGCAGCTAGCGCGACGATCTCCACCACCTGAGCGACAGCTCCCAAAACATCGCCTGTTTGCCCGCTGATCTGTTTTTGAGCGAGTGCTGCAACGAACAGCATCGTGACAACACTCACAAAGAGCGCCAATAGGGCCACTCCAAAACCAAGGGCGAACCAAGCGACAACAAAAGCAATAGCGGCTCCGACCAACGTTTGCCCCATGTTCGGACGCCCAGCGGCGGCCGACAAGCCATCGTCCCGTGCAGCGGGAAGCATGGCCATGACTGGCCCCATCGCACCGCGTGAGAGTGCCGCTGAGGCGACCAGCGCCGCGCAGACAGTGGCGGGATCGCCCAAACTTCCCAAGACCGACACCCGTGCCAATACCGAAAATATCATGGCGGCGACACCGTAGCTTCCTACGCGGCTGTCGCGCATGATCGCCAATTTGCGCTCGCGGCTGCTTCCACCGCCGAAGCCATCCGCACAATCGGCCAAGCCATCCTCGTGCAAGCCGCCGGTCGCAATATACATGGCGGCCACCGCCGCGATTGCCGACAGTGCGGTCGGCAAGCCCACCACATCGCACAGATAATACGCGAACGCCCCGCAAAGACCGACCAAGACACCAACCACGGGGAACACCCAGAGAGTAGCCGAGAGTGCGATTCGGTCATGACTGTTGTTGCCACCGATCGGGAATCGCGTCAGAAAAATAGTGGCCGTGCGCAGGGCTGTAAGAGGATTACGTTCGATCCGGCTGGACACGTTAGCCTCGTTTCTCGATGTTCCGGTTGGGTTGACGGTTATAATTGAACGAGTACGTGGTGAGCAACAAGGACACAAACCCGTTGGAGTGGGCGCGAAATCTGCTGGCTGGCCTTCCCGGCCCGGACGAATCCGCCAGAGAGGCAGCCGCGAAACGGCAAGCGCAACTCACGAAACCGGCCGGATCGCTCGGCCGGCTTGAAGAGCTCGTCCTTTGGCTCGCGGCATGGCAAGGCAAACACCCGCCGACGCTCGACCGTCCGCATGTCATTGTTTTTGCCGGCAATCA
>JBMYRC010000225.1:0-4030 GCA_049601975.1 Alphaproteobacteria bacterium | reverse complement strand
ACCGCCACATTTGATCGGCAAACTGAGACGAGCTCGCGTTTGTCTGACAGCACCGCTTGGTATAATACTTGCTCTAAGAATTGACGTATATTGGCGATAGGTAAGAAATACCATGGTCCTACCCTTAGGCACGAGTGGATCCGGCGGCTTTGCTAATGCCTTTAGCACTGTTGGCTTGGAGCTGTTCTCGCTGCTGCCCGATGCGGCAGCGGCGCGGGGGTTGGCTACTGCCGCAAGGGCTCAGGGCCGTGCGGACCTTGAGCCGATCCGGCCGGACCGAAAGATTGCTCTGGCGGCGCGGCAGGCCGAACAGGAGGCCAAGAGCCTTACTCGCATTAAATCCAAACTGGATGGTGTTACAAGTATCGTCGAACGTGCCCGGGAAAAGCTCGATGAAATTCGCCTATTGTTGGTGGATATGCGGAAAAATATTGAACTCTCACTAAAAGCTGATGCGACGGACGACGAAAAACGGGTGCAAGCAAACGCGTTCGACCAGACAATGGGTCTGATTAACATCAAGGTCCGTAATTTTGGAACGCTAGGAAACAACTTACTTGGCAGTCAATTCCGCGATGTTTTTGACGCCGATACCATATCGTTTCCGATTAGGCCGAACAGTCGACAGGAAGACAGCATTACCGGATTGTTTGCCGGCAGCGACTTTACGATTACGGAAACCGGAACCGGCGATGTTTTTGTCCCGGATATTTTCGGTTCCAAGGTCCAATCATTGCCCATCGACGATGATGATTTGGAAGATGGCGTAATATTGCTTGATGACGATACGATTGCGCTTGATAACGACACTGGCGCCGTCTCAATTACGCGGAGTGGCGCAGGCTCGGCCGTCCTAGAAGGAACGTTGGAGCGTCACGGCCTTGACGTTCTGTTCTCGCCTTTCTACGGAAACTTCCTGAACGATACCTCGCTGAACGAAGCACTAACCGATGTCGATAAGGCAACCCAGACCGTGCGTTTTTTAAGTGGCGTCTTTGATGGTTTCGTGGGCCGGGTCGGGGCGCGGCGCGATCAAGTCGCCAATCTTATCAAGGAAAACGAAAAATTCGCGCAACAGGTCGAGAGCGACAATCTGCGCGAAACATTGCTCGCTCAGGCCGAGCAACAGCGCAGCGCGATACTGTTTTCCAGCGCATTTAACTCGACGCTTTCTTTTCAGGATAGCGGTGTGTTGTCCAATGCGATTAGCAACCTGATCGACGTTCAAGTTTAAGCCTTAAAGTACCCTGTAGTTATTCTTCGTCGCCACTTCGAGAGCGGCGTTCTTCGATGGCATTCCATAGTTGGGACTCCAAGGAGATATCGTCGAAGCGATTAATTTCCTGGATGCCGGTCGGTGATGTTACGTTAATTTCGGTGACATAGCCACCGATAACATCAATGCCGACAAAGAGCAGACCTTTCTCCGAGAGGATGGGTCCTATCGAATCGCAGATATCGCGTTCGCGCGACGTCAATTCGGTTTTTAATGGCACCGCACCCACATGCATGTTTGCCCGCGCTTCACCCACCGGTGGGACGCGCAGCACGCCACCCACGGGTTTGCCGTCGATGAGAATGATGCGTTTATCGCCCTCTCGCACAGCCGGCACGTATTGTTGGACGATGATGGGCTCGCGATAGAATTCCGTGAACATTTCCAGCAACGAATTTAGATTTTCATCCTCGGGCGTGACGTGGAACACGCCGGCGCCGCCGTTTCCGAACAGCGGCTTGACGATGATATCCTTATAATCACGGCGGAACGCGAGAATGTCGTCCCGGCTGCAGGTGATCATCGTCGGCGGCATCAACTCCGCGAAATGGGTCACGAACAGTTTTTCAGGTGCGTTCCGAACCTCGGCCGGATCGTTTACCACCAACGTTTGCGGATGTACGTGCTCCAGCAAATGAGTCGCCGTGATATAGCTCATATCGAAGGGTGGATCTTGGCGCATGAGGATGACGTCCATCGTTGCCAAGTCGAGAAGCTCCGCCTCGCCTAGGGAGAAGTGATTCCCCTTCTCGCGGCGAACCTGCAGCGGTTGGGCGCGTGCATAAAGGCGATTTTGCCGGAAGACGAGCGCTTCGGGCAGATAGTGAAACAACGCATGTTGGCGCGCTTGGGCCTCGAGCGCGAGTACGAAAGTGCTGTCCGCATCGATATCAACGGTTTCGATGGGGTCCATTTGGATGGCGACGGCGAGGCTCATTTGGATTCTCGATCTGGTTTGAACGGTTGGTTCGGATTTTGTATTCGGCGATCAGACATAATATATGGCGAGATGCAGCCCCAGGCCCAGAGCCTGATTAAGTGTTAGTTCAGACGCTGCCGCAAATGTTGCAAGAGGGCCGCAGTTTCCTGCTGCCGTGTGCCGTTCGGGTCGCGCGCGATAGCATTTTCCAATGCTTCTATCGCCGCTCCAAGGTTTCCGAGTTGGGCCTGCAACATTCCGGCGTCGCGCCACAGCTCGGGTTGTTGCGGTGCAATCAACAACATGGCGTCAATCGTCTCGGACGCGTCTTCGAGCCTGCGCATCTGCAGAAGTCGAAGTCTTATGTTGCTCAAGAGGCGCAGGAGTACGCCTCGATCCGGTACCGGCGCGAATACGTCGGCGCTCAATTCCGCATCCTGACCCGCGACCATCTTTAATAACTCACGCAATTCCGGTGGGGTCCGGCACACGCCTTCATGAAACGGGTCGAGTATTGCGCGGCTTCCCTCCAATTCCAGTGCAATGAGAAAATGGCCCGGAAAATTTAGACCGAATGCTCGCCAGCCTTGGGCTCTGGCGACATGGATGTAAAGAATCCCAAGGGCGACCGGAAGTCCCTTTCGTCGCTCGATGACGCTCAGGAGGTCGGCGTTCTGCAAATCGTCATAGGTTTGATCGTCACCGCGATACCGATTTTCTCCGGCGACGACTCCCGCCAGTATGCCGGCGGCTGCTTCTGCTGAGACCGGCGCCTCAATTTGTGCCCTCGCGGTAACGTCTCGCGTCAGGGTGCCGAGATGCAATTCGGCGGGGTTGAGATCGACTTTGCTTCGTGTGAGGGCCGCTAAATGGAGAGCTGCGCCGGCGATATCGAGTTCGTGCTCGGGACCATTGCCGACGCTTTGTAGAAATGCTCGCGATTCCCGGCGCTGGTTCATTTTGTGGTGGCCGGAATGATCACTTTGAGCTGCCGCGAAGGATCGTTTTTCAAGACAGCATAATTGGTGACACGCCGCACGTATCCTACATCTCGGGCGTGTGCCCCTACTCGGTCGCGTTCCACTTTGTCTTGGGCGATGCCCATGATGAAGACATGGCCATTGACTGTATCGACCGAGTAGTTAATCGCTTTTATATCGCCGTCTACCGTCAGCTTGAAGATGAGTTTGGTCGTGATCCAAGCGTCACGTGCATAGTCAACCAAGCCGCTGCGATCTTTAATTTCAATCTGGTTGATGACTTCGCGAACCCCGTCGACCTGCCATGCAATTCGAACCGCATTGACCCGATGTTCAGGTTTCGCGACGCTCCCCGTCAGCAATACGCGTCCCTCGTGGACCTCGCTCGACAAGCCGATAAACAGATTGGAATCTGCGTCCAACCAGTTAGAGTTTATTTTTGCTTGGATCAATTTGTCGTCGATCACACCGCCAAGCCCACGCTCTTCCATGGAGGCGGTTCCGGCGGCGGCGCCGGCGCCGATTAAAACGCCACATCCGCTCAACGGCAGAGTCAACATCACGGCAACGAAACAGAAGCGGGTTATGGAATGCATGGTCATGACGAATTGTTCCAAATCTGGTCTAACCATAAAACGATTCGTCCGCCGCATCCAGAAGACGTCACGCTCAATTGTCCGGCTGCCACGCATCTGTGATATGCCGGGGCCATTTCCACGGACTAATCAGAATTAAATCGAACCGTATAGCCATTGTGGAGAAAACCGGTCGGGAAGCCGTGAGCCAACCAGCGGCGCGAGCCAGGCGTTGCCGTTGGCGAGGCGAGAGCGCTTCGAGCGCCTGATCCAGGTTCGC
>JBMYRC010000224.1:0-4064 GCA_049601975.1 Alphaproteobacteria bacterium | reverse complement strand
CGGGGGCCGCGAGACGGGCGGGCGCCGGTGGTTTGCTTGCGGTTCGAACAGGTGGTGGGACGGGATCGGTTCGCGCCACTTTGACGCTGAGCATACCGGTATTGTCGAACAGGAAGGATTCCAAATCGTTCAGACCGAGATAGAGCACACTATCTTCCGCCGCCGTAAAAATTAGGTTCTTGCCGATAGGGAACAACACGCCGGTCGGTCCGATCCGGCCAATCAGGGTTTGAAAATTCACCGCCGCGAGCGGCCGCGTGTTCAACGGACCCTTACAAAACAGATTGTATTGCAGGACTTCGCCGCTGGCGTCGGTTTGACTGCAGTGCGGGCTCATCCGCCATTTCCCGTCAGCGGTGATGTGGTATTCGGTTCCGGCTTTCAACTGGATGCCCGTGTTGCGCCAATGCCCACCGGCGACGATTTAAAAGGATTTCACGTCACCCTCCGCGAGGGGGACGACTTTATTTGGTGTGGTGTATTAATGGGTCGCCTGACAGGCGCCGAGCAGTAGCGCTACCGACAGGACGGATGCTCGTAGAATACACGTGTAAAGTTTCGTCAGCATTTTGCCTCTCCCCGGAAGCAGACCCGGAAGTGTAACACAATTTTCGCGCGCCACCCAATTGTGCCCCATGATGCGATTTCCTTCGCACGATATTCGGACTATCTTTATTGCCACAGAAAGACCGATAAGAAACCAACCGGGAGGAGAGCAACCATGAGCTTTTCAGTCACCAGCAACAGCTTTAAGGATGGCGACTATCTCGCCAACGACCACGCATTGTCGGAGAGTTACGGCTTCGGCTGTGCGGGCAATAACCAGTCACCCCATCTGGCCTGGAGCGAACCTCCAGCGGGTACCGAGAGCTTCGCTGTCACCTGTTTCGATCCGGACGCACCGACGGGCAGTGGATTCTGGCACTGGCTAGTGATCAATATCCCGGCCGATGTGCGTGAGCTGGCGTTGGGCGCAAGCGGCAATGGTATGCCCAACGGCGCGCTGGAAACCCGTACCGATTTCGGGGCACCCGGCTACGGCGGCCCCTGCCCACCCGAAGGTGACCACCCGCACCGCTATCCTTTCACCGTGCACGCATGCAATTCGAAATTGGAACTGCCCGCCGACATCATGCCCGCGGTGGTTGGATTCAATCTGCATTTCGCGACGCTGGAGAAAGCCGCGATAATGGGGCTTTACAAACGATAAGCGCAAAACGCCTATAGCGGGATGAAACGCTACCGCATCTCGGAGATTTTTCATTCCGTCCAAGGCGAGGGCCGCTACACCGGCGTGCCTTCGCTGTTCCTACGTTTTTGGGGCTGCAACTTTCAATGCCGTGGGTTCGGCAATGCGTCGATGCCGAACGGGCCGGTCGAGACGCTCGCCGATTTCCCTGTGGCAGAGACCGGCTGCGACACGGAATACGCCTGGAACCAAGCATACCGCCACCTCTCGGAAGAGCTCACGGCGGCGGAGATTTGCGACCGCCTGGAGGCACTTGCGCCTCGATTTCTCCACGAGCAGTCTCGGCAATGGACTCATCTGGTTGTCACCGGCGGTGAGCCGATGTTAAGCCAGACAGCGCTCGTCGATGTGCTGGAGGCAATGGCCGCCCGGGACAACCTGCCCCGTTTCATCACCATAGAGACCAACGGCACCCAATGGCCACGCGACCCGCTCGCGACGCTCATCCACTCTCACTATACAGACGGTACACGCGAATGGTTCTGGTCCGCGAGCCCGAAATTGACACTTTCGGGTGAAGCCTGGGACGCGGCGATCCAGCCACACGTACTCGCCGCCTACCGCGATCTCTCCGATGCGGGGCAGCTCAAGTTCGTCTCGAACGGGCGTGAAGGGAGTTGGGATGACGTGGCTCGCGCCGCAAAAACTTTCCGCGACGCCGGGATCGAATGGGATGTCACGATCATGCCTGTCGGTGCGACCCTCGCCCGGCTCGAAGCGGTGCAAACGGAAATCTGCCTAGGCGCGCTTGAGCGTGGCTACCGCTTCGCACCTCGCCTTCACGCATGGCTTTTCAGGAATGCACCGGGAACATAGAACCCGGTTAGTGCCTATGATGTATTTCGCGAACTGCATGTCTTCGTGCAGGATATGATCGGTGAGGAACGCGGTAAATCCATTGAAGTCGAAGCGCGCTGCTTGACGCTCAAAAGCGGCTTTGTATTCCTCGACCCGCCGCGCCAATGCCACATGCAATTCGATATGGCTGTCGAGTTCGGGATAACCGACCGCCCGCATTAACCGTTCCTCATGTTCGAAATCGACGTCGACATAGGCAGCCAAGGCGTCGATGGTGGACGTGATCGAAGCGTCTCCCGCACCTTGGGCGTGCTTATCCTAAAAATCGTTAATGAGGGCGAACAACCCCCAATGTTCCCGGTCGATCTCCGCTTCGCCGAGCTTGCAGTCGTCCGACCATTCGACAATCGCCACGTCGTCTCTCCCGGTGTGGTGTCCGAAGGATAGGTCGGGAGGTTAAGGACGGGCATTGCGCTACGTCAATCTCTCGGCGGGTAACGGCGTGACATGGAGAGAGATCGACAGAGCCGGCGGAATTATCCTCAACAGCATGTGAACGCCTCGCCCTTCGTAATGGCGGATAAGCCTCTTATTTGTGGTAGGGTACACGCCCAATGGAGGGGCAAGATGATGAACAATACATCTATCGCCGACATTCTTAAGGTCTACCTCGGACAGAACGCTGGGGAGGCGGTGCTGGCGGGTAATATGTCGCGCGGCAAATCTCTCAAAGTCACAGCCGCGATTCTGATCGTCGACATTCGGGGGTCCACGCCATTGCTCCAAAAGCTCGGCACCGATTCCTACATCGACTCATCAATAAACTGTTCGATATCGTCACCCCGCATGTTAAAGCAAACGACAGTGAGGTTCTTCAGTTCACGGGAGATGGGATGCTTGCCGTCTTTCCTGAATCCGCCGAGGCCATGACGGGAGGATTCACGTGCTCAATCGCCATTCAGAATACCTACACCGCTGCTCTTGGCGCGGACAAGGCGACCCTAGATGGGAACCTGCCGGCCTCTCTCGGCTTCGGCTTAAGCTACGGGCCCGTAGATTATGGCAATGTCAGCGCGGAAGATCGGTTAGCCTTCATCGTTATCAACGCCGAAGTCAGTCGCGCCGACCGACTGCAAAGCCTTTGCCCGCTCGGGGATTCGAATGTGGCCATTTCGGGCGACTGCGCCCCGCATCTCCCGGATGGCGTCGTGCGGTCTATTGGTCATCGCATACTTAAGGGTTTCACCGAGGAAACAGAGATTTTCGTCCCCGGTTAAATCCATTAGCGGGCGAGTCCTAATTCAACGGCTTTGTCCGATCGGCCTGGCGCTATTACACTATTTCCAAAGAAATGGAGCGTTGATCCCATGCCATCGGACCCCCAACCTACTCGCCTCGGCTTCCTTGTCCCGGAACGGAACGTCACCTGCGAAGTCGAGTTTCCACGCCACCTGCCAGATGGCATTACGGCGCATTTTTCTCGCCTGCCGCGCGCGCAAGCTGAGTTGAAAGCGGACTCCCTCGTACAAATGATGGAGAGTGTTGAAGCACAATCTGGGCTGCTCACTAAGATCGACGTACAGGTTATTTTGGCGGCCTGTACCAGCGGGACGTTTCTCGGCGGGACGGCGGCGGCGAACGATCTCGGCACACGTATCAAACGCGCCACGGGTATCCCGGGATTTACCACATCGACGGCAGTTGCGGACGCGCTCCGCGCCATGGGCATTCAACGTTTCTTCATGATCACGCCCTATCCCCACGACATCACGGCAACGGAAGCAGCGTTCTTCGAGACGCTCGGTTTTGAGGTGACGGGAACGGACACCTTCGCCTGCACCCACTCCCCCATGATCCCAGCGCTCGCTTCATCCGAGGTCGCCGAAATGGCAGCGCGACACACGGACGAGATCACGGCGGCGGACGGCCTCTTTGTGAGCTGCACAAATCTCGCGACCATGGATCGCATTCAAGCGATGGAGGAGGCGCTCGGTAAGCCGGTGGTCACCTCGAATGC
>JBMYRC010000223.1:0-4140 GCA_049601975.1 Alphaproteobacteria bacterium | reverse complement strand
ACAGCCGATGATGCCCGACTCGTCAATGGAGGTGATGGGCAGCATGCCGACCGGTGTTTCGATCTTAAGGATTAACCGATCCTCATTGCCTGTAGTGACATTGGTCGGATTGAAAGTATCCCGAAACGGCAACAGAAATCCCGATTCCATGGTTTCGCCGCATTCGATCCAATGGCTGTAAATTCGACCCAACATGCTTTTCTATTCGCGAACGAGAAATGCCGACGGGCCTAACCACTCGATATCAATGTGGTCCGACCCCATCGTGTGCCGGCTGGTGCCATGTCCGTCGTTCATGCCTGTTTTCTCGGTCTCAAACACAGGGCCATCCCCCCAATAGGTTTGACGGTCAATGTTATGTTGAAAACTGTTTACAGCAGGTGAGTAGCTCGTCGGATTAAACGCGAGTCAGTAACCTGTTACATAAAAAGATTGTAAATAACATAATATATTCGAATTTAAGTTATATTCTGTGAGAATCTATGTCGCATTGCTGACCGCAAGATGACAATATGCGAAAGTCATTTATAAAAAACACCAATATGGTGAAATGGTTGCGGCGCCAATTACCCCTACCCCAGCCAGGTCAATGTGGGCTGGTCAAAAAAGGGTCGACAGGTATGCCTAGAGTGATCGGGTTTTTAAGGAGAAATCTGGTGCCGCCGGACAGAATTGAACTGTCGACCTCGCCCTTACCAAGGGCGCGCTCTACCCCTGAGCTACGGCGGCCTATCAGATAATCGCCTTATGCCACAGCGCTGGTAGCGGCGCAAGACGATGACGGGAGGTGGCGCCGGCGGTGTAAAAGGGCTAGTTTGAGCGATCGCCGGAAGGCGTCTTCACACTGTCATTTGACCGATTGCCCTGCATGCCGGATAAACCCTCGAAACCCGCACCGCGCCTTAGTCCCAAGGGCCAGCAAGCGCATATGGAGCGGGAAGAACGCCGCGCCGTGTTACTGCGGCAAAACTTGCAAAAGCGTAAAGCGCAACAACGCAGCCGGTCTATGCTCGATGACGGTCACGCGGATAAATGCTAACGCCGGATGATGTGTCGGAATGTAAAGGGATATGCGCGGTAAATGAGCACGGCAGACGCGACCACGCCGCCGACCGGTGAGAGCCTGACAGCCTTCCGGCGCTGGATGATCATGGCTGCGATCACTAGTTCGACAACTTTGTATGCGATGACGATCCTGATCGTCAGTGTGGTCCTGCCGCAAATGCAGGGCAGCCTGTCGGCGACGCCGGATCAAATTTCCTGGGTCATGACCTTCAATATCCTGGCCACGGCAGTGGTAACGCCGATGTCGGGATGGTTGGCGGGACGTTTCGGCTGGCGGCGAGTCATGCTGGTCTCGCAGGCGGGGTTTTGCATCGCAACCTTTCTCTGCGGCATCGCTGATTCGTTGGAATCGTTGGTCCTCTATCGCATCATGCAAGGCGCCTTTGGTGCGCCGACGATCCCGCTGGCGCAAGCAATCATTCTCGATATTTTCCCCCGCCGACAACACAGTCTGGTTACCTCGATCTTCGGCATGGGAGTGGTTGTCGGACCGATTCTCGGGCCGATCTTCGGTGGCTATCTGACCGAACTCTATAATTGGCGGTATGCGTTCTACATGTTGGTGCCGTTGGCGGCGTTCGGTTTCTTCTGTCTTTGGGTGTTCCTGAACGATGGCGGTCGCCGCGCCAATATACGTTTTGATTGGACCGGGTTTCTGCTGCTGGCCGCGTCGATCGCATCCTTACAATTGGTACTCGATCGAGGACAACGGCTCGATTGGCTCGATTCCTATGAAATTATTCTGGAAATCGTCATCGGCTGTTGTGCCATCTATGCCTTCTTGATTCACAGTTTCATGGCGGAACGGCCGTTTCTGGATCTGCGCCTATTGGCTGATCGCAATTACTCCTTTGGGCTTCTGATTGTCTTGATCTATGGGATGCTAAATTTCACACCAATGGTCGTTATGCCGCCGATGCTGAAGGAATTGGGCGGTTATCCGGAAGCCGTGATCGGGACGCTTTTGGGGGGGCGAGGCGTGGGCGCCATGGTCGGCTTCTTCTTTGCGGGAAGCCTCGGGCGGTTTGATCCAAGGGTCGGCATGACCATCGGCTTCGGCATGCAGACGCTCTCCGGCATTCATATGATGACGTTCGATATGAACGTCGGGATGAACGACGTGTTACTTGCGAGCTTCATGCAGGGAATGTCAGTCGGATTGATCTGGGTGCCGTTGGTGATCGCGACATTTGCGACCCTCGATAAGAAGGTTCTCGCGGAGACGACAGCGGTCTTTCACCTGTTGCGAAATATCGGTAGCAGTATTTTTATCTCCATTAGCGTGACCATGGTGGTTCGAACTGGCATCTCGAATTACGCCCGAATGACGGAGTTCATCTCTCCCTTCAACGAGGTTCTGGGTTTTCCGCAATATCTGCGGTTTTGGGATGTTGAGACGACCGCTGGCCTCGCGAGAATTGCGGTCGAGGTAAAACAACAAGCGGATATGATTGGGTTCCTGAATGCCTTCGGGCTCTATACTTTGGCGTGCGTCGTCGTCTTGCCGCTGGTGTGGATGGTGCGCATGCCGAAGCGAGGTGCGGGAGACGAGTAATCGACTCGATTGAGAGTTCAGGGTTAATAAGTCGAGTGTTGCCGATGGCTAATAGGCTGGTCAGCGGCGCAAACTATGCGGTTGGACGGACGCCTTGAGATCGCCGTATTGTTTGATTAGGCAATGAGCTGAAAAGATTTTGGAACAACGTTTGAGAATCTCCCCATGACCCCAAGGGACGATGGTGCTTCAGAGCGAGCTGTGAGTTCGGAGACGTCGAGCGGCGGCGGCATGCCACGCATTAAAGTTGTCGGAGGGCATCGCCTTGAAGGGCGCCTCTCCATTTGTGGCGCCAAGAATGCGGCATTACCACTGATGACGGCGGCACTGTTGACGGATGAAACTCTGACACTCAAAAATTTACCTCGCCTTGCGGATATAGAGACCTTGTCGAGCTTGCTTGCTCATCATGGCGTGGCGATCGAGGTCAACGGCGGCGATGGTGGCAATCACGGTCGGGTCGGACATCTCCGGGCGGCGGAAATTACTGATACTACGGCACCGTACGATCTGGTCCGTAAAATGCGGGCGAGCGTTCTCGTGTTAGGGCCGATCCTGGCGCGGTGCGGCGAGGCGCGTGTCTCGCAGCCGGGTGGTTGTGCCATCGGCACCCGACCGGTTGATCTTCATCTCAAGGGATTGCAGCAACTTGGCGCGGAGATTGATCTCGACGGTGGCTATATAGAGGCACGGGCGCCGAACGGCCTGGTCGGTGGCCAGGTCGTCTTCCCGTTTGTCTCCGTGGGGGCCACGGAAAACTTGATGATGGCGGCGACGTTGGCACGCGGACAAACGACGCTCGTCAATGCGGCCCGCGAGCCGGAAGTGCAGGATTTGGCGCATTGTCTTGTTGCAATGGGCGCGAAGATCGAGGGCATCGGCACGGATACCATTAATATTGGAGGGGTCGACCGGCTCCACGCCGCGGAGCACGCGGTGTTGCCCGACCGGATTGAGACCGGCACTTACGCCATTGCCGCCGCGATCACAGGCGGCGAGTTAACCTTAGACGGTGCCGACCTCACCCATATCGAGAGTTTCGCTGACACGTTACGGGCCGCTGGAGTGGATATCGAGGCGACGGAAGAGGGCGTGCGGGTGGCAGCTCGAAACGGCATCGTTGGTGTCGACGCCATGACGGAGCCCTATCCCGGGTTTCCCACCGATCTTCAGGCCCAGTTCATGGCCCTGATGGCTGTGTCCGAGGGTGCCGCGATGGTGACCGAAAGTATTTTTGAAAACCGTTTCATGCATGTACCGGAAATGGCGCGCATGGGGGCGAACATCACGTTACACGGTGGCTCGGCCCTGGTGCGGGGTGTCACGCGGTTGACCGGTGCACCGGTGATGGCAACCGACTTGCGGGCATCTGTGTCGCTTGTCCTGGCGGGGCTGGCTGCAACGGGAGAGACGATGGTCAGCCGCATCTATCATCTCGATCGAGGATATGAGAGGGTGGAGGAGAAATTGGCGGCATGCGGCGCTGAAATCGAACGCGTCCGAGATTAAGGGCAGGCGGG
>JBMYRC010000222.1:0-4148 GCA_049601975.1 Alphaproteobacteria bacterium | reverse complement strand
GCCAATTCCGAGCGACCGTCACCCCCGTCGATCAGAAGGATCGGTGTCGCGCGCCTTGGCACCACATCGCAGATCGACATTTCTAGTCGCGAGAGTGGTAGGTTTGTCGCCAATAATGGATGCCCGCGTCCGAACCGCATAATCTCGCGGACATCGAGAAGGGCGATCTCATCGCCTGTTTCCAATAATGCGGCTGCTTGTGCGGCTGATACTCTATTCACGATATCCCTCTCCCCGGCGCCTTTTGGAAGCGATCACTCAAGTGAAGAGAGAAACTCCCCCACGGCGCCAATGAAACCCAAGGTGTTCTGCGAGTGCACGTTGTGACCGCACTCGGGAACAGTCACCAGCTGACCTTGCGGCAAGGCATCGCGGAAACGTTCCGCGGCATCAGGGGCCAGAATATTTGAGTTCTCGCCGCGTACGATCAGCGCTGGCATCTCGAACTTGCCGACATCGTCCAGACTAATCGAATCTCGGTTCTCGTCATGGACTTCGATCTCGCCACGCCACCGCCGGTAGTCGCATTTGGAGATGTACTTGCCGTCGGCGCGTTCCAGCATGTTGTACTTAACCGTGCGCTCGATGTGCTCGCGGCTGCGGTAGGGATCGTATTCGCGGACATTGCGGACGAAATGCTCCAGATCGTCGAATATCTCATTCTTCTTCACGAAACTGGAAATAGTCTTGCGGCCAGCTTCCATGGTCTCCGGTCCAACATCGACGATGACGAGGGCGCGGGGATGGCTTGGGTCCATGCGGGTCAGCAGCAGGGTGTTCCGCCCACCCATTGAATGGCCCATGACGATTGGGTTTTGCAGTCCGATAGCTTGCACGAAGGCGTGCGCGTCTTGCGCCATAGTGAGATTCGAATAATCCCCGTTACGCGCCCATTCGCTGTCGCCGTGGCCGCGCTGATCAAGTGCGATAATACGGTATTTCTGTGCCAGATGCAGGCTCACCAAGTCCCAGGAATGGGCCGACTGATGGCCGCCATGGAGCAGCAGGATCGTTGGTGCGTCGGCAGCGCCCCATTCGAGAAAATGAAACCGCTGGTGCCGCACCACGATGTTGCAGGATTGATAAGCGATATCGGGGGAATGCGGAATGTCGAGGTCGCCGGCGCTTTGCAGCAAGCTCGCGAATTCGTCAGTCTTGGTCATATCGATTGGGGCCGAGCCGTCCGCAAAGGCGTTCAGATACAGGCCGCGTTCTGTCGTTGCGTCGTTCATATCGGCGTCAATTCCCGGCGATTAATGTCATTTGCTAACAGTTAGGCCGCGGAATCGGCGTGGAAACCAGCACGCCGCTTCAGGGGACTGGCGGAAGCGAATTGAAAATGCATATTAGTCTCTATTAAATCCTGCCCCATCCCTATACAGCGGCCGAAATGACAGATTCACTGCGTGTTGCCCATTGCTCGGACATTCATTTGGACGGCGATCACTATCACCACGACCGCTATGTCGAGGCGAGCGACTATTACAAAGACATGTTCGACCGCGTCTTGGATACGATGCAAGAGCACGATCCCGATCTGATGTTGTTGGCGGGCGATCTATTCGATTCCAATCAGGCGACGAAAGAGACCATCGAATGGTCGATGGAGCGCATTGCGGCCCAGCCGTGCCCGGTGGCGATGATTCCCGGCAACCACGATTGCTTGGTCGAGGGCGGTATCTATCAGCGCCACGATTTTAAGACGATCCCGAACCTGGCCTTCTTAACGGCGGAAGAGGGGGAGACCTTGTGGATCGAGGAGTTGGGTGTTGCCGTTTGGGGCAAAGGTATGGTTGATCACTCGCCTAATTTCGCACCGCTTGGCGGTAGGCCAAGTCGTCCCGAGGAATGCGAGTATTACATCGGCATGGGGCACGGCATCCACGTACCGCATGGCGAGCCGTCGCACCGGTCTTCGCCGATCCACATGGGAGAGATCGAGGACAGTCCGTTCGACTATTTGGCGCTCGGCCATCATCACGCGGCGATGAAGCTGGTGACCAACGACGCGACCGCAGCCTATTGTGGTTCACCGACGGACACAGTTGGTGGCGCGGCCACCTACGCCATGATCGAGATCGAAAAGGGCAATGGCACTAAGCTCGAAGTCCTCGCGATCCCTGGTACGGAAACCAAATAGAGACCTCGACCGAGGAGGTCACCCTTCGACAGGCTCAGGATGACGCGTGGATTGTAGGAATATGTTCACACTCCGTCATCTGTTCGAATGCGCGGGATGACGTATTTGTATGGTCGTATTTAATGCTCCGTCATCCTGAGCTTGTCGAAGGACGGCGGCTGCTTGCTAACCCAACATCGTCTTCAATTTCATTACCGATGTATCGGGCGTCGTCAGCACGGACTTGCCTGTCTTCTCTGCGACCAATGCGGCTGCGGGCGATAGACTGAATTGCGCCAGCGCAATCACATCGCAGTCACCCAGCTCCGCCACCGCCACCTCTGCCGCCGCCTGGTCATGGCCTTCCCGGTCGCCCGCGAACAGGGCGTCGAGCGCCGCGGTCGCCAAGGCCGTTCGCAGCTGAAACCCGGGCTGAGCGGAGGTGAACTCGGGCGGCATGGTGTCCAAAGTTTGCTTGAACGTGGCGAGCAACCCCACATGCGCGGATGTACCGCCAATCGCGGCACATTCCTCGATCAAGGCTTCGTTCGGCTTCAAGACGGGAAGGGGGCTTAAGTCTTCCGCGCAGGCTTCGATACACGGCCCGAAAGCGGAGCAGGTGAACAGGATCGCATCCGCGCCAGTGTTGGCACTATAGCGGGCGAGGGTTAGAAACCTATCCGTCATCTCGGGCGGCAATGTGCCCGCCGCCGCCAAATCACCCGCCAAGGAATCGTCAGTCAGATTGACCGTGTTCGCCTCCGGCCAAAGCCGCTCGAACGCTTCCTCAATCGGCGCGATGGAGACGGGCAGAGCGTGGATCAAAGCGATGCGCATTCAAATTCCCTTCGCGGTTTTTGTTTCCCGGGAGGCCGAGCGCGAAATCCGGGAGACAATTATGTGAATGTTGAGATAGTTCGCCCGGCGCATCGGCGTATATCTCTTCTTAGAACAATTACATCTTTTGGGAGGATTCATCATGATCCACGAACTCCGCATCTACCATTGTATCTCCGGCCGCCTACCGGCGCTGTTGAACCGTTTCGACACGATCACGCTGAAAATCTGGGAGCGCCACGGCATTCGCCAAGCCGGTTTCTGGACGGTCGGTATCGGCAGCTCGAACCAAGACCTCTACTACCTACTGGAATGGGAATCGCTCGCCGAGCGCGATGAAAAATGGGCTGCCTTCCAAGCCGATCCCGAATGGATCGAGAAGCGCGCTCAAACCGAAGCCGACGGCGCCATCGTCGCTCAAGTCGAGAATCTAATCCTGCAACCGACGAGCTTTTCAAGTGTGAAGTAGGATTCATTCAGCCAAGAAATCCTGACCTCAAAGACGCAAAGGAGCGCCATCTCATGAGCAATTGCATTGTCGTTGTCCAATTTCCGCTCGACAAACGAACGGAAGAGCAAGCTATCGCCAGCGGCACATCGACCGCGCCAACCTATCGCGGCCTCGCGGAAAAGGGCCTGATTCGGAAGGATTACCTGAACGGCGATACTGGCACAGGCGGTGTCTATCTGTGGGAAAGCCGTGCCGCCGCCGAAGCCTGGTTTACGCCGGAGCGGGCCCAGATGCTGGCCGAAAAATTCGGCGCCGCCCCGACCCTCACTTGGTTCGACACCCATGTGACGGTCGACAACCTGAAAGAGGAAGTCCGCGTAAACGGATTGGCCCAAACGGTTTCGCAGGCGGCAGAGTAGGAGAGGGCTGGAGGTGTCATGCGGGACGGGCTACGCAAAGCAAGAATGCGGATGAATTTGTTTTTAGTAATCTGTCCCGAAATTTCCGGCATCAGCAGATCGCACCAGGAACTCTATTACCTGCTGGAATGGGAAGCGCTGGCCGATCCCAATTGGATCGAAATGCGGGCGGGCATCGAAGCCGATGGCGCCATCGTCGACCAGGTTGAGAGTCTAATCGGGCAACCGACGAGCTTTTTAAGCGTGAATTCGGAGTATGACCTCCACCCTAACCCTCCCCCGCACGCGGGAGAGGGGACGTCACTGACCGGTTCGCTAGAGT
>JBMYRC010000221.1:0-4185 GCA_049601975.1 Alphaproteobacteria bacterium | reverse complement strand
AGCGCCGCGGCGTCCGGCACCGGCACCTCTTCAGCCACCCTGTGCAGCCGCTTGATCTTACGCAGCTTGTCCCGGTTTGCGGGCATGAGTTTCGCGCCGGAATCCCAGTTATTCCGCAGCGTCATGTAATGCGCACCGTCATCGCCCGCGGAGATCGGGCCATAGGTCGTGTGCGCCTTTGCGTAATGCACCATCACTCCATCGAAGGGCTTTTTGCCGAAGGCTCCCTTGCCATGCACGAACACCTGGAACTGGTTGGTATCGTGGAAATGCGCCGCTACTTCACTATTTGCCGGCTGTTCGATCAGATACGCCTGCGGCATGGCTTTCTTGTTCTCGTCCGCGCTGCCGCCGCGCGCCGGCGGCGAGCCGAAATAGACGCTGCGATAAAACGGCTTCGCGATGACTTCGGGAAAAGTATTCCCAACACGATTTTCGTTGGCTTCCCGGGCGGAAACAGCAATCGGCATGGGTGTCACTCCGTATATCCAAGTTAGAGATTTATGTGGGGCGGTCTCGTGGCCCGACTACCCGGCGGCGCGCCGTGCCGATTGGACCGCATTCTCCAATGCGTCCAAGAATCGAATACGGTCCTGTTTCGTGAAGGATGGATTGGTGCCACGTATCTCTCCCCTATCCCGCAAGTCAGCCATAAGGTCTCGAGTTGCGAGGGCGGTACCGATATTTTGCTCGCTGAACGGCTTGCCGGTCGGGCCCATGACGGTGGCCCCCTTCTCCAGACATCGCGCCGCCAAGGGGATATCTGCGGTAATCGCGATATCGCCCGCTCCTATATTCTCGACGATCCAATTATCCGCGGCGTCCAATCCTTCGGCAACGACTTCCAACGCAATCAAGGGTGATTGCGGCAATCGGAGCCAGCTGTTGCAGACAACACGGGTAAGCAGATTGTGACGGCCCGCGACCCGGTAGACTTCATCCTTCACGGGGCACGCGTCGCCATCGACATAGACGATCAACAAGTCGTCGCGCTGGGCTTCGCTCACGCCGCCTCGCTGATATCGATCCAGGTCTCGCGCATCCATTGGACACACGCCACACTTTGCTCAAACAGGGAATATTTGCAGCCCTGTCCGTAATCCGGCCCCGGAATAAACTCGGTTGAGATTTGCCCGAGTTGCCCTTTGGGGTCGGCAGCGTGGTGGCGCATCAAGCTACGGATGGTTTCCTTCCAGGGCTCCAACGCCTCTTCCTGCCATTCCGAGTGATACTGACCGGGCTCCGGTTGTTTGAAGGGGTACTGGATGCCCCGTCCGGGTTTACCCGCGTCAGTCACCGTATCGAAATTCTTCGGATTGTTCGGGATGGCGGCCCGGGCGTGACAATGTTTGATCCAACCGGCGTCGATCCATTGATCACTGACATTCCCATCCTTGAACGGATCGAGGATCAGTTTGCCGGATTCCACATCGCCCCGAATATCGCCGATCTCTTGCTCTGCCGGATTGTCGATCTTGAAAATCACATGGCTATGGTCGAGCGTCATGTTGAACGGAACACCCCGCGCCTCGACCGCCTGCCCGACCTCGGCGACACGGCGGAAATCTTCCGACCACATATTCACGTGAACTTCAAAGCACGGCGTCACGCCATGTTTGTCGCCGATCTCCGCAAAATTTAAATAGGTCGCGATGACTTCGTCATTGGTCACCGGATGGCCGTCCGCATGGTTCGTCAGAATCTGCGTATTGTGAACGAGAGAGCCGAGCCGTTCCGCTGTTTGGATGTTCTGCGCGAACAAGGCCTCGTCGCGCCCGAGCGTGTAGAACCAACCGCCGGCTCGGACCGGCAATCCGTATTTCTCGCTCGCGGCCTCGAATTCCTCGATCTCATGAGGGTCCGGCGTTTTATCGATATAGTCGTGGACCCCGGCCTCCTTCACCATGCGAAACCGGGTGTCGATATCCGGCATTCCATCAGCCTCCGCATGCCGGATTCCGTTGGTCTGCACACCGAATAAAAGCTCCGTCGCCATCGCTCTAATCCCTTTCTAGGATTCCACGATTGTCGGTCCGTCATCGACGACAAACCACAACGTATCCTCGTCGTCGTCCATATCATAGCGCAGCATCACGCATTCGCCCGGCTCATCCAAAACCGTGAACGGATGATGCCAGATGTCGGCGTGATAATTGATGCCTTGGTTGCCCTCCGCCACAAACGCTTTCAGATTTCCGACATCCGGGTTGCCGTCACTGTCCTTCGGACAGACCAAGACAAGATAGCGTTTGATTTCCGTCGGGATGAAGGTTTGTGCCGAATGGGGATGCATTTCCATCGCCTTCACCTTCAATGGCAGGGGCGTCGGTATCTGCTGCGAGATCGAGACATTGAGCCTCGCCGCCGCTCGTTTGTTCTCGACATCGGCGGCATATCGGGTCGAATGCGCACGCCCGAGCGGGCCCATCGCGATGACCTGCCCGAAAGGCGCGAACGTCTCTTCCGTCAACGGTTGCGTGGAAATTTCCATGATCGGTTTCCTATTCGCCCAAGTAGTCTTTCATCCAGCGGTCGTAATCGTCGCCGCGCGTTACTTTTCGCATCAAATCGGCATCGGCGAAATACTCGACATCACTGTGCGCCACACCGTCCCGCAACGCTTTCAAAGTGTCGTAGACCCCTTGCACCGCCGCCATGATCGGCTTGTGGCCCTGCAATGCGATCCGTGCGCCGAGGCTCGCGTAATATGGAAGATCGGGGGACGGGCCACCGCCGATGACGATCGGGATATTGATCTCACCGCAAATCTTCTCGAGATCTTCATTCGTCTTCACGCCAACCAGGAAAATCATATCGACGCCTGCTTGCTCGTAAGCCTTGGCACGCACGATGCAATCTTCGACCCCAGTGACCGCCGCAGCACTGGTGCGACCAGCGATGACAAACTTCTTGTCCTGGCGCGCTTCGATAGCAGCTTTCATTTTGCCCACACCTTCTTCGACGGACAGAAGACGCGTATTGCCGAGCTCGCCGAACGGTTGCGGCAGGTCAGTGTCCTCAATGGAGGCGGCGCACACACCCGCTGTCTCCAACTCCTGGACCGTGCGCATGACGTTCAATGCGTTGCCGTAGCCGTGATCCGCATCGACCAGAATAGCGAGGTTCCCGGCCCGGCAAATTCGATAGGCCTGCCCAGCAAATTCAGGGAGCGTGAGCACAATATGGTCGGGTGCGCCGAGCACCGCCAATGAGGCGGTCGAGCCCGCGAACATGCCAATCTCGAAGCCTAAATCTTCCGCGATCCGTGCCGACATCGCGTCGAAGACGGAGCCTGGATGCACGCATTTATCACCTTCGATCTGCGCCCGAAATCGGGTGCGGCGTTCGGTCCAATCCATTGTCGTTTCCTTCCAAAATTGTTTGGCAGAGACAATAGAGTGCTATCGGCAGCGCGCAATGTTCCAAACAGCGTTAACTCGACAGATCGATCATATCAGCCGCGTAATCCCGCAACGTTGTGGAAAAGTGTAGCCTTTGCTTTGCATCGAGCGAGCCCATCATCTCCACCATCCAATCCGTAAACCGGGCCCACCAAGCATCCGCTAACAGCTTATATTCGGGCCCAACGACTTGGTCGGAGTGGAGCAGAATTCGAGGCAGGAACTTCGCGATTCGATCTTGATCAGGCCGCCCGGCAAGAAATGCGAGAAAGGCTTGGCGGCGATCCTCGCGCACCCGTTGCCATGGCTTTGATGACCCCGCAGTATCGGCAAAATAACGCTGCACCATTGCTACTTGCGCCTCGGATAAATCACCAAAAAATCGCTCAAAGCGACGCACCGAGCTCTCGGTTCTCTCCGCCAGCCATTCCAACTTCGGGACTTCAAGCTCCTCGCGCCGTTCGGCGGAGCGTTCCGCCATGCGGGCGCGAAGATGGTTCAGCTTTCGTGGTTTGGTGTGCCCCGCCAGAACAACGGCGACATGAGGTACGGCACCCTCAACCGTCTGTCTGAGGAGGGTCCGCATCTCTTGAATTGCCGACCTAACCCGGAGTTCATCAAGCGCGCCGCTATCGGCTGCCTCCGCACCATTACGGAAAAATTCAGCATAGCGTGGCAACATTTCCGCCCGATGCCATGAGATGAGTTCACCGACGCTTCGCTCCAAGGCCGCTTCTTCTTCCTCGTTCAGATCGAGATAGAACTCCGTCTCGCTTTGAATCGC
>JBMYRC010000220.1:0-4209 GCA_049601975.1 Alphaproteobacteria bacterium | reverse complement strand
GAATAGAACAAGCCAATCTCTCCCGCCTTCAATTCCAAATTAACGGCTGTCGATTTATCGAAATCTTCGGTGATGAATTGGCCACGCGCCAGAATGCTATCCGGATTTCCGGTATCTTCATGCGGTAATGTTCCGTTCTTATGCGACCCCGGGATCACGCTCAGGCAACCGTGATCGAGCGAGCAATCCGCTAGTGCCAACGCGCCGATGGCCAGTATCGGCTTGATCGGATTATAGGCGCCGTCTTGGTGCCAGCCGGCGAAGGTCCGTCCATCCGGTTCCTTTATCCGAAAAGCCATGCTGTAACAATAAATATTCGGCCCGATAAGATCTTCATAGACGTCGAGGACATGCGGGTTACGTGCGATTTCATCGACCCAGGGACAGAGCAGATGCGACTTGCTCTTCAGTTTCCGGCGGTCGTCCGGATACTTCTCTTCGAACGCCTCGAGATGTCCGCGATAGCGTGCGACTTCTTCGGCGCTCAACACCGGCACCGGAGGCAGGAAGCCGTCATAATGGAAACGCTCGACTTGCTCCGCACTCAGCACTTTCGGCATCGTTTTCTCCTCATCGCGTCGGTTTCGTATTGGTGAAGTGTCCCGCACACGGAAATATCGGTCAACCGCACCTCTTTCCTCTAACTCGTGCTTGTTAAAATTGTCCGGCAATGGTCCGCTTCGAATATGGGAATTGGACGCTTTCAAAGCATCGGTGAGCTACTAGCTTGCCATTTGCACGACAGACCACTCACAAGAAAGCCATACCGATGACGCAAAGAACGAACGAGTTCGGGCAACCGGTCGGCGAGGCATTGCCCAATTGGCAAACAGTTTCGCATCCTCCCCGGACACCGATGGAAGGGCGTTATTGCCGGACCGAGGCCTTCGATGTCGATCGGCATGGAAGTGACTTATTTGAAGCGTACGCCGCCAACGAAGACGGCAGCATGTGGACGTATATGCCAAGCGGCCCTTTCGCGGACAAGGCGGCATTCCTTGCGTGGATGGGGTCGGCTTGCGAAAGCGAGGACCCGTTATTCTACACGCTGATCGACACCACGAGCGGTAAAGCCGTCGGCCAGGCCGCATATCTTCGAATTACGCCTGCGCACGGTGTTATCGAAGTCGGCAATATCGCGTTCTCCCCGCGCCTTCAACGCACGCCCATTGCCACTGAGGCCATGTTTTTGATGATGAAGCGAGTATTCAATGAGCTTGGATACCGCCGCTACGAATGGAAATGCGATTCCTGTAACGCCCCCTCGCGCCGCGCCGCCGCGCGCTTTGGATTCACATATGATGGGCTGTTCCCGCAGGCCATCGTCTACAAGGGCCGCAATCGGGATACCACCTGGTTTTCGATCATCGACAAGGATTGGCCTGCCACGGAACGCGCCTATCAGACGTGGCTCGAGCCAGATAATTTCGACGTGGACGGACAGCAGAAACAGAAACTATCGGACTTGATCGCCGCCAATCGAAAAGACTAACGCCTATCGGACCAAATACCAGGGATGCGGCATTCCGGGCGTTTTGACCCGCAGAGTGTAGACCGATGTCACCGCACACACGAACAGCGTACAGAGATCGTCGCCGCCGAAAGTGAAGTTTACCGCCATTTCAGGCAGGCGAATGATCCCGACATGCGTCCCATCAGCCTCGTTCACCCAAATGCCGCCGGGGCCGGTACAATAGACCCGCCCCTTTTGGTCGACCTTCATACCGTCGGGAATACCGGGCTCCTTGCCGCTCTGATCAGCGAATATACGCCGGTCCAGCAGATTGCCTTCCGCATCGATACCGATGGCATGAATGTATTGCGTCATGCGCGTATTGGCAATGTAGAGGGTGCGCTCATCCGGAGACAACGCGAGGCCGTTCGGATATTCAACACTAACTAAGGCGGAGATACTTTCTCCGTCAGGCGATATTCGATAAACCCGCGCTCCCGAATAGACACCGTCTTCCCCACCAGGCCGCGGCTGCTCGCGCTTCTCGAATGGGATGCGCCCTGACGGATCGGTGAAATAGAGACTGCCGTCGGTATGACAGATGATGTCGTTGGGTCGATTGAAACGCCCCCCTTCAAACCGGTCGACCAGGGTCATGATGGAGCCGTCATGCTCTTCGCGGGTAATTCTTTTCCCTTCGCCTTCGCATTGCACCAACCGGCCCTCGAGGTCGAAGGTCATGCCGTTACCGCCCTCGGTCTTGCGAAGCATCTCGGGTTCCTCACCGAGCTTCATGCGGTACATGGTTCCAGGACGAATATCGTTGAAGTACCAGATATCATCCGGATGCCAGACCGGTCCTTCCGTGAAGACAAATCCGGTCGCCTCACGCACAGGATCAGAGGTCTCGAGAATTTCCGGTAATTCGTTCATTGCGACTATCCTGCCGTTGGTTTCCATTTATAGACGCGCGCCAAACTCTCACCCATCAACAGAGCGCGGTCACCGTCCGACAAACGATCCGTCATCCGGAACGGCTCAACCCCTTGTTCGTAGGTGATCAAATTCACCGCACGGGTCCAGTCGGTCCCCCATAAGCAACGCTCGAAACCAAAAGCATCGAAGATGCGGGCAAGTGGGCCCCAAATATCGTCGAAAGGATAAGCCGTTTTCGACAGCGTGCAGGCCCCGGTGATCTTAACGACGACATTGTCATAGGCCGCCAATGCCAACAATTTCGGCAAATCGGCGAAGGGTTTATCCGGCACTGGCGGCTCGAACGGCTGCTTCAATGCCAGATGGTCGATGACCAGTTGAGTGTCCGGATTGGCTGCAGCCAGTTTCGCGGCCTGCTCCGCCACGCCCCAGCACAACAAGTTGACCGGCAAGTTGTGCTTCGCGGCGGTCTGCAGCACATGATTAATGCCCGGATCGTCTGCATCCACCGAATCCCGATATGCCATCATCACCCGGATAGCGACCGACCCTTCCGTCGTCGCCCAATCGGCAATGGTGTCGGCGACGCCGGGGTCAGTCGCATCGACCGGCTTGATCAGCGCGAAACGGCCCGGATGTTTGGCGTATATCTCCAACGCGTAACTCGCGTCGTAGCGGTACATTGTGTACGGCGAGACCAGCAGCGCGCCATCGACCCCGACCGCATCCATCGCCACCACCATGTCGTCGCCGGTGACTGCGGGCGGACCCGCAAGAACAGCGGTCCAGGGGCGCTCCGGGCGGTCCCTTTCGTAGGCGTGGACCTGCGCATCGATGGTCAACATGGCGATTTTCCTTATGAGTTTCTATTCAGGACAGCAAGTATGCCAACAGCGGTGCCGCATCAACCGTAGGCACATCTCCGCCTTCTCAACTCTGTCAGCATCAAATCGCGCATCTATTTATATATCGACGTAGTGGGATTTTTATTGGATGGGCAAAACAATGTCGATCGACGTAAAACCGGCCACACCGACGACAGGTGCGGAAATAGTTGGCATCGATCTCGGATCCGGATTGTCGGATTCCGATTTCGACATCATCCAATCGGCCTTGGACGCGCATGGCGTTATCTATTTGCGGGACCAAAAAATCACACCCGAACAGCAGGTCGATTTCACGCGCCGTTTCGGCGTACCAGATATTAATTTCAACGCCCTGCGGTTTGGCGTCGACGGCAGTCCGGAAATCTACATTATCTCCAATATCACCCAAGACGGGAAACCTATCGGCACGCGCCGGGCGGGGGAAACTTGGCATACGGATATGAGCTACGCGAAAGAGCCGGCGGCATCGACCATGCTCTACGCGGTCGAGGTGCCGACGCTACATGGCTTGCCGCTCGGCGACACAGCGTTCGCCAATGCCGCAGCGGCCTGGGATACGTTGCCAGCAGACCTTAAGGATGAGGTTTTATGCCTGCTCGGCATTTTCGATTTTCGCGGCCGAAAACGGTCGTCTCCCGTGAGCGCCAAAGATATCGCCAATTATCCACCGGTAAAACACCCCATCGTGCGCAGTCATCCCAGAACCGGCCGTAAAAGCCTTTACATTGTTCGTGACGATTGCACCAAGATTTTGGGTAAGAGCTCGCGAGACAGCGAAGCGCTGATCGAGGCTCTCGCCGATCATATCGTAAAGCCGGAGTTCATCTATCAGCACAAATGGCGGGTCGGCGATGTCGTTATCTGGGATAATTGCACGGTGCAGCACCGCGCTATCCTGGATTACGATCTCCCTCAACGTCGGCTGATGTGGCG
>JBMYRC010000219.1:0-4276 GCA_049601975.1 Alphaproteobacteria bacterium | reverse complement strand
GAAAGCCAAGTGCCACTCCGAGGAGTGCGGCATGCGCGATGGCGGCGCCGAAATAAGACATCCGTTGCCAGACGACGAAACAACCAAGCGGCCCCGCCACAATGGCGACGCCGATCCCGCCCAAAAAACCGCGAAGGAGAAAATCCTCAAACATCAAGGATGATCGTGCCCCAGCACGTCGCCTGAGAGGTCGTGGTCATGGTCGTGCACATGGGCATAGACAGCGAGACTCTCCGCCGCCCGCCTTCCGAAGAGGGCAAGATATTCCGGATCCCGCTTTACCGCTTCCGGATGACCGGCACAGCAAATGTGATGGTTGAGACAGACCACTCGGTCCGTCGACGCCATAACCAAATGCAAATCATGGGAGACCAACAAGATACCGCATCCCCGGCGGTCGCGAATGCGTGCGATGAGCTCATAAAGGTCGAGCTCACCCGAAAAATCGACGCCCTGCACAGGCTCGTCTAGTACCAGTAAGTCTGGATTACGAAGCATCGCTCGCGCCAGCATGACCCGCTGCAACTCCCCGCCGGACAGATCGTGCATCATAGCGTCGGCCAAGTGCTCGGCACCGACCTCCTTCAACTCCGCTCGACCTGCTTCCCGATCCACGGAATTGGTGAGGCCGAGCATCCGCTCCACCGTCAACGGCAATGTTGGATCGACGGAGATACGCTGCGGCAAATACCCAATAGTGAGGCCGTCTATCCTCCGAATGTCACCGGTATCCGGTCGGCGAAGGCCCAATAGCATGCGAATCAACATGGTTTTGCCGGCACCATTGGGACCAATCAACGTCACGATTTCACGCCTTCCGATCCCGATATCGACGCGGTCCAAAATTTGACGGTCATCGAGGGAAAGGCTGACACCGCTCGCTTCAATTAAGTAATCACCCCACTCTTCATTCGGATACTTCAACTCATCTGGCACTGCTTCAGTCATGTGCATTATCGCGGCAATCTAGGCAGCGGCCTTCGATTTCGATCATCGGGCTGACCGCATCGAAACCAGCTCGTTTTGCGCCGTCCCGCAGCGCATTGCTAATTACGTCCTCTTCAATCTCCGCCACGCGACCACATTCCCGGCAAATCAAAAACTGGCCCGAATGGCGGGAATCAGGATGACTGCAACCGACATATGCGTTGCGGCTTGCAATACGATGAACCAACCCGTTGGCCATCAGAAAGTCTATCGCACGGTATATCGTCATGGGAGCTACGCGGGTGGATTTTTCGGCATTCATCATATCGAGAATATCATATGCGCCGACAGGCTCGTGGCTGGTCCAAATGAATTCGAGGACTTGGCGGCGAAGTTCGGTAAACCGCGAACCCCGCTCGCGACAAATCCTCACCGCAACGGCTACAGCCTCTTCCACGCATTGATCATGATCGTGAGTGGGCTCTGGAAATGCGGATTCAATCAAAGTCAATCTACTCCCTTGGAGCCGTAGATCGTCACTGAGGAGAGCCATCATACAGCCTGCTTCTTGACAATGCTATACTATAGCATTATCTATGTTATAACATAACATAAAATATAAATCCCATGAATGCTTTACGCCTGACAACACCGCTCTTCGCCATATTTCTCCTGTTTGGCTGCCCGGCAATCGCCGCAGGTCCAACCGTGGTGGTCTCGATTAATCCGATACACTCCTTGGTCTCAGGCGTTATGGAAGGAATTGGAACCGCCAATCTCCTCATCAAGCCTAATCAGACTCCGCACAACTATGCGTTAAGACCTTCTGACGTTCGATCGTTGAATGAAGCAACAGTAATCTTTTGGATAGGGGAAGAGTTAGAATCATTCCTCGTAAAACCTTTGGAGACGTTGGACGGCAACGGACGGATTGTTGATCTTATTGACGTCAACGATGTTCAACTACTCAAAACACGCGAGGGCGGTGCTTGGGAAAGTCACGATGAAGAAGATCATAGCGAGCACCATCATTCGAACTTCGACCCCCATCTATGGCTCGATCCGCAGAACGCCAGAACCATCGTACAAATAATAGCTTCCGTATTGTCCGAATCAGACCCTGCGAATAAAGATCACTACCAAAAGAATGCCGCATCAATTGACCGTAAACTCCTGCGACTCACGGAAGAAGTTCAAAGTACATTAGGACCAGTGCAAAACGTACCTTACATAGTCTTCCATGATGCATTTCAGTATTTCGAGCATCGCTTTAAGACCAATGCAGTTGGCTCGTTTACCGTCGACCCATCCCGTCTGCCCGGCGCGCGGCGTCTTTACGAAGTTCGGAGACGGATCGTCGACACTCGCACACGATGCGTGTTCAAGGAACCGCAGGTAAATTCCAAATTGGTCGCGAGCGTCACAGAAGGGACGAGCGCTAGGATCGCGACGCTTGATCCACTGGGCGCGGCGCTTGTTCCCGGTCCCAACGCCTATTTTCAACTGATACGAAATATAGCCGACACCATCCGCGACTGCGGGGCTTCTGCGCAATAATCGAATAGCTACGGCAAAACGTGCTTCTACACTTCCATTAAATGTGATGTTATCACATATCAATTGGAGATTATCATGAAAAAAAATCAAAACTTTCCGGCCTTGGCCAGCGTCGGCCTAATCTTCGGTCTCGTCTGTTTTTCGGCTCTCCCTGATCGAGCACAGGCACAAACCGCGTCCGAGCGGATAAAACTACTAGAAGCTACCCTCAAGGACCTCTTGAAGCGGGATGAAGAAAAGGATCGACTGATGAAACGGATGGCCGCCGAAATTAAGTCACTTGGCGGTGCGACCGTTTCCAAGACGCCACAGGAAGCAGGTTACGATCAAACGAATAAAAAGAAGAGTATTTTCGCCCAAAAGGTAGGCGACACAACCATCCGCCTGAATGCAATCGGGATAAATGTCGCGGCGGTCGCGGGCTATTCCTCCGAGGTAAACGCTACTTCCCGCGCGCTTCAAGGCGGAGGCCATGACCCGGACGGCACCGGCTTCACTTTGCAAACGGCCGATTTCTCAATGACCGGATCCGCCGATGGATACTTTGATACTGAATTCCATTCTGCCTTTTTCATCGATCACACAGGCACATCCCAAGTCGAGATCGAGGAAGCATTTTTGAGAACCAACAGTTTACCTTACGGCTTAGAAGTGGAAGCGGGACAGCAATTTCTTGAATTTGGCGCCTTCAATCCATTGCATGTGCACGATTGGGACTTCATTGATCAGCCAGTCATCCTGACGCGGATGTTTGGCGGAGACGGCATTCGCCAAACCGGTATTCGGGTCGGTTGGCAATTATCCGGAACTCCATTCGGTTTTCATGGAGGGGCTTACAACCCGAACGGCGAAACGATGAAGAGTTTCCTTGCCGCAGACGAGACGATTGGCGGGCGTACCTTCAAGAATCAGGAAATATCTGGCCTATCCGATCTCGTATACCTTGCCCGTTTGGAAACCCATGGGAAACTGGGCCGCAAATCCCATTTTGACTTCGGCATCTCCGCTCTCACCGGGCCAAACGCAACAGGCAACGACGCGTCGACCTTCATCCTAGGGGCCGACTTACGGCTCGAACGAAAACTTTCAGGCGACCGCACGCTACTTTGGCAATCGGAAGCTCTGTATCGGCGCTACGATCTAGACGTCGCTGCGGATGCAGGACTACCCTCGGCAGAAGTCAAAGACTACGGCTTCTATACACAGGCCATCTACGGCTTCGCACCAAAATTCTCGGCTGGACTACGATACGAATTCGCCTCGGGAAATGGCGACGGCGTAACGTTGCGCGATGCGGATAACGACAGATCCAACAGACACCGGCTCTCCCCAATGCTGCGCTGGGCCTTCTCGCCACTCGGCGACCTGCGTCTACAGTACAATTACGACAATATGGATTCGCTGAGTTCGGCCACCAACGAAGCTAACGCGCACGCTGTCTGGCTAGGCCTTAGGTTTGGTTTCGGCGCCGGGGGTGAATTCTGGTCAGAGGGTAATCAACACGCCCATTAAACCCTGAAAGCCAACGCTTACAGGTTATGCAGCGGCCGAGGCGCAATTCGGCTACGAGCATCCGGTAGTAGATGACCGTGGGGAGAGAGGACATGACGCTCGAGAAAATAACCCGTCAACCTCAAGCCTTCGCCTAGAGAATTGCTATCGGACGCCGCATTTCCCAACAAAAACCGGGGTAACGGGAGGAGTTTGTCGCGATAAACTTCCCCCGCCTCGGCGGATACCGCGCGGCCGCTTTTTGGCGACACGTAAATCAAATTCTCCGTCACGCCCGTTG
>JBMYRC010000218.1:0-4364 GCA_049601975.1 Alphaproteobacteria bacterium | reverse complement strand
GATTCAATTGCACAGGTATGGAAAGGTGAATTTCGCGCACACGATCAAAATGCATTCCAAGATTCGAGATGTCGATCTGGCCTCTTTAATTACTGAGACCAAAGGGTCGACCTTTTAGACGATTCCAGTTGGATAATTGCTTGAGAGGCTGCCTTCTCCCAGGTGGGAAAGAAATTGTACTGTGTAATAGCTTCAATTTCATCGATTGCACTCAAACCGTCTTTCAGTTCTTGGCGCGCCGGGTTCCCAGACACTCTATCTTCGTCATGCTTTAATATGAATGAGATAGCATCGAATTTTCCATCACCTTTGTCTTCAACCAAAATCTTATAAAAATGGGTGGCAATCGCAACGCGGGCTAGACCGTCGTTTGAAACCATACGGTTTGTCAAATGGTCAGAGTCTCGTTTCCCATCACCGTCCTTATCAAATATCGCTCCTGTGATGATGTATATTTGGCCTCGTTTTTTCGTCCATTTTCTCACAAGTTTCTCGAGCTCAACCCAAACTCCTTGATTAAACCCAGCATATTGCGGCGCCATATTAGTGAACATGTAAGTGTTCAGCATCGCCTCTAAAGAACGTTCGAAATCTGAGTTGGGAGCCATATGCCCACGGTCATATATTGGCTCTTCGTAATCCTCACAAAACGCCGTCTTCCTGTCTTCCTTAATTCTTGGGTCACGGCGGAAACAGCTCTTACGAACCAGATCGGCATCGACATCTGCCTTCGTGAGCTTGTAGGCAACCCACCGGGGCATACGAAGGTCATCGTCGTAATTAATTATAAAATCTTTATGGATGAGCAGGTGTTCGTCCCTCTTATATCGAACCCGAGGAAACTTCGGAGCACCATGCGGCAAATGCCGCTTTATAGCTTTTGATCGGTCCGCCTTACTAAGAAACAATGCTTTGTCTGCGGCCTCTCTGTCAGCTTTTGATACCCCCTTGCATCCGCAGTGTTGAGCATGGGCCACAAATGAGGCGCTCAAGAAAATTACAACGATCAATGCAACGATTAACTTCCCCGGCATAAAATTTAAATTTTGAGTCATGGATTGAGCACATTCCGCTCTAACCGAAAAATTAATCTTTTGCGCTCAAACGCCCTAGCCAGGAGATTCTATTTTCAAGCTGCTCAATCTCGAACGAAAGCCAGTCGGTAAACCCAACATTGTTACTTTGTTGGCGCAAATCTCGAAGACGCGCCGCCTCGCCTTCGGACATCTCACGCATGAGATCGACTTGGTCCAGCTGGTCTTCATCATCAAGCAAATCGAGAAAGCGCATCTTTAGTGCGATTACCAATTTACTCACGTCGTTCACAGGCGCACGCACTCCGGACATCATCAGGACCACGAATTGCCTGCGCCCTGCCTCGGTAATGCGCAGCATCGAGCCACCCGGATCATCCGCGTCTTGCATTTCGGCTAAACCTTCGTACCCCATCACCTCGAGCGACGTCCCCAGCAGGTCGAGCGAAGGCCCCGCCACGCGACCAACAAAATTACGAATTTCGCTGGCCAAATCAGCATAACGTCTATCACCCTCAATCAACGCACCAAGGGCGGCCAAACGAATGGCCTCGGTAGGGATGAGTGTATTATCGCGGTACATGTCAGAAGTTATATATCATCCGATGCATAATCTCTATTCGGAAATTCAGGCTGCTCGCTTCAACGACAACGAGTTCCAAACCTCCTGCAAAGCCGAGACTAGGAATTCCATATCCGCATCGCTATGGAGCGGCGTTGGCGTGAACCGCAATCGCTCGGTGCCGCGCGGCACAGTCGGATAGTTGATCGGCTGTACGTAGATGCCGTAGCGATCCATAAGCGTGTCGCTTGCCTGCTTGCAGAGCCGCGGTTCGCCGACGGGAACAGGAACGATATGGGTCTCCGACGGCATGATTGGAATGCCAGCCTCCGTCAACATAACCTTCAGCTTCGCCGCCCGTTCTTGTTGGCGCGCGCGCAATCCGTCGCCATGAGCCCCTCGCACCAACTTAATACTACATAGTGCCCCGGCCGCGACCGATGGCGGCATGGAAGTTGTAAAGATGAATCCCTGCCCATATGAGCGAACAACATCAACCAAATTGGCGGAGGCCGCGATATATCCTCCAACGACCCCAAAGCCTTTCGCCAATGTTCCCTGGATGATCGTAATTCGGTCCATTAAGCCTTCACGGTCGGCGATCCCGCCGCCGGCGCCATACATGCCAACGGCATGCACTTCGTCTAGGAAAGTGATGGCGTTGTATTTCTCCGCAATCTCGACGATTTCTCGGATCGGAGCCACGTCCCCATCCATCGAATAGACACTCTCGAAAACAATCATCTTCGGGCGATCCAGATCGTCCTGATGAATGAGGCGCTCTAAATCCGCCGGATCGTTATGCTTAAAGATACGCTTTTCCGTATTAGCATGGCGGATACCCTCGATCATCGAATTATGGTTCCACGCATCCGAATAGATGGTGCATTGCATCATGGAGCCAAGGGTCGCCAGCGTCGTATCGTTGGCGACATAGCCGGAGGTAAAGATCAGCGCCGCATCCTTGCCATGGAGATCGGCGAGTTGGCGTTCCAACAACACGTGATAATGATTGGTTCCCGAAATGTTGCGCGTCCCGCCGGCGCCCGCGCCGCAGTGGTCGAGTGCCTCACGCATTGCGTCTAGGACGTCCTCGTTCTGGCCCATACCGAGATAGTCGTTCGAACACCATACGGTGACCCCGTTTTCCTGCCCGCCTTCGCGATGGACAGCCTGCGTACCGCCACGTTGGCGTTCTAAATCGGCAAAGACGCGGTAGCGACCCTCGTCATGCAGATCTGCAAGCTTATCCTCGAAGAATTTTTCATAATCCATGGCGTACCCCGAGACGTAACCTAAAATAGAGGCATTACGGTTTCTTTGAGATAGATGAGTACCGCAAGGGCTCGGAACGCAATGCGACTTATCGTCCCGCCGCGAACGTCACTGTCTCTTCCAAAGCTTTATCGAACCGATCGAAGACAGATTCCATCTCCTTCGCCGAGATGATCAACGGCGGCGAGAACGCTATCGCGTCAGCAATATTTCGCAAAATCAATCCATGATCCTTGGCGCGATCCACGAGATAAGCCCCAACTTTACCCGCAGGATCGAACAATTCCTTCGTCGCCTTGTCTTTGACCAATTCGACTGCGCCAACAAGGCCGACACCGCGCACCTCACCCACCAACGGATGGTCGGCATAGCCTTGCAGGCGTTTCTGCATGACTGGTGCGATGGCGTCGATATGCCCCATGATGTCCCGTTCCTCATAGATATTGAGGGTTTCAAGCGCGACGGCCGCTGCGACAGGATGTCCCATATAGGTATAACCGTGACCTAGCGTGCCGATCTTACCGCTGTTCTTGACAATGGCGTCGGAGACCTTCTCGTTGATCAGGACTGCGGAAATCGGCAGATAGGCGGAAGATAGCGCCTTGGCGCACGTCATCATGTCCGGCTTCAAATCATAAGTCTGACAGCCCCACATGCTGCCGGTCCGGCCAAAGCCGCAAATGACTTCATCGGCGATGAACAGCACATCGTGCTTCTTCAACACCGCTTGTATCTTCTCAAAATAGGTCTTCGGCGGCAAAATCACGCCGCCAGCGCCCATTACGGGCTCGGCGATAAAGGCGGCAACCGTCTCCGGCCCCTCCTCCATGATCATCGCCTCAAGCTCGGCGGCACAGCGAGTCGCGAATTCCTCTTCGCACTCCCCCTCTTGGCCAAAGCGGTAGTAGTGCGGGCAAGACGTGTGCATGATATTCGCGATCGGCAGATCAAAATCCCGATGGTTATTCGGCAGACCGGTCAGACTCGCCGATGCAATTGTGACACCGTGATAACCCTTAATTCGGCTGATGATCTTTTTCTTCTCAGGGCGTCCGACGGCATTGTTGTAATACCAGACCAATTTGACGACCGTGTCGTTACCTTCAGAGCCAGAATTGTTGAAGAACACTTTAGACATTGGAACAGGCGCCATCTCAATGAGGCGTTCCGCCAAATCAATGACCGGATCGTGGCTCTTGCCCGCAAACAGGTGGGAGTATGCAAGTTTCTTTAATTGTTCGGTCGCGGCGTTGATCAGACGCTCCTCGCCATAACCCAGCGACGTACACCATAGACCGGCCATGCCTTCGATGAATTCTTTACCGGTATCATCGTAGACGTAGATACCTTTACCGCTCTGCAGGATATGCGGCCCTTGAAGCTTATGAGCCTCGTGATCGGTATATCCGTGCATCACATAGGCGATATCCCGGCTCGCGGGCGAATTTCCAGGCTGACTCATGGCGATGTCCCTCAATTTCGGTACAAAATTT
>JBMYRC010000217.1:0-4379 GCA_049601975.1 Alphaproteobacteria bacterium | reverse complement strand
GATTGGATAAGAACAAGGTCATCTGCACGAGGATGTGACTGATCGAGGTCATGGTGAACGACCAAGCGGACCTTCGCTTCACCGGCATCGGTGATCTCAATCCCCTTCTTGGCCTCGAGGCCTTCCAATGCGTCATTAAAGGCGGTCTGACAGGCGGCGATATGGTCGGTCTGCCACCCCTCCTCTGCCTGCTCAATCCAGCAATCGAAGCTGGTGATGGCTCGTGCGAGATCCTGAGCACCCTCCTCGGGCGCGATCAGGCGCATCGCAACGCGAAGTCGCTTGTCTCCCACATCAAGGTCTTCATGGAACTGCTCATCGATGTTCCACCTGGAATAGTCTTCCGGCTGCGCAGCAGCAGGATCACTGAGCACGCGAAGTGCTTTGGCTGCGAAGTAACCCGCATCGGACCAGTCCATCATTTGATCCGCCTCGAAGGCGACAAACTTCCGATATTCCTCCGCAACGGCTCCGCTGAATGTAAAGGAATCGATATCCCTTCCCTTAAGTTCGGCAACGTCAAAGGCACTACAGGCCGACAGCGATGCCGCCAAGCCAAGTCCAAGGGATATCTTTTTAATATTATGAGAGATCATCGAAGGCTCCGTATGATGTTCGGAGCCTGTTTAGCTTTCGGTTATGCGCTCAATTTGCAGAGACCGAGGCAATGGTGTGTTTAATGAACCAATTGACCTTGCTATAGACACATTTTGGCCTCTAAGGTACCCACCTGCTCGGTAAAAAATGGGCCTTTCCCAACACTGAACTGGATAACGAATAATGAGTCTCAAGGACGCCCTCACCAAACGTAACGCAGCTAATACCGAACAGGATCAGGTGCAGTTAGCTGAACCAGAAAGAGAGCGTATTCCATCCCTCAACGACCCTATTCGTCCCTATTCCGTCTCACCGGATCAGGTGTTGAATCAAAAGCCCACAAAGGTAGCCAATCGTATTGTTACCATTGGAGACTGTGTGGTTCTGAAGGGCGATATCTCGGACTGCGACCGGGTTGAGGTCAGCGGACAGTTTGAGGGAAATATCAAGGCGGGTTCGATCCAGATATCTGAGGGGGGCAGCGTAAAAGGCACTCTGGAATGTGAAGAGCTTTCGATTGCAGGGACCGTCGAAGGCAAGGTTACGTCGACCAAGACGCTGGATATAAATGCAAACGGCAAGCTCACGGGCGAGATCCTCTACGAAGAACTCATCGTTACATCCGGCGGCGCTATCTCCGGCTCCATGGATAAACACTCAAACGGTACGCCTAAGCTCGCTGAGGTTTAGACCCCATGGTGTTTAGCATCCAAATACTGTGGCATTCCTGATTAGAGTTGCGGTACCGGCGGTTTAATGTTCAGGGCTTGATGTGGGCGTTTCGTGTTGTACTGCCTGAGTCACTGGTTGATGACGATCTGGGCACGCTTTCAGGCTGTAGAAGATTTCTCCGTTCAGGAGCTAGTCGCGGAACCGGGCATTAAAACTCTCGCAGCATTAATAAGCCTGCTCGGTAATCTGCACCTGACGGATTGCGTAAATGCGAGCCTGACCTTGCTCGACAAGCACATCAACCTGCCGCAGCTTGGAGACTATCTCTTCGGCTTTGTGTCGTTTCGTTGCCATACTTGATCCTCCGTTCGCTAAAATACACGGTGGACCAATTCAATGGGGGTGGATCAGGGCGCGTAGCACATGCAGCTGACACGCGTGGGAACCGATCAGCGTCTCAGCTAACGCGGTTTTTCGTTTAGGAACGGAGCGAACCGCGGCGAAAAACGAATTAGTCAAACTTGGCCCGATGACCCGATTGTTCAGGGTAGTTTCGTGATTTCATCACGCCCTGTTTGGCCCAAACAATTGAGGCACTGGTAGAAATACAAGACGATGTAAATACCGAAAGGCTAAAAAACAGGACTGATCCATAAATTCTACCAAGTACATGGCTATCGCGATCAGAAAAAGCAGTTGGTATTGTTATTTATTCGGAATTAAATTTTTTGCTGACAAGGAAAATGGACAAATACACTTTGAAATGGCCTGGAACCGGTTTTCTTATCGTAGGAGGTGTGGCCGTCGCTGGTACTATGGTCGGCCAACTTGGTGCAACTTTGGCAGTAACATACGCCTCAAGCGGAAGTGGCGGCATTGAGACGGGCATCTTTCTGGGCTTGATGTTTTTATTTGCAGGAATTGCTTCGGCGAACGTTCATCGAATTGCTGTTCGTTGGGGACGAATGAGAGTCTTTACGATCGCGCAATTTGGCGTTGTCACCTCATGGGCATCCGTCGGTGTCGTGGAGACCCTCACGGACGCAAGCATCGTCGTCTTATGGCTGGCGGCCCCTGTTTTTGGTCTTTTCTCCGGCCTCACAGCAGTTCTGACGCCTTTCATAGCTCGCTCATATCTTTACCAGTCCAATATCACGGATTCCGTATCTCGACGTGGAGCCGTGGCTGGTGTGGCAGCTATGATAGGCGCATCATTGGGTGGTTTCCTTATCCACGAAACCGATCCGGGTGTCGGCATTTTTGCCAACGCTCTGCTGACGATACCGTTGGCGATCTTTTTAATGCTAAGCCAGCCTAGCGCCGCTGACGAGGTTGCGAAATCCCCGGCTCGCTCTGCTCGGGATCTCCTGGGCGCACTCTGGTCCAATCCTCGCTTACGTCAAATTGCTTTGTTAACCGCATCGGTGAATATCTTTATTGTTCCGTTATTTAATATGGTCGTACCAATACTTAATGATCTCGAGCACTCACCTCTTCCTTCAGGCGCTGGTCTGATGATTGCAGGCATCGCGGCGGGCAGAATGCTTGTTCCAGTTTTCATAAGAAGGCTTCTTCGCTCGAACTCAGAGTTTGGAGGTGCAACACGGGCAACCATCCTAGGATCTGGGCTAATGCTTACTTTTGCGATTAGTACAGTGCTCCCGGTATCGGATTTTGATCTTGTAATCTGGACAATCATCGGATTTGTCCTTGGCGCAAGTCGCTTCACTGCAAGGTGTTTACTGACCGGCGCGGGAGCAAAATCAGATTCACAAGGTGACGAAATCTCCGGCGTAGCTGCGCTAGCCATTGTTATAACTTTAACATTACCGATCGGGATGCTGATTTGGGGCACCGCGATTGAATTCCTGTCGGCGCCAATTACTGTGGCCGCCGCCGCACTCCTATCGGTCATGGTATCAATCGGGCTTGCCCGGCACTCAAGCGCAAATGCGGACGAGAAGCAGTAGAGACCCGAAATACCAAAATTAATTAATAACCCCGTGCTACATATTAAAATACGGGCAAGAAAACTCAGAAGACATGAGGAGTGAGAGAATTTGAAGCGGGATGAAATAAAAGATTACTTCATGTTACAGGTTCAGCTTCGTGAACTTTGTGATGCAGCCGGAATTGAAAGACCGCTATCGAAACGCGAACTACAGATCGGTCTACTCGCGCTTCAAGCAGACGCTATTACTAAGGATAATGAAGCCAGCAACGTGGACTTAGGCCTTTCTCTATAATCGGAAGCTCAGGGCATCGACTACGACAGCAGCCTTATGGCGGGGGACTACATTCCCAAGAAGGCGCGGCGCAAGGATACCGTGAAACTCGGCGAGCGGTCACATAAATCTCTGTGGCGATCGGGAGCTTGAAGGTGAGTTCCGCCGGCTAACCATAATTGAGGATTACTCTAGTCAGCCGATCGCGCTGCAATAGTCTCCATCTCGACAACCATTTTTGGGTTTGCAAGCTGGCTAACCACCACCCAAGTGGACGGAGGCGCGTAATCGCCAAGATATTTTTTCCGTTGAGGCGCCAGAAAACGCAGGCCATCAGCTTCGGTTGAGTAGACGTTAATCCTAACAATATCTTCGACGCCGAACCCGGCGTCTTCTAGGATTGCGACTGTATTTTTCCATATTTGGTCATGCTGCGCCTCAAAGCCATCCGGGATTGAACCGTCTGGGGCTTTACCAACCTGACCGGCTGTGACCAACCAACGAGCATTTGGCGGCACTTCTGCCGAATGGCTATAAGGCCCTCCTGGTGCCGCAATAGTTGAAGGATTTCTTATTGTGGGCATCATATTCTCCAATTAGCGTTGTACGAATCCATTGACCTTGGATGTACGGGGTGCGTGTCTCGGTAAGTTCCATCTTCGTTAAACTTAGATGATGGATGTAGCTATCACCATAGGCGCACTAACCATGCCTTCTCTGCTGCCTAAAAGCCTCGGCGTAATTTTTAATTACGTTATCAAGCAAAAAATGACCCCCATACTTTTTTGGACCTGAACGAATCTGGAACGGGTTTGGACTTTTTTTGGACTTTTCGGCCAAAAAAAACTTCCGCTGCTTCTAATGAGCAACGGAAGCCATTGAAAA
>JBMYRC010000216.1:0-4544 GCA_049601975.1 Alphaproteobacteria bacterium | reverse complement strand
GCGTCATACCATCCAACGGATTTACGATCGGCTGCGCGAGGAGCGTGGGTTCGATTGCGGTTATACGACGGTGCGGGACTACGTCCATCCGCGCCGGCTGACGATGCGAGAGGCGATCCGCCAAGTGGAAGTGACAGCGGCCAAGCGCATGATCGAGCGGACCGAAGCACATCATGGGCTCCGACCCCATCGCCTCATAGGTGATACCGGCTCCGGATCGGCAGAGATACTGAGCTGGCTGGTCGACAATAAAGGTATCGAGCCGCACATTCCGGTCTTCGAGAAGGGCATACGCGATGACGGAACATTCTCGCGTGACGACTTTAATTACGACCCCGGCGAGGACCGCTACATCTGCCCAGCCGGTAAAGAATTGAAGCGATACCGCCAGGCGGGCCGGGCCGCTAAAGCGAAGCCGCCGAACGATGGTCTATATCGCTATCGAGCCAGAAAGACCGATTGCGAGATGTGTCCTCTCAAACCACGGTGTTGTGCCGGTCAGCCGATGCGTAAAGTTCTGCGCAGCGTCCATGAAGAAGCGCGGGACGTGGTTCGGCAAATCGCAAAACTGACACTTCCGCGCAATCTAGGCATGATCATAAAAAGGTCGTAATGCTATTCGCTCATCTCAAACGCATCCTGAGGCTTGGAAAACTCAGGTTGCGCGGACCGATCGGTGCTCGCGTTGAATTTACTCTCGCTGCAACAGCCCAGAACCTCAGAAAGATGGCAAACGCTGCCCGCTCTCGCTTAGAGCCAAGCAACAGCCTCATCCGACAAACGCAAATGACCCTACCCCAACTTCCAGGACGAGTTGTTCAACACAATCGGCTATGAGCGGACATCAAACTTGTTGCCTTTGACGGCCAATCTCGGACACAAATTAACGCTTGATCGTCAGTGTCGATGGGCATCCCGATAGATAGCAATCTATCAGGAACCCAACGACCAACTTCGGTTTGTTATGCGTCCAGTGCTTGTAACACTTTGGGAGGTGACATCGGCAGTTCATAGAGGCGTTTGCCAATGGCGTCGGCTATTGCGTTAGCAATCGCCGCCAAGGGCGGCACCAGCGGAATTTCGCCGACGCCCTTCACGCCGTAGGGATGAGCTGGATTAGGAATTTCCACCATCACCGCGTCAATTGTCGGCAAATCGGAGGCAACCGGTATACGGTAATCGAGGAAGCCGGCGTTATCCATGCGACCGTTTTTGTCGTATATGTACTCTTCATTCAGCGCCCAGCCGACGCCTTGTGCGACGCCGCCCTGGATCTGGCCTTCCACATAAGCTGGATGGATTGCCCGGCCGACATCTTGACTGGCGGTATAGCGCAGAATTTTGACATGTCCGGTTTCCCGGTCGACTTCAACATCGACCATGTGCGCACCGACGACACCCATATGACCGGCGGTATTCTTCGACACAGACGCCATGATCGGGCCGCCGGTTGCCAAAGCTTTCGCCGCTAGTTCCGATAGTGTCAGCGGATCAAATTCGCCCGCATTCGCGCCGGCCGGACGCGCGGCGCCATCGGACCATTCCACCGCATCCGCCTCGATACCCCAAATACTTGCCGCCCGGCCCTTCAAAGTCTCAATGACTTGGTCGGTGGCCTCGTCGACCACAATTCCCGCGGCAAATGTCACCCGACTACCACCTGTGACCGCACTGATGCCGACGTTGTTGGTATCGCCGATCTGGGCGCTGACATTACGATAATCAATGCCCAATTTCTCGGCCACAATGTTGACCATCGAAGCGCGGCTCCCGCCAATATCCGGGTGCCCGGTAATGATCAACGCTGAGCCATCCTCGTTGATATTTAGCTGAGCACTGGATTCTCCACCTGCGTTGCCCCAATAGCCGATTGCAATACCGCGGCCTTGGTTGGGGCCGAGTTCCGCTTTTGCATTGGGATGACTACGAACGGAGTCTATGCATTCTTGTATCCCGGCCTGGCCAATCTTGGCGCCGTAAATGGTCGGTTTGTCGGCGGATAAGGCGTTACGCAAACGCAGTTCCCATGGGTCAATGTCGAGTTCCTCGGCAATTTCATCCAGGATGGCTTCAAACACATAATTTCCTTGAGGTGCGCCGGGTGCCCGATACGCCGATACGTTCGGACGGTTCGAGACGACGTCCAATCCCTTCAAGTCAGCATTTGGAATATCATAGCAAGAGAACGAAAAATGACAGGCCCGGCCAACGGGTGAGCCCGGATAACAGCCCGCTTGGAAGTTATATGCTCCTGACACCGCGGTCAGTTTGCCATCCTTTGTGACGCCAACTTTGAGCGACGCGGACATGCCGGCCGCTGGTCCAGTGCTTTGAAACACGTCTTCGCGGCTGTTTTGCATTTTGACCGGTCGGCCACATTTTTTTGACAGTACCATCGCTACCGGTTCGAGGAAGATGATGGTCTTGCCGCCAAAGCCACCGCCAATTTCAGCTGGAATGGCCTTAATGTCACCAGTGGCCATACCGGCAATCTTGGCAGTCATGCCGCGGACCATGAACTGTCCTTGGCTGCTGCTCCAGATTGTGGACTGGGCATCCGGCTTATAACTGACGACACAAGCCTGCGGCTCAATATAGCCCTGATGCACCGCAGCGGATTTAAAATCACGCTCAATAACCAGATCCGCCTCGGCAAAACCTTGCTCTACGTCGCCGGTTTTGACCGTCATGATGTTGGAAATGTTTGTTGGGCCGTCGATGCCGTCGGTATTCACCCAATCGTGTAAAATCGGAGCATCCGGAGCCATGGCCTCATCGACATCAATGACATGCGGTAGCACGTCATAATCAACCTCTATCAATTTCAGCGCCGCCATGGCAACGTTTTGCGAGGCTGCTGCGACTGCGGCCACGGGGTGACCCGTGTACAGAACCTTTTCACGCGCCATACAGCCACGCGCAATCCAACGAATATCATTGGGACCATTTGGCAGCGGCACATCCAAGGGTAATAACGGCAGGTCATCACCGGTCATCACCGCCAGTACGCCTTTCAATTTTTCCGCCTTGGATGTATCAATTTTTTTGATCACCGCGTGGGCGTGCGGGCTTCTCAGCACCTTGCCCCAAATCATGCCCGGCATTGAGAAATCTGCTGCGTATTGAGCAGAGCCGGTGACTTTTTCGATTCCGTCGGGCCGCAAGGTGCGCTGGCCGATCCATTTGTTTTCAAGCAAGATATCGTTCATTTTTATCGTTCCTTATGCTCAACGGTTACTGATTTGGCTCCGAACAACGGGCAGATTGCTAATCTAACTTTGCCAATATCACAAAGGTAGTGCCAGTAATTTCATTGACCGAGACTCATCAGGTGGCCCATTTTAAACTACACTTTTAACGAGGGACAGATGCCAACTTGATTCTTGCCATTATAATGCGGATGGAGAACTTCCCTGCATTTAGTAACCTATTGCGGGTTTTCTGATCATTGGCACGAGAGTTGGTGTTGCCATAGGGTAGGACCAACTGAGCATGAAACAACATGCAGACATGACCTATGTTCTATATGATGATTGGGGGTCCGGGTACCTGGCGGTGGAGATGGCGCTGGCGGAGATTGGTTTGGACTATCAGATACGAGAGCTGACCTGGAGGCCGAAGCCCAGCGTGACGATCGTCGTGCGTCGGTAAACCCCCAGCGCAAGGTTCCGGCTCTTATAACGGCCTCCGGGAAGACCCTGACCGAGTCGGTCGCCATTCTTATGACCCTCGATCAACGTCATCCTGAGGCGAAACTTCTACCGGAGGACACCGCGGAAAGAGCCCAAGTGCTCCGTTGGCTGCTGTTCATTGCGACCGAAATTTACCCGGTGGTAGAGATGAACGACTATCCAGAGCGGTTTTCAGCAACCGGGGAAAGTACGGCTGCATTACGTGAGGTCGTGCGTAGCATCTGGCGCGAGCGTTGGCTGCTTGTAGAACGCGAAATCGCCGGAGACCCCTAAGTATTGCGATCTGGTTTCTGTCTGACGGCCATTTACATTGCCGTGGTGGGTCGCTGGGCGCAACAGGATACGCGGCGACCGGCGAATTTGCCCAAAGTTGAAAAGCTGACAACGGCGGTGGCAGTGATACCGGCGACTGGCTCTGTGTGGTCTCGGCATCGACCCGAGTTAACACCGAATCGCTTCGACTAGGCGAGGCCAAGTGGGGCGAAGCAATCGAGGGCGATCAGATAATCCAAGACAGATTACTTACCGCAAAAATGCAAGCTGGATCGCTTTAATTAACCTGTTATCCAGAGCAGGATTTGAGAGCGTTTTGCACAATCCCCACCTATCAGTATTTGTTAAAGCTTACTCAGTTTAGAGCGTGATGGTTCTTTGCTATATTTATGCACCTTCCTCCGTCTATCTTCATAGTGCTGTTGCCAGGTATGCAGGAAGGGTAAATTCATGGAAATGCGGCGGTTTGGGCGGACTAATTTGGAGGTTTCCAGATTGACCTTCGGCTGCGGCGCGGTCGGTGGCCTGATGGTGAAAGGTGAGGTGGCGGACCAAGACCGTGCGGTCGCGTGGGCTCGC
>JBMYRC010000215.1:0-4652 GCA_049601975.1 Alphaproteobacteria bacterium | reverse complement strand
GCGATGCCATGACCGGTAAGATAGAAAAATCCAATACCCTCGCATGCCGTGCCGATCTTCTCCGTAACCTCGGCCTTTCCGGATGCATCACCCGATAAAAAGGGCGCGAAATCAATTTCGGGGACCTGTTCCAATCGACTAACCTTTGTGATCCCGTAGCGCATCCTTCACGTGGGGCACGACTTTTGTCGCGAATTGATGGAGGGAGGATTCGACGGCATCCGGCCGTAGGCCCGGAGGTACCGCCCAGGTGACGAAGTCGGTGATGCGATTTTCTCGGATGAACGTGGTCAACTCGCGGACGCAATGATCGACGTCGCCGATCAACCAGTTCTGATTAATGCGTTCCTTGTCCTGGTCTGGCGGTGTGCCGCGCCCGGCCGTCTTGAACGCCTCCGCGTAATACTCCATCCTGAACCGCTCAGCCGCACGGATCGCGGGCCAATCACGGTCTCTGTCGTCGGTGACGAAAACGGGTTTAATGATTCCCAGGCGATAATCGTCCGGGTCCCGCCCATCGGAGCGGAGGGCATCGAGCCACACTTGGGTCGTAGTCTCGAACGGCCCTTGGGGCAGTAGGTGCGCATTAAAACGAGCGGCCCGAAGTGCTCCTTCGCGAGAAGACGCTGCGATCCAGAGCGGCGGTCCCCCTTCTTGCACGTACCCGGGCCGGATGAGGACGTCTTTGGTCTGATAGCGTTTGCCCGTAAAGCTGAATTGTTCACCACGGAAACAATGTGAGAGAATTTCGAGACCCTCGTCCGTGCGCGAGACCCGGTGCGAGACCGGATATCCATAGCCCGCGAAATCCCGCGGCACATAACCAAGGCCGACCCCGATATCGACGCGTCCCCGGCTAAGGTTGTCGAGCACGGCCAGATCCTCTGCCAATCGTACCGGATGATAGAGCGGCAAAATGGAGATGTCGGAGGAAAATCGGACCCGCTTTGTACGCGCGGCCATGGCGCTGGCCACGGGAATCCAGGACGGCAGGTACCCATCTTCGACGAAGTGGTGTTCGGTAAACCAGATCAGATCAAGGCCGAGCCCTTCGAGCCAAACCGCCTGGTCGAGTAGCTCAGCATAGAAGCTGGGATTGTCGATCCCGGAGTGGGGTGGATTGCGGAAATCGTAGACCACGCCGACGCGGAGTTCTGGCCGCATGATACAATTCCCCCCGGGCCAGTGCGTGGCCGATCTACAACCCCATGATCGCCTTGGCGATGATGTTCTTCTGAATCTCGTTCGATCCGCCGTAGATTGATGCGGCGCGGCGCAACAGGCGCTCCTCCATCAGGCCGACAGCATGGTCGGGGCCTACTGGGATCATGTTTGTTTGTTGATTGAACAAGCGGCCCGGTTGATAGGGATGGGCGTAATAGCCCATGGTCCAGACGAGCAATTCATTCAGCTCTTGCTCCACTTCGGTGCCACGAATTTTCAGAATCGACGACGCATCCCCCGGTGACTTACCCGCACTGACGGCGGATAGCGTGCGCAAGTTGGTTATCTCCAACGCCTGGAGTTTGATGCCGACATTGGCGACGCGGGATTTGAAATCGGGGTCATCAATCAACGGCTCGCCACTATCTTGCTCAAGCCCGGCAATCTCTCTCAGCTTTTCCAATTTGCGTTTCGATTTAGCGACGCCAGCGATGCCGGTGCGCTCATGACCCAGAAGATACTTGGCATAGGTCCAGCCCATGTTCTCTTCGCCGATCCGATTTGTCACCGGGACCTTTACGTCAACGAAAAACACCTCGTTCAAATAATGCCCACCATCCATCGAGATGATCGGTTTTACTTCTAGGCCCGGCGTCGACATATCAATCAGCAGGAATGAGATACCTTCCTGCTTCTTGCCTTCGGTCGAGGTGCGGACCAACGCGAAAATCCAATCCGCGTGATGGGCGTGTGAAGTCCAAATTTTTTGGCCGTTGACAATGTAGTTCTCGCCGCTCTCGTCGAGCTCGGCCCGCGTTTGCAACGACGCGAGATCAGAGCCTGATCCCGGTTCCGAATACCCCTGGCACCAGAAGATATCGCCGTTGAGGATCGAGGGTATGTGTTGCTGTTTTTGTGCCTCAGTACCGAAAGTATAAAGCACCGGCCCGATCATCGTGATACCGAAGGAACTCAACCGCGGCGCATTGGCGTTTTGATATTCCTCGTCATAGATGTGTTTTTGCACGGGCGACCATTCACAGCCGCCGTGTTCTTTCGGCCAGCTCGGCGCGACCCAACCTTTTTCAAATAGAATTTTGTGCCAACGTCTAGTGTATTCTTTCGGCACGTAAGAAGGGGAGCGTCGCGAAGCTTCCTGAACTTCCGGTGGTAGGTTCCCTGCAATGAAGGTGCGTACTTCTTCGCGAAACGCCTCGTCTTCAGGGCTGAATGTCATGTCCATTGTCGTTGCTCCGCTTCCGCTCTCGATGTTGCTAGTGACATAGGTCGCGTGCGACGTGCGGCACCCTCGCGCCTGGGTACTTTTTGTCTTCTGTTCGTTGTGCTGTCGGTCTATCTCATTGACAATGCTATATGCAAATATGACGGGGAGCCGAAAATGACCGATCTGCCGCTTGAACTTGACCACGTAGGCCTTGCCATCCGCGACTTGGAGGTCGGCCGACAAACATACGACAAGCTCGGATTTACGCTCACGTCACGCAGCATTCATTCGGGCTCGCGCGAGCCTGGCGGTCCGGTTGAACCTTTCGGTTCCGGCAATCATTGCGCCATGTTCGAGACCGGTTATTTCGAGGTGATGGGCCTCACGGATCCCAATCTTTACAGCTCTGCGCTCGGTATGCTCGAGAAATACGAAGGCGCGCATATCACGGCTTTCGGCAGTGGCGAGGCGGAGAACGCCTATAAGGCTCTCTCATCGCGTCTCGAGGGTGTGCAACCGGCGCGCCGATTGGAGCGCGACGCGGCGTTCGGCGTGAATGATGAAGAAACCCGGCGAGCTGCGTTCAATAATATTACTGTCGATCAGGCGGTCTTCCCCGAAGCCAAACTGATCTTCATCGAACACGAAACACGCGATGTGCTTTGGCAGCCGCATCTCATGGATCATCCGAACGGCGCGGTGTCGATTGCCGAAGTGGCGCTCTGTGTCGAGGATGTGGAAGCAACCTGCGGCAAGCTCGGCAAACTGTTTGGAATGGAGCCGAAAGCGCCGATGCCGGGCGTCTCGGTCTTCGGTCTGCCGCACGGCAATGTCTATGTCCTCAATCCAGACGGTCTCAACGGCTGGACGCCAGGTGTCACACCACCTTACATGCCGTATGTTTCGGCCGTGGGTTTCGGCGTGAAAGACCTGGAAGCGACGAAAGCATTACTCGACGGTAATGGCGTTCCGTATACTGCGCACAAATACCCGGCGATTTGGATTGCGCCCGAGCACACCTGCGGCCCGGTCGTCTCATTCATTCAGGCTTAGCGCGCAAATTCTTTCCCCGGTTCGAGCGTAGCGAGAGACCGGGGGCTAGTTCTCTCGGTGTCGTCAGTCTGCCCTGGCTCCCGGAAAACGCCAACGCGTTTCCGGAAAGCGATAGGGAATGCTTGAAGAACCGTTCTTTAGATCGGCTATCTAAGCTCCTTCGGCGGCGATCCGGTCTTCTTCCAGCTGATAGCGCGGTGTCTCGTCGCGGGGGGACCGCTCGTCGCCTTTCGTGCCGTCAAGTGTATCGTCCTTCCAATTCGAATCGAGCGTCCATTCGCGATCTAGCTTAAGTATAGTGCCTGGCTGCTGGATGCTCTTGAACGCTTCAAGGCCGATACGGGTGATCTCGTACTGATCTTTTGGATCTCCGGGCATACCCGTGGTGTGACCCAGTGGGTAGTCGGTGAAGACTGCGCGAGGCGGGTTCGCGGCTTCCATGATGTCGAGGGCGGAGCCCATACAGAGGGTCGGGATACCAATGGCTTCGAGATGGCGTGCGATCAGACCCACGGTCTGGTGGCACACGGGTCATAATGGTATCAGGAACGCTAGATCGACGCCTTGGGTCTGGAAGCTCTCGACGACACGGGGGATTAATTCCTCGCGTGTTCGACGTTGCGAATAGACGGCGCCCATGCAGGACAGAACGCCCTCCGCGATTTCACCAACCACACCTTCATTTTCAAGCTGTTGGAGCGGCGCTAGCGGAAAGACGCAATTCGGGTCTTTCCGGGCCGCGGGGAGATATTGCTCGGTCAGATGTGAGAAGCGGATATCCTCTACGTCTGTGTCTTTAGGGATCGACCGGATCGATGTGTCGTCCTTGTAATAATAGGCGACCTGACCCTTTGCATAGGTGCCGGCCGTGCAGAGTACGCCGACCCGTGATTCCGCTAGGGGCTTCGTCAAAGGCGTCCAAGCCGGCGGTTCATCGGCGTGATACCACTGATAGACCGGGTAACCGAGCTGCGAGTAGCGCTGCCGGATCATTTCCATATAACGAATGGTAGACATGGCTATACCTTTTCGATCGTCTGAGTTCACTTTACCATCGCGTTCGTATTGAGAAATACGTATGCCGCTCCATACACTTGGAAACGGAAAAGTGAAATTTTACTCGGTGTTAGGGAAAGAACGGTCAGCAGATAGTGACCGAAGAGAATGATTTCGCAAATTGAGATATTGATAAGTGTATTTGGTGTCTTGG
>JBMYRC010000214.1:0-4691 GCA_049601975.1 Alphaproteobacteria bacterium | reverse complement strand
AAAAAGATTGTCGAAAATGTGTGTCAGGGCATGTTCCCGTAAAGTCGTTTATCGGTGTATGGGATAAACGAATAAACAACCCAAAATCATCTATACCGTAAACGTCTCAGGACGCACGATGTACCTGTTCGGGACTGGATGTATCTAATGAATACGGAACACCCTTTAGGACTCCGTATTCGGGGATTTAGGGTATTTCTAATGAAGAGAATGGTGGAGCCGAGGGGAATCGAACCCCTGACCTTTGACTTGCGAAGCCAACGCTCTCCCAACTGAGCTACGGCCCCTTCATTTGGTATTTCTCAGGTGACTAATCTATCGGGTGATTAGACACAAGTTTTGTGAGACATTCACACCTTGGGATATTACACATATCGTTCACACACCGATTCGGAACTATATAGTATGTTGTTTTTATTGCATTTTCTCCCTATCCGTCTTCTTGCGAACGCGACGCTCTCCCAGCTGAGCTACGGCCCCACAATTTTGCCGCCCGGTGATTGGGCAGGCGGAATATGTTGATCCGGTCCTTTTCTGTCAAGCTATATGGCGCAACGCAAGGCTTGCTTGAATTCCGCATTATTCGGTAGTGTCACGACACCGCGTCCCTTAATGCCTTTCGGATACATCATGCAATCTCTCTTGGGTTTGATCTCCGCTGTTATCCAGCTCTACACGTTCGTGATTATCGGCCAGGTCATCGTCAGCTGGCTGGTCGCGTTTAACGTGATCAATATGACAAATCAGTTCGTCTATACGGTCAGCAATATTCTGTATCGCCTGACGGAACCGGCCTTGCAGCCGATTCGCCGTTTCATGCCGAATTTGGGCGGTTTGGATATCTCACCGGTGATTTTGCTTCTGTTGTTGTATTTCGTCCAAAGCCTGCTGCACGAATATTGGCCCCAAGGGGGAATGTGACCGCGTCTCCGTTTCTGATCAGGAAGGACGGCGTGACGGTATCGCTGCGGGTGATGCCGCGCGCGGCGAAAGATAAAGTCGCTGGATTGGCACGGGTCGCGGAGGGCGAAGTTGAGCTCAAAATCGGCGTTACTGCGCCACCGGAAGACGGCAAGGCCAATGCAGCGGTCATCAAGCTGTTGGCGAAGGCTTGGAAAGTACCAAAATCCTCGCTGTCCATCATCAAAGGGGCCGCCGACCGACGGAAAGTCATTCTGGTGGCGGGCGACGCGGCGGAGCTTGAGGGCGAGTTGACGCAATGGCTCGCTCGAATGGGAACTTAGGGAATAAGGACATGGCCGAAGCTGAAATCATCGACGGTAAGGCATTCGCGGCAGGGCTACGGGAACGCATCGGCGCGGCGGTCGCGACACTGCAAGCGGATCATGGATTGACGCCCGGTCTGGCAGTGGTGTTGGTCGGCATGGATCCCGCCAGCCAGATTTATGTACGCAATAAGAACAAGGCGACGCTCGAGGCCGGGATGAACGGCTTCGAGCACGTGCTCCCGACGGAAACCTCCCAGCAGGAACTGCTCGATTTGATCGCAACGTTGAATGCTGACGACGCGGTCCACGGCATCCTGGTGCAGTTGCCGCTCCCGGATCAGATCGATGAGCAGGCGGTGATCGACGCCATCGCACCGGCGAAAGACGCTGATGGCTTCCATGTCATCAATACAGGGCGGCTTGCGACGGGAGGCGACGCCATGGTGCCGTGCACGCCACTCGGTTGCTTGATGATGCTGAAGGACCGGCTCGGCGACTTATCGGGCAAGGAAGCAGTGATCGTCGGGCGCTCGAACATTGTCGGTAAGCCGATGGCGCAATTGCTTCTGGATGCGAATTGCACGGTGACGATCTGCCATTCCCGCACTGCCGATCTTCCGGCGACGTGCCGCCGTGCCGATATTCTGGTTGCCGCCGTGGGACGGCCCGAGATGATCCGCGGCGACTGGATCAAGCCAGGCGCAGCCGTGATCGATGTCGGCATTAACCGGGTCCCGAAACCCGACGAGGAGGGGAAGACCCGGCTCGTCGGCGATGTCGCGTTTGACGAAGCGAAGGCCGTTGCGGGCGCAATTACGCCGGTGCCGGGCGGTGTCGGTCCAATGACCATCGCGTGTCTTCTGGCGAACACGGTGACCGCGGCGTGCCGCCAACATGGGATGGAGCCGCCCAGTCTCTAAGTCGGTTTGCGGCGCGTTAGGGTGGTCAATGCGCCCAGCAACATGGCGCCGCCTCCGATCGCGAAAAGCGGGTCGTAACTGCCACTGATATCTAGCAACAGCGGGAACGACAGCCCGCCTATCGCCGCGCCGCAGGCATTGGCCAGAATGGTGGCCCGCATCATGCGTGGCATATCCGCCGCCTCTCCCATCTCCCGCGCCCGCGCCGCCATGATGGAGGCCAATCCGGGCTGGCCGCCATAGAGGATAGAGGAGAACCAAAGTACCGGCAGCATCACGAGAAAAGCCGGTCCTGCGACACCCAGGCCCAGCAAGACGAAGACGATCAGCAGGGTCACCGAAATGCCGATCCGGGCCGCGAGTGCAGCGCTGACGATCGGCCCGAGGAAGGCGGAGAGGCCAACCACGCTCCACTGCAATCCGGCCGCATCCATGCTGAGCCCGACATCGCGTACAAGGAAATCAACCCAATAGATCGTGTGCGGTACGATGCCGAAGGAGAATAAAAAATTCGCCACGACCAGACCGCGCCATCGCCAATGCCTCGGCAAGGCCGCTGGTTTACCGCTGGTGGCGCTTGGTAGAATATCGGCGGCCGCCCAGCCCCAATGGGCCACGGCGGCGGAGAATAATCCGGCGAATGCGAAACCGCTCCACGCCCACACGATGCCGTATTCCAGCAAGGTAGGGGCGGCGGTGCCGGTCAGGAATATGCCGAGCCCAACCCCCGCATAGACGTATCCTGCGGCGACCGGGCGTTTATCCGGTGGTGCGGCGGCCGTCGCGAAGGCGATGCTTTGCACCATGATCAGTCCCGCAATGGCGCCGAGGACGCCCCGCCAAAGAGCCAGCCAGTAGAACCCCCACGGAACGGCGGAGGCGGCCAACGCCAAGAGCGCCAGCCAGACCGCGCAAGACAACAGCAAGCGGATCGACAGGGCGCGGCGCAGCTTCTCCGCGTAATAAGCACCGAAGAAAAAACAGGCGAGATTGGCGCCGCCCACATAACCCGCCTCCAGCTCGGTCAATTGCCCGGACTGAATCAGCGGCGGCACCATGGTCGTATAGGTAAACCGGCCAAGCGCGATGCCGGTGAACATGGCGGCGCCCCCGCCGATGGCGATTCGCCGCCAATGGGAGACGCCCTCCTCGGTCGCGCTCACCCGTTCGCGTCCGCCTTCAAGCGCAAACGGTAGACGCCTCTGAAATCATTGGGATCGGCGGGTTTGCCTTTGCGCAGGATTTCGATGCGCCCGGCCCGTGCCAGATGGATCGACTGTTGGCGCACGGCGTTCAGATAGCGCCGCCACAGATCGGGCGGATCGCTTTTCCGCCGCCGGGTCTCCGCGTAGGCCCGCGCCGCCGATTCCGGTGTAATTGCCTTCCCGGCGTCGCTCTCCGCCAACAGGGTCATGATGGCGGTGGCGACGGGATCGTCTGCAGCACCGCTTGCCGACGTTGCGCCGGACCTTTGTTCTTCGTTCATGTAAGCTCCTTAACATGAAACTGGACGCTAGGCCCAATCCTGAAATAATCCTGAACCATGACTGACTCTTTCCAACCTTTGCTCATCGCCATGGCGACATTCGTCATCGGCCATTTCGTTCTCGCTAGCCTGCCGGTCCGCCAAGCAGTGATTGGCATGATCGGCGCGAAAGGCTTCCGCATTCTGTTTTCAATCTTCGCGCTGGTCACCTTGGTGTGGGCGGTGCGGTCATACATCGCCGCCCCCTATGCGGAATTGTGGGCGCAAACCGCAGCCCTTCGACACATCCCGGCGATGATTATGCCGCTCGCCTGTATCTTGGCGGTCGCGGGTGTCTCGACCCGGAACGTCACTTCGGTTGGTGGTGAGACAATGACGCCCGAGGATTCGGCCGCGCGCGGTATCGTCACCGTGACCCGCCATCCGCTGATGTGGGGATTCGCGCTGTGGTCCCTGGCGCACCTCGCCCCGAACGGTGACGCGGCCAGCGTTATCTTCTTCGGTGGATTGGCTGTGCTGTCCTTGGTGGGCATGGCGCATATCGACCATCGACGCCAAGTGACGATGGACAGCGCTTGGGGGCCGATGGCGCTCACCACATCAGTGGTACCGTTTCTGGCCTACATGCAAGGACGCACGAAAATCGACTGGAAAGGTATAGGCCTGACACGCCTCGCCATGGGGATAGCCCTCTACGCCTTGCTGCTAATGGCCCATGAATGGGCCATCGGCGTCTCGCCGATGCCGATGGGGTGATATTGGCGAGCACAATATTTGGAAATTAAGTTTCACTATAATGTAAAAAGGTAGAAAACGACGTCTCTTTTGATAGAGATGATTTTAATCGATAATTTGTTTGTGGGCGAAGCAATGTCAGATTTAGAAAATTCAGTCAACCAGCTGAAGATCATTCTCGAACAAAAGACGAGAATCGAAGAACACACGTTAAAGTTATAGCTATTAATGTGACGGCCCTTTTTGGAATAGCCGCCGCAATCGCAAACGCAAAGGAGTTTATTAGTACACCGTGTGTACAGGACTCGTTTGAGTTTTTGC
>JBMYRC010000213.1:0-4788 GCA_049601975.1 Alphaproteobacteria bacterium | reverse complement strand
TGATCTGATCTGATCCAGCGTCTTAACGCGCTGCGGCGATCGACCAGCTGACCTCGGTTGAGCCTGGAGAAGTTTCCCCTTCAATTACAACTTGCCGACTACGTCGCGGTTTTTTCTCGCCAAGATAAATACTCTCATCAATACGGAGCGCTCCACCGGACACACTAAATTTCCAGCCGCCGCCTTTGGCTAACTTCATCAATGCGGACTGCCCGCCTTGCGCGGCTGATACTGACACGTCGGGATGAAGGTGGAACCGGATAGTGAAAGTGTGTGTCTTATTTCCTTCGATATAGTCGATGCCTTCGATGATCTCTGACTCTTTGGAGACTCGTATTTTCCGGCGATGAATGACGCCGAATATTGATTGGTAACCATTGTGACTCGCCGTAAAAGCCAAACTCTGGTCATCATCAAGTCGATCACAGGAAACGTCCGCGCGTCTCCGGCCAATTCCACCAGCGTCGATCAACTCACTTGAATTTCTGTCGTCAATTGACAGGCTCGAATGCGCGGCAGTAGTCCGCTGTACGGTGCGCCAAGAACTATCTTCGGGATAGATCGAACCGCAATTTGTGATTAACCTTTCCCTGCCGATACTTGCCTCGAAGCTTAACGCGCCGGCGTGTGAGAACTGATCGTAGCCGACAGGTGGCGGGTTACCGGTATCCGCCAGCAATAGAACGCGTCCGGAAAGGAGACGTTCATATCCGGTATAAGGTAGGCGTCGAGGCGGTAGGCCGCGAGCGTCGGCCTTAATCAGAGTTAAATCCAATTGTTCGGCTGCATTCTCTTGGCTGCCATTGAATTGGCTAAGTCTACCGTCTTGATGACGATAGAAACGCAACGCAGGTGCCATTTTATCGATGGCGTTTCGTAACGCTTCCGGCGCTGGGTTTTGGGATGCTACGAGGATGTTTCGAATTTCGATCAAAATCCGTAAGGTGAAATGATGCATAGATGGTGATCGACCAATGTGTCCCCCGTCTTCCAAAATCTGGAAATCAATCTCTTGTTCAAGCTTTTTCAGCAATACGCCTAAACGCTTGTCTCCTCCCGGCAAGCAGATAGCCCCATAAATAAGCCCTTTGAGCGCGCAAAATTTGGCTGTTCCCGTAGGCTCTATTTCCAAAACTCGGGCAAGGTGTGTCAATTGTTGAGAGAGATTGCGCATCACCAAACCTCTGAAGGACTTGCCGCCTTTTGCAAAGAATTGTTCGTAATATTCAAGCCAAATTGAGATGCGTTCGGCTAAGACATCGGCCCGCCAGACTATCGGGGACCATTGTTGGTTCTGCGAAATCCAACCTCCGACGAGTGTTTTTAGACGGTTTCGAGCCGCATCTAGGTCGGCAGCGGCGGCAAGGTCTCGAAGCCAGGAAAAAGAGTGTAGAGCAGCTAGTTCGTGATCGCTCGAGGTTGCAATCGACCATGGGTTCACGGAAACGATTTGCCGATCCTCTCCCAAGGTGAACTGCCCGACAAGAATTCCTTGGCCAAGATGCTCATCTCCTACCCAATTCGGCGCTGGTGTATATCGCAACGACTTCGGGACACGACCGCGCAAAGTATATTTGTATAGAGACGAGGAAAATGTCGCCTCAAGCAGCTTTCTGCGAAACCGCCGGATCGAAAGCCTGGACCGTTCAATGACAGTCATCGTCCGAGGACCTCTATGCTTGAACGCGGAGGCGGCTTATATTTTCCGAATAATGCTCGGCACCACCTTTAAAGGATGCCGTACCCGCAACCAACACGTCCGCTCCGGCATCGACAACTTTTCGGGCGGTGGCTTCATCGATACCGCCGTCGACTTCCAGGTCGATCACGCGACCGCATTCGTCGATCCGTCGACGGATGTCGGATATCTTTTGTAGCTGGCTTTCAATAAATTTCTGTCCGCCAAATCCTGGGTTCACGGTCATCACAAGGATGAGATCCAAGGCATCTAAGACGCCTTCGACCGCAGTAGCAGGGGTACCTGGATTCAATGAAAGGCCAGCTCGTTTCCCAAGCGCCTTAATGCTTTGAATTGTGCGGTGAATGTGGGGACCGGCTTCCGCGTGGACGGTGATAATGTCGGCTCCGGCATCGGCGAATGCTTCTATATACGGATCCACCGGGGCTACCATCAAATGGACGTCGAAGGTTTTTCCGCTGTGGGGTCGCAGTGCTTTTACAACACCGGGGCCGATCGTGAGATTCGGGACAAAATGACCGTCCATCACATCGATGTGGATGTAGTCGGCACCCGCTTCATCGATTGCACGGACTTCCTCTCCAAGGCGCGCGAAGTCCGCCGATAAAATGGATGGGGCGATACGGGTTTTTTGGTGCATGGAAATTTCCTATTCCCTCATGCCTCGTCAAGCAAGCAGAGACTTGCTGACGGAATAGCTATTTAGACTGTGTCTGCCTTATCAGCCGCGCCGCATAGAAACCATCCAATCCCCCCAACGCAGACCAATGGGAGGGAAGGGTGCGTAAATCGCCTGATTTAGCCCGGAACTCTCTGGGTATTCTCTCCTCGTCGTCCCGAATGGGGTCTCTAGAGAATGCATCATTATTCAGCAGGAATTTATTTACGACACGAGAGCCTTCTTCCGGCTGCAATGAACAAACCACGTAGACCAAATGTCCGCCTGGGCGCACCATTTCCGAAGCGGCATTGAGTAACTCGTATTGTAACTTTGCCAATCGTCGGAGGTCTGATTTTTCCTTTAGGAACAATATATCCGGATGTCGTCGGATCGTTCCGGTCGCCGTGCAGGGTGCATCCAATAGAACGGCATCCGCCAATTCCTTGGGACGCCACGTTGCGACGTCGTCCGCGAGGATTTCCGCTTGGAGGTTGAGACGCTCGAAGTTAGCGCGCATAACATCAAGACGGATATCCGAGTGATCTATTGCGGTCACGTGTGCGCCCGCAGCCGCCAGTTGTGCCGCTTTCCCACCCGGTGCGGCACACAGATCGAAAATGCGTTTGCCGGATGGCTCTGGAATTAGATGAACTGGTAGCGCTGCTGCGGCGTCTTGAATCCACCAATGGCCGGCGCTGTAGCCCGGCAGTTCCGTGATGTCGCCTGATGATCGGACGCGGATCGATCCAGACGACAGCAATTCGCCCTCTAACTGCTGTGCAACACTTTTGGGGTCCGCCTTTGGCGTGATATCGAGCGGCGCTTCTTGCGTATGAGCGAGCGCAATTTCTTGAGCAAGATCGTCGCCATACTCTTTCTGCCATGTATCGAAGAGCCAATCCGGCGTATTCGCAATGGCGCCCGCAGAGAGGGACGCGGGTTCAGCTGATGGAACACGGCGTAACACAGCATTCACCAAGCCCGTAAAGCCGGCGCAGCGGGTTCCTTTCAGGAGGGTAACGGATGTATCGACGGCGGCATGTGCCGGAGTGCCGAGGAAGAGGAGTTGGGCGGCACCTATTCTAAGCGATTGTCTGACCAAAATGGCATTTTGAGCCAAAGGTTTCAGAAGGAACTGATCGATAGCGAGATCGATCTCACCTAAGTGCCTCAAGCTTGTGCTGACCAGCATGCGCGCAAACGCGCGGTCGGGCCCGAGGAGGCGAGAAAATTCCTCCGACTCGGTCATTGCGTTGTCGAGCGACGTTTTGTCGATCAGGACAGCATTCAAAAGTTTGATTGCTGCGGATCTTGCAGGAATACCGGCGGTTATTGCCATAGCGCCGATTTAGGACGAAAGCATCAGTGAGACAAGCAAAATGAACTGATCATCCCCACGGTCGACGTGGTGTCGAGGGCGAAGTCTCACCCGCCATTTCGCGTAACCGCATGATCCGGTCTGCCATCTGTGGATGGGTGGAGAATAAACCGCCGATTGATTGAACGTGAAGCGGGTTTACGATGAATAGGTAAGCGGTTGCGGGGTTTTGCTCCGCCGTAACGTTGTCGATGGTTTTTGAGGAGCTCTCAAGTTTTTCTATGGCTGAGGCAAGCCCCAAGGGTCGACCGCAAATCCTCGTCGCCAAGACGATCCGCTGAGTATTCTCTAGTCTGGCTTATCGCCATTTAAACGAGCATCGCTGCGAAGGGGGCGAGCAATGCGACCAAAATCGTTCCAAGTCCGCCCAATGGATTGTCGCGATTGTCGTGGCCGCCGAACATTCCCGCGAACAATGCCATGTTGGCGATCATCGAAATTGCTCCTGCAATCGTTGCCGTAATCGTCATAATTAACGTGTCGCGGTTTTTAACATGAGCGAGTTCGTGGGCCATCACACCGGCGATCTCCTCCGAACTCAAACGTGCGAGGAGGCCAGTCGTCGCGGCAACGGCCGCGTTTTCGGGATTACGGCCGGTGGCGAAGGCATTCGGTTGTTCATTCTCGACGATGTATACCCGAGGCATGGGCAGTTCGGTATTTGTCGCCAATTGCTCAACGATCCCATAATATGCAGGCGGGGAACCGCGGTCGACTTCCTTTGCACCGTACATCCGCAAGACGACTTTGTCGGCATTCCAATAGGCGAATCCATTCATCGCGATGGCAATCAGCAAGGCGATGATCATTCCGCCTTCGCCGCCGACCAGGAAGCCACAGAAAAGGAAGACGCTGGTCATCCCTGCGATCGGTATGCCGGTGCGGAACATATTCATCGTCGTGTAGTCCTGTTGTGTTGTCCGAATAGATGGCGATATCGCATGGGAGTTAAAGGCTTGCGGAATACCAACGGAACCACGATATTTGTATTATGCTTAAAAAATTCAAAGAGCACCTAAACGCGCGAAACACCGCACCTCAATCCGCACC
>JBMYRC010000212.1:0-4834 GCA_049601975.1 Alphaproteobacteria bacterium | reverse complement strand
CCTCCCGGCTTCCACTCGAATGGTCGGAACAGCGGAGTCTTTTCGGGTTTAACGGAACCGAATAATTCGCAACATCAGCGCCAATCCGCAACAAATCGCGCGCCGTCAGGTACTGACAAACACGCCCAAGGAGATAATCTGGGCAATCGGCGCGTGGATACGCGACCGAAGCGTTTCTCCTGACCTCAAACAGCTGGGAGATACTTCCTAAGCCACCGAAATATCGGCAGAATTACGAACGGCCAAAATTTCAATTTACATTGTTATATCAATGAATAAAAGGTGGCGGAGAGAGGGGGACTCGAACCCCCGGTACCCTATCGGGTACACGGATTAGCAATCCGCTGCATTACCACTCTGCCACCTCTCCGCACGGGACCGCGTATGTGAGCGGTGCCTATAACTTAGGAACGCGTAGGTAGCGCGGCCAGCTTGGTGTGTCAATGCGCCCGGTCGGCAATGGTTGCACGGTAGAAACGGCGCGGTTGGCGGAGCGGGTTTTCTCCCGTCGCGGAGTGCCAACAGCAGCGATTATCCCAGATCACCGTATCCCCAGGGCGCCAAACGTGGCAGGCCTGAAAACGCTCCTGCCCCGCCCATTCGTAGACCTCCTGGAGCAACCCTTGCGCCGCCTCATCCTCCCATCCGAGAATGCCGACCGTGTGGGTCGGGTTGACGAAGAGCGACTTCCGCCCGCTCTCGCGGTGACGCTTTACGATAGGGTGATCCTGCAGCGGTTTATCTTGATCTTCCTTCTCCAACCGCAAATTACGCTCGGCCGCGCGGCCACCATAGCGGAAGGTGGCGCGCAAACCCTCGATCCGGTCCCGCAAATCCGCTGGCATCTCGTCCAGCGCCATATACATATTGGCGAAATACGTGTCGCCGCCTGTCTCCGGGATTTCAATCGTGTGCAAAAGCGTCGCCTTCGCGGGCAGCGGCATGTAGCACATATCTGTGTGCCAGCCGACACCGCGCGCGGTCTCATGCGCGTCGATCTCGCCCTTCTCATTCATATTCGTCATCACTATCAGATCAGGGTAGTCGGGATGGCGGTATTTGACCGTGATGTGCGGCTCAACCGGCCCGAACGCATTGGACAGCTCCAGAACTTCCGGTGGCTCCATGAACTGATCGCGGAAGACCAGAACGCAATGATCGATGAAGGCTTGATTGACGATCGTCTTATCGGCCTCGCTCAACGGCTTCGACACATCCGCGCCGACAATCTCCGCCAGCATCGCCCCCCCCAGTTTTCGAACTTCAATTCCCATTCACATTCTCCTAGAAAAAAACCGTCAGGTTTTTCGCCAACAACACATTCTGATCGAGTTCCACCTCGCGGCGTAACAAACGCCAATCCCCGTCCTCGAAACGCAGCGTGTCGCTGCGTTTCCCGACAAAGAAATACGCCTCGTGCTCAACCCGGTTTTGATAGACAAGAAACCGGCTGCGCACGTCCAACTCCGTTGCGCCTTCGGTTGTGGGGCGAATATCGGTCAGCTGGATATTACTCACCATATGGCAGACCCGCGAGAGCGGCTCCTCGGCCCAGTGGACACCGGTCATAACCTGCTCGGCGCGCTTGGTAAGCGTCCACTTATCTTCCTCGAACCAATTAATGTCGCGCCCTTCCCGGGTGCTCTCACGGTTCGCATGTTCGCCCGCTTTCACGTTCCGCTTCATCGGCATGAAATAGGTCAACTCGTCGGAGAGCCGCTCGAGCCAGGCGCCGAAATTACGGGCATCCAGCAACTCCGCCTCTTCATACAGAAAGTCCTCGGCAATACCGCGCAGGCGAAAATAGGCCTCGCCGCGCGGCAATGGCGCCGGCTTCAAGGCGGCACTCATTCTGCCGCCTCGGCATTCGCGGCATCGCCCTGATAGAGGCGGTCCCAATCCGCCCCCTCCATATAGAGCCCCCAGTGCCGATAGTACTGACGCGCGTTCTCCTCCGTGATTTGGGTCGCGACGCGGCCGGACATCGAGTGGCCCGTCTCCACCTTGCCGATGGATTGCTGATAATTGAAGGGATGGCGCCGCGCGATCGGGCCGCGGGCACCCGCCGTCGCGTAGTTCCAATTCTCCATATCGTCTTGTTCGGTCATTCCGGCCGGGCCCGAATAGCGCATGTAGTAGCGCCGCAGCAGCTCTTTCACTTCCGGCGGTGCGTTCGCGTCGACCAGGAAAATGCGCCAAATCTCCGTCTCTTCCGGCCCACGCGGATGCCAAACGCAAACCGCCCTCGGTTGGCCACCGTGATAGGAGGTGTTCGGAAACATCGTGCCGACGAAGGGCAGCAGCCGCGACTTATCGCCAAGGCGCCGCTTCCGCTCCTCATAGCAGTGGCGGTAATACGCCGCGACCACCGGATTATCCCGAAACGCCTCGATGTACTCCGCGTCCGCCGGTTTCATGGCGCTGTGCACACCGTGCCCGCCCGGAAAACTTACCCAGAGGTGCTGGGCGTTGTCGAGCTCGCCGTCGCGCCGTCCCTTGGTGCCCCGCGCCGCACTCGGCCCAATGCCGACGAGGTCAACCGAGCGGTGGCTGATATTGTGATAGGTGTCGCCGAGGAAATTTTCCGACGGCAATTTCCAATTGCATGGCACGACCCATTTGTGAACACCGACGAAAGCCTCCGATCCGCCATCGCTACCGTCGCGATGATCGAGGGTTAGATCGAGATGCTCTTTCGCTCCGCCGAGATATGACAAAAATGGCGGCGCCGCTGCGTCCCAAGTCGCCCAGATCGAGCCTTTGTAATTCTCCGACTGCGCTACTTCGATCAGCGACCACTGGGACTTATCCATACCGGGATAGAGCTGCTCCTGCTGCGGAAGCCCGACAAGCGAACCGTCGAGCCCGTAACTCCATGCATGATAAGGACAGGTAAACACATTGGTGTTGCCCTCGTCGTAGAGGCACACCTTCATGCCCCGATGGCGGCAGGAATTGAGATAGACACGGATGCGCCGCTCCCGATCGCGGCACAGGATCACAGGCTCCGTCCCCATCCGCGAGGAAACGAAATCCCCCGGCTCGGGAATCTGGCTCTCATGCCCGACAAACAGCCAAGCGCGGGTGAAGATGCGCTCCTGCTCCTGCTCGAAAATATCGCGGTTAGTGAAGATACTACGGTCGATCAACCCATTTTCCGGATCGACCAAGCGGCTCAACGTTTCGGTACTCATCGCTCTACGCCTATCTGTGGTACCCGCATAAGGGTAGCGCCCCCAGCCGCCGGGACCAAGATTACGGTTTGTATTGTTTTTCCCAAGGAACAACCCCACGCACAGTATCACGATATCGCTGAATGTGGCGAAATCTGGTTACAGCAATTTTCTGCAGAGAAATGTGGCTTAGATGTATGCTGACAGCATAGCATATAATTGACAAAATGTCTCTCTTATTAGTCGTCCGCCACCTCGACGAGAGACGATACCGGGCATCCTGAAAAGTGTCGTCGCCACTGACTGCTATCCGCGTAGGCATGGTCGATGTCCGTGACGAAGATCGTGATTTTCGCCATATGCTCGAAATCCGTCCCGGCCGCCGCCGTGATCTGCTGTAGCCGCAGGAAAACCTGCTCAAACTGTTTCGCCATATCCCCCGGCCCCACGAGAACACTGTCGTCGTCACGTGCGGTCATCCCGACATTGAAGAGCAGCGCACCGCAGGTTTTCAAACCGGACACGTAGGACAGTTCTTTGTAAAAATCGATATCGATATCCACGTTTTCGCGCGCCATGGTTCAAACTTCCTCCAAAAAAAATGTTTGGAATTCGGTGTTCGATTTTTGTGACCGCCACCCTCTTGCAGTAATTCGGGCAGCAAGACACCGAACTCAACAATTATATCTAACCAACTTCCCTACCCGGTCCCCTTCAATGACGGGTTTTGGGAATTGCAGCTCGGTAATCCCAACACCAATGATGGGCAGATATTCAAAGATGCCCGTCTCGCGCGCTAGTTTTTGACACACGGCCATGGAATGCAGAGCCGACGCGCAGAAACCTCCAATGGGCGATCCTCGCGCCGCGTCCTCATCAATATGGTAAAGTTGCGGGTCCCACTCCGTCGCAAAGGCAATAATGTCTTCGCGTGTTATCAGGCAATCGCCCGGCGAAATGAGTACCTTTCCAACCTCCAAGGTTTCAAAGTATTTCGCTATTGTGTGAACCTTATCAGTCAATTCCCGATGGCGATTTTCTGGAGAAGTATGTCATTCCGGAAATCCGCAGGATTATCCGGAATTATTGCCCAAGTACCCCTGGCGGGGAAGAGTGACCCCGCATGTCGCTCAGGCAAAAATTCCCGGTCCACTACGTGTCCCGGAATGGCGGCTTATTGAAACTCTATGGCAGATGCGAAAATTCGCTGAAAACCTGAGGCACTGCCTCATCAAGCGCTCAAATTCACCAATCCAATTCCGTTGACAGAATACCGAACTCTGACCCGAAGCGGCTTGCCTCTACCGACCCAGTTCATGAAGAATCAAGGTTCTTGAATTCCGTATCCTTTCACCGGAATTTTGCCAAAGCGGACACAGCACTGCTTACCTTTTGACTTCCACTCAGGAACGAAAACTGACGTCCGGGAAATACAGGGGGCCGCGGGCCGGACAAAGCCGAGAACCCGGAAAATCGACCGCGGCTCCTTCCGGCTCTACGGGGCGAGGGAGTTACAGCCACAGTTTCGTCAAACAAACACGATTTGACGTTAACTTTTGACGTGGAGGTTAGTGGGGATCGGCGTTGCTCAGAGGCTCTTCATTGTTTCTGTTGTCGTAGGCGAGGTCGAGTTCCACTCGGGTCATGCCCTCGAAAACAAT
>JBMYRC010000211.1:0-4858 GCA_049601975.1 Alphaproteobacteria bacterium | reverse complement strand
GCCAATTCAGCGTCATGCAATCGAATGGCGGACGGATGCCGGCGGAAGCCATGGCCCGCAACGCCATAGCAGCGCTCTTCTCGGGTCCGGCGGCCGGCGTGATCGGCGCACTGCGACAGGTGGAAGCCTCAGGCGCGCACGATCTCATTACTCTCGATATGGGGGGGACGAGCACGGATGTGTCGCTGATCTCCGGCGGTGTTCCCGATTTGGCATCGATGACGAAGATTGACGGATTGCCAGTCAAAACGCCTGTCATCGACATCGTCACCGTGGGCGCGGGTGGTGGATCTATCGGCTGGATTGATGATGGCGGGTTGCTAAGGGTCGGGCCGCAATCGGCGGGTGCGGACCCTGGTCCGGCTTGTTACGGGCGTGGTGGCACCGTGCCGACGGTAACCGACGCCCATATGATCAGAGGGAGCGTGCGTGCGGAATCCTTCCTTGGCGGACAGATGAAAGTCGTTCCCGAAGCGTCCCGCTCGGTCTTTGTTTCGATGGCGAAAGAGATCGACATGAGTGTCGAGGAACTGGCGGACAGCATCATCCAACTGGCGGAATCCAATATCGTCCGTGCCATTCAACAAGTTTCGACTGAGCGCGGGCGTGATCCGCGCGGCTACGCGATTGTGCCGTTCGGCGGGGCAGGACCGCTTCATGCCGCCCGCGTCGCGGAGGAATTAGGCGTGACAACCGTCATCGTCCCACCCCATGCAGGCGTGCTGTCGGCCGCTGGTTTGCTGATGTCCGATTACATCCACTATCGCGCTCGCACCCGAAAATTGCGTTTGGACGAAGCTGCGGTCGGGGATGTGCGGGAAATTTTGAATGAGTTGGAAGGCGAGGTGTTGGCATATCTCCAATCGCTCGGCATCGACGGCGATGTGGAATACGACCGGGCCTTGGAGATGCGCTATGTTGGTCAGGCCTTTGAAGTGACGGTGCCCCTTTCCGAAAGCGATGCCAGCGGGATGACGGCGGAGCGGTTGTCGGCGCTCTTCGGCGAGGAACATCATCGCATCTTCGAATTCTCCAAACTGCCGAACGACCCGGTCGAGATCGTATCCTTCCGTGTCGGGGCCAAGGTGGCACCCTCGGCGATCCCCAACCTGGGTGATGGATTCGCCACGACTTCCGAAGACGGCATCAACATCGATATGCTGGATCGGGGCGAGCGGCTGACATGTCGAGTTTTACCGCGCAGCGCGGTCCTGGCGACGGCGATGGCCGGGCCGCTTTTGATTGAGGACGGCACCTCGACGATCTACGCGCCGCCGGGGTGGATGACGGCGACTGACCCGCACGGTAATATCGTGATGGTGTTCCAGACATGATCATAACTTTGTTTGTCATTCCCGCGTATGCGGGAATCCAGCAGGCTGGATGGGACATTCTGGATGCCCGCATACGCGGGAATGACGTCTCAAGGGGCGATGCGTTATGCTGGACGCATAAGGAAGGTTAAACAGATGGCGAAAACCGTATCTCCCGTCGATCAAGCGGTCATCACACGGGCTTTGCTCGCGGGTGCACATGAGATGGGCGCGAAGCTTATCCGCTCCGCACACTCCCCCATCGTGCGCGAGGCTCAGGATTGTTCAGCGGCACTGCTCGACCGGCGCGGTAACGTAGTGGCGCAGGCGGAATTGATAGCGCTGCAATTGGGCTCGATCACTCATACGTTTCGGCCGTGCCTGGAGCTCTATGATCTGGACGAGATCGGGCCGGACGACTTCTTCATCAACAATGATCCCTATCACGGTGGCCAGCATCTGCCGGATATCTTCTTGTTCTCGCCGGTTTTCTTCGAGGAGAAGTTAGTTGGCTTCAGTGCCACGGTTGTACACCACATCGATCTCGGCGGCGGTGCGCCGGGCCTGAATCCGAATGCCGGAGACATTCACCAGGAAGGACTCGTCTTTCCGCCAACAAAATACAGCTTCTCCCGCGATTGGAGCGGCGGCGGGCTTGAGCGTTTCGTCGCTTCCAATGTGCGCATGCCGGACGCGACAATTGGCGATCTCAATGCGCAATTTGCCGCCAACGCCATCGGCGCGGAGCGTATGCGCGAGTTGTGCCGCAAATTCGGCGTGGAGACCGTCGATGCCGCCATGGTTGAGATGTTGGATTATGCCGAACGCCGGATCCGCAGCGCCATCCGCGCCGTGCCGGATGGTACCTATACGGGCGAAGCGATGTTGGACGACGACGGCATCGGGCAGGAACCGGTCCGCATCAAAGCCAAGCTGACGATTGACGGCGATGGGATCGAGGTCGATTTCGCGGGCTCTGACCCTCAGGTAAAAACCAATATGAACAATCCCTTCGCCTCGACCGAGGCGGCGGCGATCGCGTGCCTGAAATCGGTGTTGACCGACCCGGACGTGCTGATCAACGACGGCAGCACCCGGGCGATCAAGGTAACCGCACCGAAGGGCAGCATCCTCAATCCACTGCCGCCGGCCCCGGTGCGCGCCCGCTTGTTGCCGAGTTACCGGGTCTTCAATGCAGTGATGATGGCATTGTCGCAAGTTGTGCCGGAAAAGGTGATTGCGCCCGGATACGATACGACGACTGCGGCATGCCTGAGCGAGTTCCGTGACGGTAAGTACAACATCTATCTGGAAATTTTCGGCGGTGGTTACGGCGGCGGAGCTGCGATCGATGGCTGCGACGGCGTTGATTGCGCGCTCTCCAACTGCTCGAACATCCCGATGGAAGCGATGGAGCTCGATTACGGGTTCTTCCGGGTGGAAAACTACGCCCTGATCCCGGACTCAGGCGGCAAAGGCAAACACCGCGGCGGCCTCGGCTTTGAGAAGAGCTACCGCATTCTGGAGGACGGCATCACTTTTGCCACATATGGCGACCGCTTCCGCATCGCTCCTGAAGGCGTTTTTGGCGGCGGCCCTGGCCGCCACGCGGAGAACCTGATCAATCGCGACGGCGAGACCATCCGCGTCGGCTCCAAGGCAGGCGTCGAGCTGAAGAAAGGCGACCTCCTGATCATGCGCACCGGCGGTGGTGGCGGATATGGGGATGCCGTGGAGCGCGACGCGCGCATGAACGCGCGAGATTTAGAGGAAGGACTGACGACACAGGCCGCTGAGTGATGTACAATGGGACGAGCGAGGATCTTCATATAGACAAAACGTCGAATTTATGGTGTGCATCACCACGTTTCTGACACGTGAAATGAAGAAGCAATCGTGGATTACGGGATACGGACGCCCGTCGATACCCAAATCAGCGGTATTTTTAATACTGTGTATGGTGTTGTTTCGCGTTTTTTTATAACGGGCACCTTCTCGGCATCCCTGTCGAGGGGCTAGGCCCGACATGACAATCGCGTCAAAAAATCTAAATTGTCTCTCAATTGACGCATCGTATTTGGATGGGCTGATGGAACACGTACGCTATATCGACCGGACCCGGGATTACTATCTCAGTCAGGGGTATGATAAATCCTACGAATGGGCGCATTTTGACGATGTACCGTTCACACCGCTCGCGAAACCGCTTTCGGAATGCAAGGTGGGATTACTCGGCACCAGCGAAGTCGCGGTGCATTTCGATCCGGAGACGGAAGAGAACCCCATCGTCGAGGATCATTTTCGCGGCGTCTATTCGATCCCGGCGGACACGCCGACGCAAAAGCTCTATAGCCGCACGCTCGATTTCGACCGCAACGCGACGACGCTCGACGACGTCAATGCGTTCTATCCGATCGATCGGATGCGGGAAGCCTTGGCGGATGGGCGGATCGGATCAATGCCGGATCGGGTCTACGGTGCCTATAATAATTACAGCAAGCGCAAGGTGCTCGAAGAAGAGGGGCCGACAGCGCTTGAGTATTGCCTGGCCGACGGGATCGATGCGGTCGTCATCGTTCCCATATGACCGGTCTGCCATCAGACCGTGAGTCTGATCAGCAGGTATCTTGAAGCGCACGGGGTTCCCACCGTGGTGATGGGCACCGCGCGTGATATCGTCGAGCATTGCGGCGTGGCACGCTTTCTGTTTGTCGACTATCCGCTCGGAAGCCCATGCGGCGAGCCCGGCAATGTGGCCGAGCAGCGCGATGTCTTCCAACAGGCGCTTGACCTATTGGCACAGGCGGAAGGCCCTCGCACGACGCGCGAGGCCGGATATCGCTGGGGCAAGGGTGAGGATTGGAAACGCCTGATCTTCACCGAGGAACAGCCCTTTCAGGACGAAAGCGCCAAGGCCGAATGGGAAGAGCGGAACAACGAATACCGCCGCCTGAAAGCGGAAGGAAAAATCTAATGGCCGACGAAACCCGCGATGTGACCGTCTACACGACGCCGTTTTGCGTTCCCTGCGATCAGTTGAAGCGATTTCTGGAATCCCATGGCATCGCATACATCACGCGTGATCTTATGATGGATGAAGAGGCGCAAGATAAGATCGACGACGCGGGGATCCGCTCGACACCGATCCTGGAAATTGACGGCAAGCTATACGCCGGCCAAGCCCTGGCGCCGGGAAAAGTAAAAGAGCTACTGAATATTTAGAGCCGGTTTTTGCCGGGAGGCTCAGGCCATAGTTCCGGGTTCGACCTATCGGTCGCCCCAGAATGACCATTCTCTCTTTATCTTTGTCATTTCGAAGCGCGAAACGAATTCGGAATTATGGCCTGAGCGTTTCGGGATTTGCTGCTCTTTTGCGAAAGCTCAAAGCCGCATCCGGAAATCGTTCTCACCGGTGCGGTCTTCGCCACGCATCAAATAGATTGTGCGCTCCGCGTGGTCGACTACACCCATCTTGCGATGCATGCGCGTTGCTTCGGCGCGGTCAAAGACGGAGGTGCCGGGCATGAAGCGCATTGTCATACCGC
>JBMYRC010000210.1:0-4872 GCA_049601975.1 Alphaproteobacteria bacterium | reverse complement strand
CCATGATGTTGCCGTCGCGCGACCCGCTGATGTGCCTAATCCATTCTGCCGCCGACCGTGCGTTGAAGGATGTTTATATCGACGGCATACAAACTGTTCGCGACCACGAATGCCTGACCCTTGATCGGCAGACTGCCGCCGAGAAGATTGTCGATGGGCAGGCGCGTATGGAAGCGGCAGTCGAGGGCACGAGTTTTCTTGGCCGCACCAGTCAGGAAATCGCACCGCTGTCGCTTCCTGTGACGGAGGCCGGCTAAGCCCTACATAGGTAGCAGAAACTATTTTAGGGAGAGCCGCCATGCGCGTCGTGACATTGAAGGACATTCCGGAAATCGATTTGGGGGAGGCCGTTCCGATCGAAGGCTGGACCGGCGGTGAGGTGCGTCGCTCGCGCCAGAACGTAATCGAGCCGGGCGATTCTGAGAACTATAATTGCAGCGTGGTGAATTTCACCATGGGTTCCACGACCGGCTGGCATACCCATGATTGCGATCAGATTTTGGTCGTGGTGCACGGCTCCGGCATGGTGGCGACTGAGACCGAAGAACAGGAAATTAATGTCGGTGATGTCGTCCACGTCAAAGCGGGCGAGAACCATTGGCATGGCGCCAAGGCAGACACGGTGATGGGGCATATCACCGTGACGATTAGAGGTAGTAAGGCCGTCTTCGCCTAGCGGCAATTTCCCGATATTGATGTTACGGGGCCGCACATGGTCAGGCGGCGATCTGCCGTGTAAATCCGTAGGCGGTATCAAGGCCAAGTTCCGTCAGTATCTGGAGCCCTTCCTCGATACGCTCTCGCGGAAGAGCGCGTAGCGGCTCACGCAAAGGTCCTGCCGGCAATCCGGCCGCCGCCATTAACGACTTAAGGGCGACCGGATTGATTGCCGAGTAGGTATAATGCAAGAGCGGTAAATTCTTTAAATACGCCTCGCGGAACGCGGTCGCGCCGGTGTCATCCGTCCAAGGCTCGGAAATAGCCGCCAGTTCACGTGGTGCGATATTTCCGGTCATGTTCGCCGTTCCATGTCCACCAAGCGCCATTGTCGGGACGACCAATCCGAGATTGGGCGAATCGCAACACATCACGGACGCGTCGGGACGGGCGGCGAGAATCCGCCCCACCTGTCCAACGCGGCTCGTCGATTCCTTTAGGACGACGTAGTTCGGATGTGCGAAAAGCCGCAACAAGACGTCGTACTTCAAGTCGGTCTCAACCCGTGGCGGATTGTTGTAGATACCGAGCGGCATATCGACTGAATCGGCAACGCGGTGGAAGAAATATTCGATATCGTCCTCGGCGGCGCAGATATACGGCGGTGCGGCTAATATCGCGCCGTCCGCACCTTCCGCCTTGGCGAATCGTAGATAGTCGATTGTCGCCTCCGTATTGTTGCCGGTGCATCCGTAAAAGAACTTCATGCCGCTGGTTTTCATTTTTGCGGTTTCAGCAATAATTTGTCGCCGTTCGTCCGGCGACAGCATCGAAACTTCGCCGGTCGACCCCATGATCAGGACTGCTCGCGTCCCGTTGTCTTCCTGGAATTTGAGGAGGGCGCGGAAACCTTCGAAATTGATTGAATGGTCCCGATTAAACGGTGTGATGAGGGCGACAAAGGAACCAGTGAGGCGGTTCTGCATGGGTATTCTCCCGACAATTTCATTCGCGGCGCAGACACTCGGTGAAGCTGCTAACGCCGCATCAAGAATGACGGTAGAGCAAACTCGAGAATACAAAAAATGCTAAATTATCAATCATCCATAACAAAAAAGAATGCATCGGTTTAGCCGAGCGCCCGAAGTTTGTCGTGTTTGTCCATGTGATCGACGACCGTGTCGAGAAACTGTCGAACGGCCAGGGAGGGCGATTCTCTCGTTGGCCGGATCAGATGAAAGTCGAAAGGAATAGCGGGCTTGAATGGTCGGATCTCAATAGCGTGCCGTGAGAAGAACTCCGCGGTCAGTGGGTCGACGATTGCGGCACCGGCGCCTTGTGCCGCGAGACAACAGGCGACGTAGGAAGGTTGGCATTCGATGAGGACGTTCGGTTGAACGTTCTCTGCTAGGAAGGCCACGTCGATGTGCCGGGAGGAGATGGTGTGTTGCGCGAGGAGGATAGTCGAAGCTTCCTGCAAGTGTTTGGGCTTGATGATCTTGTGGCGCACTAAAGGGCTGTCGGTAGGCAGCACGCAAACGCACTCGGAGCGATAACTGTTCAGTATGTCGATGCCCGGCGGATTGCTGTTGAGTTGAGCGATGCCGAGATGAACCTGACGACCGGCGACCAGATCGGCGATCCGCTCGCATGTATGCACGTCTAGCGTAATTTTGATATCGCTGTGTACCTGCAGAAATGCCGTTGTGATTGAGGGAGCCAGTTCGAACGCGGCGGCGGGAAGCGTTGCGATCTTGATATGACCTCTCCGCAATTCCCGAATTTCCCGCGCCGCCTGAGACAATCGTTCTAAGCCGGCAAAGGAATGCTGCACCTCTTCATAGAAGGCATAGGCCTCCGGTGTGGGCAGAGAGCCTTCTTTCCGTCGAATGAAGAGGTTAAAACCGACTTCGCGTTCGAGATCGGCGATATACCGAGTGACGGCGGGTTGTGATAGGCGTATGGCTTCGCCCGCCCGTGTGATATTACCGTGTTGCATGACGGCGCGAAACGCTTCCAGCTGTCGCTCTTTCACGATTGGCTCCTTCGCCTGGTCCCTATCTTCGGTGACGAGCATGTGCACTATTGCGACCGCGGCGCGCCCGGATAGATAACTGATAATAAACATACAGCTGAGTGAGGCGTCTGCATTATGAAATTCGGTGTCAATCTTCTCAACTTCGGGCCGTCTGCCAACCCGAAGAACTTTCTGCGGTGGGTGCGTGTGGTGGAGGGGCTTGGCTATCACTCAATCATGACGTCGGACCATGTCGTAATCACACCGGACGTGGCGGCCGCTTATCCCGCGCCCTTCTACGAGCCGATCAGCACGCTCGCCTGGCTCGCAGGTGTGACCGAAAAACTGGAGATCGGCACAACGGTCCTCATCGTGCCGTATCGCAATCCATTGGAGACGGCACGCGCGCTCGCCAACATCGATCAGTTGAGCGGCGGACGCCTGATTCTTGGCGTCGGCATTGGTTGGGCGGAGGAAGAATTCGCGTCCCTCAAAGTGCCGTACCGGGAACGCGGTGCGATCACTAACGAGTATCTCGCGTCCATCAAACAATTGTGGACGGAAGAGATAGCGAGTTTCGAAGGCAAGTACGTCTCGTATCGCGATGTCGATACGGCTCCACGTCCCGCGCGCAAACCGCATCCGCCGATCTGGGTGGGGGGTGCGAGCGATGCGGCGCTGCGGCGGACTATCCGGCTCGGTGATGCGTGGCATCCAATTCGATTCCAAGAGGCCTGGCTGCGCGACGAAGGTGTGCCGCGACTGCGACAGCTAGCGAATGAAGAGGGTGCGAAGATGCCGGCACTCTGCCCGCGGATACGATTGCGCATTCTCGATGCGGCAGCCGACGACAAGACGCGGGTGATGGGTACGGGCTCGCTCGATCAAGTGCACCGCGACCTCGCGTCCCTCGAGGAGATGGGGTGTGAGCATGTCTTGCTCGATACCTATTTCGACGATGCGGAAGCGACACGAGACCCGTCCGCATCGTGGCGGATGATCGCGGAAGTTGCGGAGAAAATGCTCGATCTGGATGGGGGCGCAGTGCGTTAGTTTTCCCGTCATTCCGGGGGTCGCAAAGCGGGAACCCGGAATATGGCCTGAGCGCTGGACCCGGACACCGGTCCTGGTAGGAAATCTCAGGCAGTAATTCCGGATAGGGCCTTTGGTCCTTCCGGAATGACAAAATTCTCAAGGAAACACTCGTTCTGCTCGGAAGTGGTCGAACATCTGGAAGAACATTTCTTCTGAATCGACAAACTCGGTAAAACCGAATTTGCGCGCCTTCATGGTCGATGAGACGATGTCCCAGTCTGGCGTCCAAAGGTGCCGCCAATAGGACCAGAGGGCGACTTGGTCGAGAGGTTGGCGGATCAAGTCGTTCCTGTCGACGATACGCTGCCAGACCGGCTCCATAACCGCCATATGCCTGGCGAGGTCGATGGTCTGCACCGGCCCCAGTTCCATGTCGAAGTAGTCTGCGAATTGTGGCCAGAGCGTAGACCAGCGGAACGTATCGCCGTTGGTGATATTGAAATCATGGTTGGCGCATTTCGGCTCCGTCGCCATCCACGTTGTGGCTTTCGCCAGATGCAGCGCCTCAGTACATTGATAGAGAGCGTGGTAATTTCCCTCCGTGCCGGGGAAGCGCAGCGGCAGCTCCAGTTCCTTGCAAATCGCGGCATAGGCGCAGATCAGACTGATCATGCTGCGGGTAATACCGGGGGCTGTATCGCACAGGCCGGTCGGACGTGCCGTCGACCAGGACCATGATTTCCCTATCTGTAGGGCGCGGATGAAATCTTCTTGTTGGTAGTAGAAACTCAGCTGGATGGTCCGGAGTGCATCCTCGCGGGCGGGTGTCGGAGCCGGTCCCGAATGCAATCCGTAATTCTTGTGCCCACTGCCGACATGGACGTGTTCAAGGTTCCGCGCGACCGGCTCGAGTGTTTCGATCAGATTGTGGAACATCGAGAGGTTGGTTTCGATGGGTTCCGGCTGACCTTCCTCATGGTCGAAGCGCGCTTCGTAGAAGATATGCGTAATGTCGGAGAGGTTTCCGAGTTTCGCGGTCGTATCCGCTCGGTCCGAGAGGTCGACGGCAATGCGTGGCACGTCGTTGCCGCCGATGGGTTCACGCCGAGAGAGGCCAACGACTTCCCAATCGTCCTGGCCATGCAGATACTCCGCCAACCGCC
>JBMYRC010000209.1:0-4979 GCA_049601975.1 Alphaproteobacteria bacterium | reverse complement strand
CAGCGAAGGCAATGGGTTAGAACAAATATGGGCTAGTTATCTGGGACAGCCCCTTATATATTATTAAAATTATTGCCTTTTTTTGCATAGTGAATTGCGCAAAAGGCGACTGAAAAATAGTAAACACAAATTCAGATATTAATTTTCTGCGGTTGCTATCGCCCGCCAAACCTTTTCGCTGGTAACCGGCATATCAATCTCATCGATACCAAATGACGCCAGCGCATCGAGAACAGCGTGGACGATGGTCTGCGGTGCGCCGATACATCCGGCCTGGCCCGAGCCTTTAACGCCGAGCGGATTGGCCTTCGTCGGCACACCTTCGAGATGGACCTCGAATTTCGGCAACTGGCTCGCGCGCGGCAGCCAATAATCCATCATTGAGCCTGCCAGCAGCTGTCCCGACTCATCATCATAGGTGCAGTTCTCGCCAAGCGCCTGGCCAATTCCCTGCACCAAGCCACCGTGCACCTGCCCCTCGGTCAGCATTGGATTAACCAATGTGCCGTAATCGTCGACGGCGACATAACGTAACAGTTCAATATGCCCGGTCTCTGGATCGATCTCGACCTCGGCTGCTTGGCAACCATTAGGAAACGTAAAAGGCACGTCCTCGTCAAAGACGAAAGTGTCGAGACTTCCTTCCGCTTCCACCGCGACATCGGCCAAACTGATCGACTGCCCTGTCGCCGTGACGGAGAATGCGCCATCCGCATAACTAAGGCCGTCCGCGTCCGCTTGCAGCAGGCGCGCCGCCACGTCGCGGGCTTTCTCCAACACCTCGTCGATGGCGTGCATCATCGCACCGCCGCCCATATGCATGGAGCGGGCACCGCCATGGCCGAAACCGGTACGGATTTTGCGCGTATCCGCTTGGATATACGTAAACGCATCCATCGGGAGGCCGAGGCGCGACCCCGCGATTTGCTTATAGGACGTCTCGTGACCTTGCCCGTTGGATTCCGTCCCGACCCGCAATTCAATTTGGCCATCGGCCGCAAACCGGACCTCGGCCCCTTCCTGGGGAGCACCGCGTGAAGTCTCGAGGAAAGACGAAATGCCGAGCCCCCGCAATTTTCCGTTCGCCTTGGACGTCGATCGGCGAGCTTCAAAGCCGTCGCGATCGAGCAGACGCACAATGTCGTCGATATTTGGGCCGAAGCGACCACAATCGAAGGTTAGGCCTTGGGCCGTTTCATATGGATAGTCCTCGACCACGTTGAGACGCCGCAGTGCCACCGGATCAAAACCGCAGCGTCGCGCCGCCGCTTCGATCAATCGTTCGGTGATGAAATTCGCTTCCGGTTTGCCCGCTCCACGATAGGCGTCGATCGGCGCGGTATTGGTGAAGACGCCGCGCGATTCCATGTGGATCGTTGGGATTTTATAGCCGCCGCCCATCGCAGTCGGCGCCGCGCGGGTCGATGCCCCGGGTGCCGCGCCTGAGAGATATGCGCCCAAATCGGCCACCAGATCGGCGTCCAACGCCAGGAACCTGCCCTCCGCATCGAGCCCCAAGCGCCCCTGCGTGCGAATGCCCCGCCCTTGTGTGGCGCTGGCAAATTCCTCGCCGCGCTCGCCGGTCCATTTGATGGGACGGCTGAGCTTGCGTGCCGCCCATAGCAACAGCACCCATTCCGGATAGACGAAATTCTTGAGTCCGAATCCGCCGCCGACATCCGGCGCCACCAGTTCCATTTGATCCTCAGGCACCCGGAAGATGGACTTCGCCAACTGGCTCCGAATACCGTGCAGGCCCTGTGCGGCGCAGGTGAGTCTATACGTCTCACGCGCCAAATCGTATTCACCGATCCCGGAACGTGGCTCCATCGGCACCGCCGATATCTTATTATTGACGATGTCCAGTTCGACCACGTGAGCGGCGGAAGCAAAGGCCGCTTCCATCGCCGCTTTGTCACCCTTTTGGAAGCGGTAGATGATGTTGTTCGGCGCCCCCTCCCAAAGCTGCGGCGCGCCTTCAACCTGGGCCGCCATGCCATCTACCACGGCGGGTAACGGATCGTAATCGATCATGACCAACTCCGCCGCTTCCATGGCAGCGTCTTCGGTCTCGGCCACGACGAAAGCGACGTGATCGCCGACATAACGAACGCGATCCTTCGCAAGCGCCGGGCGCGGCGGGATATATAGGCCAGATTCAACCGGCAACTCAGCGCTGCAGGGAAGGTCTCCCACGCCATCCGCCGCCAAGTCACCTTCGACATAAACGCCAATCACGCCGCCGACGGCGCGCGCCGCCTCGATATCGATCCCGGCAATCTGCGCATGGGCGTGGGTCGAGCGAACAACGACGCCGTAAAGCTGCCCCTCAAGGTTTAGGTCGTCCGCGTATTTCGCGGCACCAGTGAGAAATCGTTGATCTTCGAGACGAGGGACGGAATGCCCCAATAATGCATCGGACACGAGCCTGCCTTTCGCAATTAAGGACGCCGAGCGCGTATTAAGCGAGCGGCTTGAAATGTTTACTCAGGGCCAATCCCTGGCGTTGATAGGATGATCCAATCCGGATCCCGTATATCTTGTCCGGCACGTCGGTCAGCTTGTCGTAGATGAGTGATCCCACGACTTGATCTTCCTCGACCAGGAAGGGAACTTCGTGCGAGCGCACTTCGAGCACTGCGCGCGATCCGGCACCGCCGCTTTCCGCATAGCCGAATCCGGGATCGAAAAACCCAGCATAGTGAACCCGAAATTCACCGATCAGCGTGTCGTAGGCCACCATCTCCGCTGCGTATTGTGGCGGCACGTTGACCGCCTCCTTCGATGCCAAGATATAGAAATCTCCTGGATTGAGGATGAGATGCTTATGTTCGCGCGCGAAGATCGGCTCCCAATAATCGATGGGTTCGTAATAGCCGATATTTTCGACATCGATCAGGTCCGCGTGTTGGCGCGCTCGGAACCCGAGCAAGCCGTCCGTCGCTTCCCCTTGCAGGTCCACGGTCAGGGGAATCCCCTTAAACGGCCCTTTCTTGTTCAGGTCTCGGTCGACGAGACGGAATTCCTCGTGCAAACGGTGATGCATCGCGGCGCTCAAACTATCCGAACCTCGGCGCAAACGCAGCTGGCTTAGCTTAGTTCCCTTGCGCACGACGACGCTGAAGGTGCGGGGCGAAATCTCCGCATAGAGCCTCCCGTGATAGCCTTCCTTCACCTTGTCAAAGACTTCGGCGTGATCCGTGATCAAGCGGGTAAGCACATCAATCCGCCCGGTCGAGCTTTTCGGGTTCGCTAACCCCCAGACGCGTGGCGGCAACGCCAGATATTCCAGGAGCGGGACGATATAGACACAGCCGACTTCCAAGACCGCGCCCTCGGTGATGTCAAAGGCGTGCATGCCGAAGTCACGAATCTTATCCTCGACCGTGGAACGGCTACCGGGCAGAAAACTCGCCCGCAGGCGGTAGGCCGTCTTACCCAGGCGCAAATCGATACTGGCGGGCTGCACCTGGTCAACAGAGATTTCCTCTGATCCCTGGATCGCCTTTGCGCGCACCAACGCACGGATCGCGTGGGACGGCAGAATGCCAGTGCCAGGAGACTTGCTCACGTCGCCGGTTTCTTCGTCTGCGGTTATCAACACGCTCCCTTCTTCGCTCATGCAATTACCTTGTGACATTGCGGGATCATGACACAAGCTACGCCGCGCGGGGCGTATGGTTCAACAAGACAGGTACCGGGCACACTGACGACTCTGCTCCGAACAATGCCGCGCCATACTTTAGGTGCTAAATAATTGTTAAGTCACTAAAATCTGCCGGCAAGAAGAATTCTCGCCACGCGCTGTTCTTTACACGATCCACACAGCTAACAATGCGGAGGGAAGGCCGTAGACACCACTTTCGCGAATCGCCATACGCCTTATTCAGAAAACACTATCCAACCGCAATGCCTCGATCTCTTCGGCAGTGTATCGGGCCTCCAGTAGGACTTCCTCGTTATGCTCACCGGGCGCTACCGGTGGACAGTCGATAACACCCCCGCCATGGGCGAGTTTGAAGCCCGATGCGACGAGGGTCATATCACCATGCGGTGTCTTGATGGTCTGTAGGACATCACGATGCGCCAATTGCGGATGCTCGACCACCTCGTCGATGCGCCAAATCTTCGCCGCCGGCGCGCTGACCGCGTCAAAGCGCTTCTACCAGGTTTCAACGTCTTCCTCGATCAGTTTCTCCTGCACGATCTCACGCAAGGCGTCGGCATTCTGACGTCGCGCGTCCCAGTCGACGAAGCGTGGATCGTCGAGCAGATCGGCGCGGCCGATCTCGGCAGCGAGTGCGCGGAATTGGCCCTCGGAGTTTACCGCCAACAACATAAAGCCACCCTTGACCCTGTAAATATCAGCCGTGGCCTTTCGGCTGACCGCTTGGTTGCCCATCTGCTTCTGCTCAATACCGCCCACAGTGTATTCACAAACCGCGGGCGAGAGGAAAGTCAGCGCCGCGTCCAACATGGATATATCGATGAATTGTCCCTTGCCGGTGCGGGTGCGTTGGAAGAGCGCGCTGGAAAGTGCGAAAGCGCCGGTCATGCCCCCGATGGCGTCGCAGACCGCGAAGCCGGCGCGGGTTGGCCCGGCCTCCACATGACCGGTGATCGACATGATGCCCGATGTCGCCTGAATGCGCCCGTCATAGGCCGGCGTGTTTTTCTCGGGCCCTCTTGGCCGAAACCGGAAATCGCGCAGTAAATCAAGCTCGGGTTCACCTCAGACAAGGCCTCATAGCCAACACCGAGGCGATCCATCACGCCGGGGCGATAATTTTCCATTACGATATCGGCGTCTCGGACCAGTCGTTTGACGATCTCAACGGCTTCCGGTTTCTTCAGATCGAGGGTCATGTTTCGTTTATTGGCGTTGACCGCAATCCACATGGGACCGAGCGATTTCGCCGACCATTCGGGCGTATGCGCGGAGAAGCGAAACTCCTCGCCGCCCGGACGTTCGATTTTGA
>JBMYRC010000208.1:0-4988 GCA_049601975.1 Alphaproteobacteria bacterium | reverse complement strand
ACGCATGCGCCATGACATATTCCGCAATGGCGACCGATTGCGCACTGCTGTTGCAAATGCGGACACCTTTGTCGGAAATCTTCTTATAGGCGGGATTGTCGAGACCGGCGTTGAAGGTCTGTAAGACGCCGATCTTCTTACAGGCGATGGCCACATCGAAAGGCAAACTGCCGAGGGTACCACCCGCCAGATCGGGCCCAAGCCAGAGGTAGTCTACTTCGGCGTCCGCCGCCGGGACTTTAGCACCGCCGATATTAAAATTGCCGTCCTTGTCGAAAGTACGGATCTCAATGTCGAGGCCCAACGCGTCTATGCGCGCACCAAGTCGTTCGTAGGCGGCGTCAAATAGGGCAACCGAAACGGTCATGAACAATGCTCCTGGAAATACGGTCGAGAGGTGTTGGGCTGAATATATGGCGGGTCGGAGATTGAACCAGCGAAATCGGCTCACTCATCCGCAAGAACGGTAACCCGGCCAAAGCCGTCGTTCTGGGACGGGCGAAGCCCCGGACCCGGAATTATGGCCAGAGCATTGCCGTCGCCGAAACTGCCGCTTTGGAGTGCTCAGGCCATAATTTTAGGTTCGCTCCGCGCCCCGGAATGACCGGGAGATTGTCCTTTCGACAGAACGCGGGGCCGCCGTATATATAGTCCCTGCACTGACAAACAGCGGGAGTTCCTTTCATGACCGATCCAAAAACAGCCATCGTCTCCGGCGGCACTTACGGGATTGGTCGGGGGGTCGTGCTGGAATTGGCGCGGCGGGGATGGAACGTGGTGGGATTCGGTCTTGATGGCCGCCAGCCCGGCAGCGCTGCCGAGGGTGGGGTCGAGGGCACCCGCAAAGCCTTGGCGGATGCCGGACTTTCCGGCGAAGTGCTCGAAGCGGATGTATCCAGCGCCGTCGATGTCGACCGAGTGATGGAGCACGCGTTGTCGACCTTCGGGCGTGTCCATGGCGCAGTGAACAACGCCGCAATTCGCCCAACAGGCACGATACTCGATACCGACGAAGACACTTTCGATCGTGTTATCGCCGTCAATCTCAAGGGGCAGTTCCTGGTTTGTAAAGCCGCCATCGCGCATATGCGGGAGGCAGGCGGCGGGGCCATCGTCAATATTGGCTCCGGTGCCGGTTGGGGAAAGGCAGGGTTACTCGCTTATGGTGCGAGCAAGGGCGGCGTTTTCGCGCTGAGCTCGGCCTTGGCCTATGATCACCTGGAGGACCGTATCCGTATCAATGTCGTCGTGCCAGGGCCGCAAACCGCTTCCGGCATGGTGGAGATCATGGAAGGTTCCGGGCCGTTGCCAAAAATTTCGACGGCATCCGGGCGCAACAATCAACCTCGCGATATCGCAAATGCGGTGGCTTTCCTGCTGTCCGACGATGCGGCGCAGATTTCCGGCACTGTGTTGGATGTGGGGGCCTTCTCCCATCAGGGCGGCGTCGGTCAACCGCGTGCATAGAGCGGGTTTGCATTTCGTCCGTGAGAAATTAGGTTAGCGCGAATTCTTTGGGAGTAAGTCTGCATGCGACGTTCGAGATTACCTGCCGGTGGCGCCAATATTTTCCAGAAGATTCGCGCCAAGCGCAGTGAAGCGTTGGACCGGGGGCAAACCCTACTCGATCTGTCCATCGGTGAGCCGAAAGGGGCTGCTTTGTTGAGCGCGCGCGAGGCGGCTCGCGACGCGATCATGAGCGACGATGAGCCCATGCACGCCTATCAATACAACGACAGCCCGGCGGTGCCGGGGTTTTCACCGCGATTTATCCGCGCGCATTTGAAACAAGGCCTGCCCGAGGCCGACGTCGACTATGTGCCGATCTCCGGGGTCAAACCCATCTTGGGCTTATTGCCGCTGGCATGTGGGTGTGCGCTTGAAGACATGACCGTCGCGACGATGACCAAGCCTGGCTACCCGATCCCCGCCGATTGGTGCGCTTATCATCCGAAGGTGACGCACCATGCCTTGCCGTTGAATTCAGCGAACGGTTTTCGGTTCGCGCCGGAAGATATCCCAGCAGGCACCGGTCTGGTGATGACGAACTATCCGCATAATCCGTCGGGCCAGATCGCCGATGCTGCGTGGTTCCGTGCGCTTTGTCAGTATTGCAGCGATAACGATATCCGCTTGTTCAACGATGCAGCGTATATCTCGCTCAGTCATTCCGATGATTGCATCACTTTGAGCGAAGTCGCCGTCGATTTCCCGGACTTATCGTGGTGCGAAGCATTCACTGCCGCCAAACTGATCGGGAACGGCACCGGCTGGCATGTGGGCGCGATGGTGGGTTCCACCGATTTCATCGGTGATATGAAGGAAGTGAAGGGCAAGACGGACGCTGGCTTCGTCGCCCCGATGGCCGCCGGCGTTTTGGTGTCCTTGGAAGAAGACCAAGGGGGAATTGCCGAGTACCGGGAAATGTACCGCCAGCGCCTCGGTATCCTCAGTGAGCTGATGTTAGGGTGCGGTATGCGTCTCGCCATCGAGCCGCGGGCCGGGTTCTATACCTTATGGGAAGCGCCGACCCGAGCCTTCGGACAGAAGCTCGCGAGCGGCGAAGAGTTTAATTTCACGATGATCGAGAAGACTGGCGTGGTCGGCGTGCATTTCGGCGATTATCTTCGGTATGCCGTTTGTGCGGATGTGGATGCCATGCGGAGCGACCTCGAGGCGGCATTCAAGAGCGCCGAAGTCGGGTACGACTGAGACGATGTCAATCGGCTTCGCGGGCTGCCAAGACGGCCCGGATTAAATCTTCGGGTACCTCCGTCGGGACAGTTGTAGCTTCGGCGGACTTGGCCAACGCCAGAGATGCTTGGTATTGCTGCAGGTATTTTCGGCACTCGGCACAGAGCGTCATATGCATCTCGAAGATCGACCTCTGACGCCTTGTTAGGTCATCCTCGAGATAGGCCAGAATGAAATCCTCGAATTCCACGCAATTGATCATGTACGGTAATTTGAACATGGCGCCCTTTATTTTGGACGCGATAGAACGGTGGTTTTCCTGTGTCATATCACCGGCTCCAACAATTTCTTCAGCGCTGCCCGCGCGCGATGCAGGCTTACTTTGACGTTGCTCTCCGTCATTTCCAAGACCTCGGCGGTCTCGATTGTGCTCATTTCTTCGATGTCTCTCAGCAACAAAATGATACGATAATTTTCGGGTAGGCGGTCGATTGCTGCAATGATCAACCCGTCAGTTTGCTTGCGGTCGAGGAGCTGTTCCGGCGTCTTCGCCGAACTGTCCTCTCGCTCGATTCGGCAATTATTTTCGTAGAATTCCGGCAGCAGACCGTCGATCGGTTCCTCTTGTAACCGCCGTCGTTTGCGCAAATCCATCAAGGCTTGATTGGCGACGATCCGATACATCCAAGTTTTGAGTTTGGAGTCGCCTTTAAAGGCACCAAGGTTTTTAAATACATTGACGAAAGCGTTTTGAACGCAGTCTTTGGCTAGAGCGTCGTCCCGCAAAATGCGTCGGCATATTGCAACCATCCAACCGGTCTCGCGGCGCACAAATGTTTCCGTGGCCCGAGGACACCCCCCTAAGATATCCGAGAGTTCGTCGTCGTTCTGTTGTGATATGACAGAGGCTTTCTCAGCGTTGAGATCGCCTACATTCATGATGTGAAAACCTTTGAACCAACGATAGACATCCGTGCGATAAGCCCCCCTTCGGATGAATCGATGCGACTCTTTGTAACTTTCAAGGAGTAAGCGCATCGAATCGAGAGGTACACGGACGGCGCAAGGCCGAAGAAGGCAAAAACGAAGGAGTAGGGTAATATGATTGTTGACGCTTTGTTGCTGCTTTCCGGTGTCGCCTTTGGCGGTTTAGCCTAGTGTTTACATCGTAAACCGAAGGATCGTTGAAAATGGCAGCAGCGTTGGCCATCGCCGTTTTGTTTGCTGGATCGTTCATCATCGTGAGGATCGCGGCGGTGGCGATGCGACTGACCGGATTGCCGGAGAATGTAGCCCGTTTTCAATCTGTCTCTGCGTTGACGGGAGCCGGATTTACGACATCGGAATCAGAGATGATCGTGCATTATCCGGTTCGCCGCCGCATCGTCGTCATTCTGATGGTGCTCGGCAATTTGGGATTGGTGTCAACCGCCTCGACGTTGATCGTCTCGTTTGCGGGCGGCGAGCAGACCGCCGAAGCGATACTCACCCAGGTGCTGATGTTTGCCGGCGCGATTGTGGTGATCCTGGTGGTCATGCTGAACAAGACACTCGACCGTGCGATGTGCGCGGTCGTGGGTTTTTTACTGGAGCGGACCACCTCGCTCGGCGCCCGCCGCTTCCATCGATTATTGCAACTCCATGGCGGAAATAGTGTGGCGGAGCACGAGTACCGCGGTGATGAGGCTACGACGGTTGGTGATTTGTTGCCAAAACTCGGGACGCTGCAACTGCTCGGCATACGCGGCGATGGGGCGTATCGGAGCGGTCCCTATGATGCGCAGGACATGGTCGGATCCGGTAGTCTATTGATCTGCTACGGCAGAGATGCCGAGCACGACGCCTTGGAAACTGTGTTGGATTAACCGCCGAGCCAGTCGGCCTTCGCTTCTCTCAGCCGTCCCGCCAGAATGGCTGAGCGAACCGTTGCGAGCAGCCGCGTCATATAGCGGATATTGTGCACCGTGAGCAGGTGCAGGCCGAGAATTTCGTTCGCCTTCAACAGATGGTGAATATACGCGCGGCTGTGACGGCGGCAGGCAATGCAATCACAGTCTTCATCCAGTGGTGCATCGTCCTCGCGAAATTTCGCGTTTCTGAGGTTGCGCCGGAAAGCCGGGGCTTCTCGCGACAAAGCCCAGCCGTGTCGCGCGATCCGCGTCGGCGTGACGCAATCGAACGTGTCGATGCCCATCTCGACGCCTTCCCAAATATCCCGGATGGCGCCGATGCCGAGCAGATGGACCGGGCGGTCGCGGCGCAACGGCTCCATGGAGTATCGCACCACGTCGTAC
>JBMYRC010000207.1:0-5005 GCA_049601975.1 Alphaproteobacteria bacterium | reverse complement strand
GTAGATCTTTCGGCTGGGGTGCGAATCCTACTCGCCCTTAAATGCTGGTTTTCGTTTTTCGACAAAAGCCCCGATGCCTTCCGAACCATCGGTCCCAGCGGCTAAACTGGAGATCGAACGCGATTCGAGTTCCATTTGCGTCTCCAGGCTTTCGTTGAAGCTGACGTCGAGCAAGCGCTTGACCGCGCCGTATGCTTTTGTCGGGCCGGTGGCGAAGGCGCGGGCTTGTTTGTCGGCAGCCTCGAAAAGTTCGGTGTCCGGTACGACATAGTCGATGAGGTCGTAGCTCCGGGCCTCATCGGCGCTCAATACCCGGTTGGTCAGCATCAATTCCTTGGCGCGACGCAGGCCGATATAGCGCGGTAACATATAGGTCGAACTGCCGTCGGGAGAGAGACCGGCCGCGGTATAGGCGGAGATAAACTTAGCGGATTCGGCGGCGAAGATGATGTCGCCAGAGATCGCGAAACTGAAACCACCTCCAGCGGCGGTGCCGTTTATGGCCATGACGACCGGCGCATCCATGCGGTTGAAAAGCGAGATGGCGCGGTGGAACTGCAGCGTGACCTGCATCAGCAAACTCTCAATATTGCCGTCCGATCCGTGGAAGAATTTAAGGTCGCCGCCGCCACAAAACATTTTACCGTTGGCTGTAATAAGTATGGCTCGAACACCATCATCCTGATCACAGTCGAGCGCTGCTTCGTGTAATTCTGTCGCGGTTGCCAGATCGAGGGCATTGGCTTCGTCGGGGCGATTCAATGTGATATAGGCGACCCCGTCGCGCTTCTCGAAAATGATTGCTTTGTAATCCATGATGCTCTCCTCAAGTTCCGTGGCCGCCATTCGCGCATCAAGGTAGCCCTGTGATCGGAAACGGCCAATCGGGTTCAACGGAATTCTCGAAATTGCGTGTTTGCTCGATAAGATACCCTACATGAATAATTATCTACGCGGACATACCGAGGAGCTTGCCGTGCAAACTGCAGAACAATTGCCGCCGGGTGACCGGCTTCCATCCGATCACCCGATGCCGCATGACGGCCCGATTGACAGCCCCGGTGCGTGGTATGGCTCAGACTTAAAGGATCGCTCCGATTGGAAATACGTGCTGTCGGAGCAGGAACGCGCCGAGCTGTTAGCGGCAACGCGAGCGGCGCGGCAACGCTCCGACAACGTTATGGATATTGGAAAGGAGGATTTTGTTCTTCCGACTTTTGCCAAAACAATTCATGACTTGAAACAAGAGATCATGCACGGTCGCGGGTTCGTCCTGTTGCGCGGATTCCCCATTGAAGGTTTGGATTTTGCCGAAATTGCAGCAATGTATTGGGGCTTCGGCGCGCATATCGGCAGTGCCCGTTCCCAAAACACACGCGGGCATTTATTGGGACATGTTATCGATCTGGGCAGCAGTTTCGACAACCAGAGTGTGCGAGGTTACCTCACCAACCGTCATCTGCATTATCACTGCGATTCGGTCGATATCGTTGGCTTACTTTGTCTGCGCAAGGCGAAAGAGGGCGGTTATAGCTCGATCGTCAGCTCCTACACGCTACACAATGAAATGTGGCGCCGCCGCCCGGACTTAGCGCGCGCGCTTTACGGTCCGATCGCGCGGGACCGACGGGACGAAATACCACCCGGCAGAGGCCCGTGGTACGAGTTGCCGGTCTTTAATCACCACGAGGGCCGCCTCGCGATCAATTACCTGCGGACTCATATCGATATGTCGCAGCGGCACGAGGATGCGTTGCGGATGAGCGAGGAGGTCGTGGAAGGGCTCGATATGATGTACGAGCTGGCGAACGACCCGTCCTTACATCTGACCATGCAGTTCGAACCCGGAGATATTCAGCTTTTGCACAATCATCAAGTATTGCACGACCGAACCGCCTATGAGGATTGGGAGGAAGAGGACCGCAAGCGTTACCTGCTGCGGCTCTGGCTGTCTCCGCCGGATGGAATCGATCTGCCGGAAGCTTTTGCTGGCCGGTACAACAGCGTTGAGGCAGGTAATCGCGGCGGGGTGACTGTGGCGGGTATGCAACGTCAGGTTCCACTCACCCCCGCATAGGAGAACTCAATGCTATTTTTGGTCATCAGTACGCCTGAGCCCAAACGCCCGTCGGAAGTCCGTGAATACCGGCAAAAATATTGGCCGTGGGCGCAAGACAAGCTCGATCGCGGATTGGCGAAGTCATTCTATGCGCGCACTGGACGCGGCGCTGTCGCTTTGTTTGATGTCGGCTCGAACGAGGAGTTGCACGGCTTGCTTAACGAATGGGCGGAGATCGTTCCGGCCGAATTCGATATCTATCCTCTGATCGATCCGGAGGCGATCAAAGCCTTCCTCGCCAAAGACGCGGAATAGCACGCCTCTCAAACAATTCCTTTTTCCTTGAGGGCGGATATCTCGTCCGCGCTCAGTTCCAGCAGTTCTTCGTAGACTTCCGCATTATGTTGACCGAGTGCAGGGCCGGCGCGCCGCACGGCGCCCGGCGCGTCGCGTAATTTCGGGACAATCCCCTGCATGCGTATCGTGCCGAGTTCGCTGTCTTCTAACGCTACGATGTTCTCGCGCGCCGCGTAATGGGGATCCTCGAAGGCGTCCTTGGCGGTAAAGACGAGGCTGAACGCGACACCCTTTTCGCTGAGCAGTTGGGAGACGTTAGGGAATTCGTTTGCCCCGAACCACGTGGTTACGATTTCTTCTATTGCGTCCGCATTGGTCACGCGGTCGGCATTGGTGCGGAACCGAGCATCGTCGATCAAGTCGGCACGGTCCATTGCTTCGGCCATGCGTTCGAACACGCTCTGGGTCGAACAGGCCAACGACACCCATCTATCGTCATCTGTCCGGTAGACGCCGCTCGGCACCGCGTATTGGCTGCGATTGCCGGAGCGTTCCCGAACCGCGCCCAATTGATCGTATTCAATGACGAGGAATTCGAGGATGCGGTGCATTGATTCATAGAGCGACAGATCGATTTCCTCGCCGCGCGCCGCCGGATCGTTAAGGCGTCTATAGAGAGCCATCATGATGGAGAACGCACCGAAGACGCCGGTTATCCCGTCGGCGATGGGATAGCCAAGATGCAGCGGCGTGCGGTCGCTCTCGCCACACAGGGTGGTTAGACCGGACATCGCTTCGGCGACCCGGGCAAACCCGGCGTCGCGCGCTCGGGGGCCGGTTTGTCCGAAGCCACTGACCCGCAGCACCGTGAGGTCCGGATTGATGCGCCGTATTTCCTCAATCGGCAGGCCCCATTTTGCGAGGGTGCTGGGGCGAAAGTTTTCCACCAATACATCGAACTTGGGAAGCATCCGCTTGAGAATGTCCAATCCTTCCGGTGTCCGAATATCGAGGGTGATGCCACGTTTATTCCGGTTCGTCACCTTTCCCCACAGCGCCACGCCATTTTTGAACGGGGGCAGTGCGCGAACGCCATCTCCGCCGTTCGGCAATTCGATCTTCACGACATCAGCACCGAAATCCGCCAACAGTGCGGAAGAAAGCGGTCCGGCGATAACAGTGGCGAGATCGAGAATACGTAATCCTTCGAGCGGCATCGGTGTCGGCATGGTGGGATCCTTTTCAGGTCAAGAGCGTTGGCATTTGAGCTAATCCGCGAAATCGGTTCTGCCACGCGGGTTGGAGTGCTGGCCAAGCGCCGCACTCCGCTTATCTACTATTCTAACGAATGACCCCCGTTTAACGAATGACCCTAGAAAAGGATGAGAACATGAGACGCTCCACCAAACTCCGTGAGTTGATGAAATCCGGCAAGACCATTGTGATCCCCGGCTGCTACAACGCAGTTAGCGGGAAGATTCTCGATAAAGTCGGGTTTCCTGCGATCTACATGACCGGCTACGGCACGTCACTTTCTTTGACCGGCATGCCGGATTGCGGCCTGGCAACGATGACGGAGATGCATCTGAACGCGCGGTATATCTCCAACGCCGTCTCGGTGCCCGTAATTGCCGATGCGGACAACGGCTACGGCAACGCGATCAACGTAATCCGCACCGTGAAGGAATACATCCAGACCGGTGTTGCGGCGATCCATATCGAAGATCAGATCATTCCGAAACGCTGTGGCCATGTCGCCGGACGACAGGTAATCCCGATCGAGGAAGCGGTCGGAAAATACGCGGCAGCGGATTACGCGCGTAAGGAAGTCGACGAGGATTTCGTCATCATCGCGCGGACCGATGCGCGCGGCGCCGTCGGCGGTGGACTGGATGACGCGATCAACCGTGCCAACGCTTACCTTAAGGCAGGCGCGGACGTAGCCTTCGTCGAAGGGCCGAAGGACGTGGGTGAGGTGCAGCGCATCTGCGCCGAAGTCGAAGGCCCCATCATGTATAACCAGACAGGCATTTCACCACGCTTCTCGGAAGAGGAAATGAATGAGCTGGGCATCGCGATGACGATCCTGCCGGGCGCCACCATGCGGATGCAATTGATGGCGGTCTACGACCTAGCCGTGGAGCTGAAGGAAAGCGGCCCGTTGGTTGAGAAAGAGTTCAGTGAGAAGTTCAACCAACACCCGCTCGGCGACTTTCACGGCTTTGCCGGTTTCGACCAGGTCATGGAATGGGAGCAACGTTTCATGGGCGAGGCCGAGTTGGCGAAATACGAAGGCACCCTCGGTCATCAGCCGAAGGCGGCCGAGTAGTGAGCTATTGGTAAGCTGACTTACAGAGTGTATGCTAATTTGGCATACACTCTGTAACTTAGAGTAGTGAATATTGGATAAAACCCGGACGACCGTCAGGATAAGTGCGGATTCGCTCCAATTTGCGAAATTCGCTGACATAAACCTGTCAAAAACGCTAGAGGGGGCGCTACCGGCCCTTCAAGTGGAAGAAGCAAAGCGGCTCTGGCTGGCCGAGAATACTGAGGCATTGGAAGACTATAATGACCGGATTGACCGCGACGGTGTCTTTGGAGAAGAGTTTCAGCGGTTCTAATGCCGCAGTTCGATGTTTATGCCAA
>JBMYRC010000206.1:0-5099 GCA_049601975.1 Alphaproteobacteria bacterium | reverse complement strand
GGTGGTTACGGCGATCCAAAATTGCGCGTGCCGGAGGATGTCGCGGCCGATGTGTTGTCCGGCTTTGTCGACCGTGAGGTTGCCGAGAAAGTCTACGGTGTCGCACTGACGGACGCTCTGGACGTTGACGGTGCTCGAACGAAAGGGCTGCGCAGTTAAACGGCCTCGGTCCTATCCGTAATTCTGCGAATATGGCGCTGGAGATCTGTCGAGGTGAAGGTTTTGCCGATAAAGCCCGTGTCACCGCTTTCTGCAGCCTTCGCGAAATGATCCTTGCCGTTAATGATTGTCAAAATCACGAATGGCACCTTGGTGTCGTGTTCGCGGACCCGTTGAAGAAAATCGAGGCCGGACATTTCTGGCATCATCCAATCGCTGATGATAAGGTCGAATGTATCCCCGGATTCGCGGAATTGCTCCAAGGTTACTTGCCTATCGGCAGCGGAAAAACTTTTGGAGATGCCCAACGCTTGTAAGGCGAATTTAACCATCAAGCAAATATCCGCCTCACCGTCCGCGATAAGTACATTTAGTTCTGAAAGGTTCTTTGGCATAACGGCGTCCTGACGCGTATTTAGGTTTTTCACTATTCGAACCGAAATTGATTAACGATTCGTAAGAGCATTGAGTTTTTGTGAAACTAAATTTTTACACTATGGGGGATCCGACTTTGGTCACACTTGCAGAACAACTTTGGCATTGCCGCCGGAATGGCGGGACCATCAACATTCCAACGGATGGTGGACCCGCTGATGTGGATGCTGCCTTGGAAATTCAACGGGAAGCCGTGGCGATCTCGGGCTTGGATGCCGTCGGCTTCAAAGTAGGCTCGACCAGTGCCGAAGCGCAGAATATCCTCGGTACGACGGAACCGGGCGCGAGTCCTGTTCTAGTGGATTATTTTTTCGAGGGTCCGGCTGAGATACCCATCGATCAGGCGCACGAGCCGGCGGTAGAGGGTGAGTTTGCGTTGCGGCTCGCTCGCGATCTACCGCCCCGCGACGAAGAATATAGCTTTGGCGACGTGCGTGACGCAGTGGAAGCAGTAGCGGGTGCGATTGAGGTTGTCGGCTCTAGATTCACGGGTGGGCTCGCCGGGAAAGGCCGATTGCTGACGACGGCGGATTTTGGTGCAAATATCGCGCTTGCGGTCGGGCCCTGGACAACCGATTGGAAAGGTTTCGACTTGGCAGCACACGAGGTCCACGTATCGCTCGATGGTATGGTGCGAGAGTCGGGAACCGGTGCCCGTGCGCTCGGACATCCGCTCAACGTTCTACAATGGCTCGCCAACAAGCAATCACAAACTGGTCGCGGATTATTGGCAGGTGAAATCATCTCTACTGGTACCTGCACGGGATTGCTCGATGTTGCTCCCGGCGATTCAGTGGCCGCGAATTTTGGAACATTAGGAGCGGTCGAGATCAGTTTTACGGAATTGTCGTTTCAGGCCGACTAGGAGCGGGATTTTCCGAGGCTTCGATGTCTGTGCGTAGAGAGGTATTCTTTCCGCTCAACAATTCCGCAACTGCGCGAATTTGCCGAGTTAATGTCCGCCGTCAGAGAGGCCTTTGGCCGGCCCTGTTGTACATCGGGATAAACGGTCGAGCGGCGGTGAGACCCAGGCTCCAGCAAACGCATAGCGCCAGGGCTGTGCACAGTGCTGCCGTCGAGCCGTATTCAACGGGCATCAAATGCAAGGCCGACAATGCAAGGCAGAACCCGAACATACCGCCGATGCCATTAGCCATTACAGCCGATGTCGCGTGGCGGCCTGCTCGGGCATACAGAACTACTGCCATACTCATCCAAACAATCGGGATAACGGCGACAAACCCGGCCATATCAGGGCCGATGAGCCGCCCGGCGATGATGACGGCGGCGGCGACCGAGACAACGGCCAGGGCCCGCAAGACAATATCCATAAGGCCGCCTTTGATGTTCGATGCGGTGCCGCAGTCTAAATAGGGCCGGGAGAAATACAGGCAGATCGGGAATGCGATGAGATTGAGCGCGATCGCGGCTTCGACGTCTAACGCGGCTTGTAAAATTCCGAACGATCCAATCGCCCAAAGGGCGAAGCCCGAACCTAGACCGACCCAAATTCCAAAACGCCGAACGAGGATGGAAGAAATCAGAAGAAACGGCGTGATCATGGTGTTAATACCAAGCCCGGTCAGCGCGCTTTGTGCGACAAACGTCGAGTCATGCTCCATCGAGATGAATAGATAAGCCGGGCCTGCAGACAACGGCAACGCTGCGATCATTGCGCCGATAAAGGCGCCGACCTTCTCAGCAATTAGTGTGGCAATAATCACCAAGCCGGCGGTCGCGGCTAATTTTACCGCGAGGCTCGGATCGAGAACGGTCGTCATGGTATGCCCTTCGATGCCGGAGGCATTGATCCTAAATCGGAAATAGAATCGCGATTCTAAACTTGTGGCGGCACCGGTGTCAGCACTTGTTTGCCATCGAAATGGGCGCGCAGATTGTCATAAACGAGATCGCCCATCGCACGGCGGGTCTCGTGGGTGGAGCTCGCGATATGTGGGGTCAGCACCACGTTCTCCATCGCCATTAACTCAGCTGGAACTTGAGGCTCGCCGTCGAAAACATCGAGGGCCGCACCCGCGATCCGCTTGTCACGTAGGGCCGCGACCAAGGCCGCTTGATCGACGATGGGGCCGCGCGCGGTGTTGATTAGAAAACCGTCGGGGCCTAAGGCGTTGAGGACATCCGCATCGACCAGTCCGCGCGTCGCGGTGCCACCTTCGCAGGCGACCAACAGCATGTCGCTGGCGGCTGCGAGATCGCGCAGGGTTGGGTAGGATCGGTAGGCTAAATCGCCCATCGGCTTGGTGTCGTAGTAAGCGATATTGAGGCCGAAGACTTCGGCGCGGCGCGCCACGGCGCGGCCGATTCGCCCGAGGCCGAGAATGCCGAGGCGCTTGCCGCGCACCGTCGTGCCGAGGTCCATGCGGCCTTGCAACCATTTGCCGCTACGCAGGAAGCGTTCGGCTTCGCCAATTCGGCGCGGCGCCATCAGGATGAAGGTCATAGCGAGGTCGGCGACGTCGCCGGTTAGCACTTCCGGCGTGTGTGTCACGATCACGCCCCGCGCTTGTGCGGCGACCACATCGGTCGCGTCGAAACCGACGCTGAAGGACGAGATGATCTCAAGATTTTCCAGTCGGTTGATGAGGTTAGCGTTCGGACCCTTCATACCACCCGCGACAATGCCGCGAATGGAGGGGCCAACATCCTCCAACAGCTTGTCTGGATCCGCCGGATTGACGAAATCGTGCAGGGTGAATTCCTTTTGCAGCCGCTCAACAAGAAACGGCGGGAGTTGTGCTACTTGCAACAGATCGACCACGTTGGACCTTCCTTCTGTGTAATTTGCGCGCCCCTAGTGATTACGCGGCGGGTGCGGCTTTCCCTCAGCAGATAGAGCGATACCATTGTTGTACCAGAGGCGAGACGCGGGAGAGATCAATGCTTGAAGTCAACCGATTGGGCGAGCAAGTCGGCGCGGAGATGTTCGGAGTCGACGTTCGCGATCTCGCGGATGAAGATTTCGCAGTCATCTATCAAACATGGCTCGACTGCAACGTCATCTGCGTGCGCGATCAATCCTTGGACGCGGTCGAGGAGTTCTTCGCCTATAGCCGACGTTTCGGACGTCTTCACGAGCATCCCTCGAAAAGCACCCGGCATTCCGAATATCCGGAACTCACAGTGCTCGGCACCGATAAGTTCAACGCGGACGGAAGTCTGAACGAAGCGGTCTATGCCAGGGGTGGAGAGAACTGGCACACCGATGGCGCCTATGACGAAGTGTCATTTAAGGCGACGCAGCTCTATGCCCTGGCAATCCCGAGCACGGGTGGTGATACGTTGTTCTCCAGTATGTACGCTGCCTACGGCGCGCTGCCGGAAGGGTTGAAGGATCGGATCGGCGAGCGTCGCGGCGCGTTTACCTATGCGGGGCGGAGCACAAGGTCTGCCCAGTTGCTCAACCCGGAAGATCGGGATTGGACGCCGGTGATGCATCCGATCTTGCGCGCTCATCCGGAGACAGGCCGTAAGGGCCTATACTTTGATCCGGGAAAAATCGTCGCCGTCGAAGGGCTCGAAGAGAGCGAGAGCGACGACCTGATTGATGAGCTAAAGACATACATGATCCAGCCTGAAGGCCAGTACCGGCACAAATGGCGCAAGGGTGATATCGTCATTTGGGACAACCGCTGCACCTATCACAAAGCCGCCGCCGACTATCCACCCGAGGAAGACCGCATTCATTGGCGCGTCTCGATTAAGCCGGAATGAAAAATAAAAAGAGAAAGTCGCCATTATGACGCCCATCGAACCTAACGTTTTGCCCGATGGCATCCGCTCCCGATTTGTGAGTGATGTGAACGGTTTGAATATGCATGTTTTGGAAGCCGGATCGCTGGACCGGCCGCTCTTGTTGCTGCTGCACGGGTTTCCCGAACTGGCATATAGCTGGCGCAAGGTGATGCTACCGTTGGCCAAGGCTGGATATCGCGTGGTGGCACCCGACCAACGCGGATATGGGCGGACGGCCGACGGCGCGACGGAGTATGACGTCGATCTGGAACCGTACGGCATGCTGAACCTGACACGCGACGCATTGGCATTGGTGCGGGCGCTTGGATATGAGGCGGTCGCGGCCGTCATTGGGCACGATTTCGGCGCATCCGTCGCTGCGTACTGCGCGCTCATCCGACCTGATGTCTTTCGGAAGATTGCTATTATGAGCGCGCCGTTCTCCGGTCCGCCGGCTTTTCCGTACAATACCGACGGTGATTCCGCCGCGGTGCTAGGGAACGCTGGGCGCGGCGATATCGATGCTGAACTGGCGTCGCTCTCCCGGCCCCGCAAGCACTATCACAGGTATTACAGTACGAGGTCCGCCAATGCGGACATGCTGCATTGTGCCCAAGGCATGGCCGACCTCCTGCGCGGATACTTTCACGGCAAGAGCGCCGATTGGCCGGGCAACGACCCGCACCGCCTCGCCGCGTGGGCGGCGGATAGTCTCGCGGAAATGCCCACCTATTACATCATGGATAGGG
>JBMYRC010000205.1:0-5258 GCA_049601975.1 Alphaproteobacteria bacterium | reverse complement strand
ACACCGTCGTTTTGGGGATCACCTTCAGCCCGGCGGAAGATTTGAAGAAATGGCGGGACGAAGTCGGCCTGCCAAGCGAACTTCTGTGCGACATCGATAAATCTGTCGCTATTGCTTACGGCGCCGCTGAAAGCGCCGATCAGGAAAAACCGTCCCGTATTGGGATCGTGATCGGTCCGGATGGCAAGGTTGTTAATGCCTACACTGTGGACGATGCTGAAGGGCATGCTACAACGGCGCTTGGCGATCTGTCGTAACGAACGCATTGCTCCCGCCCGCTCCCAAATTCAGGGCGGGCGGGGTGCATTTTCGCGAAGCGCGTTTATCCCGCTCCGGCGGAATTATTGAATCGTAAGATGGAAGATGTTTCGAACGCCATCGCTCGAAATGCGGCGCTGCACCCGGAGGCGACCGCACTAATCGTTGAAGATGAACTTGTTACATGGGCTCACTTCGAACAGCTAGTTGATCGGGCTTCAAATTATCTTGCTCTTCACACACCTGGCGACTGTCTAGCACTTTCCTTACCAAATTCGATCGACCTAGCGTTCGCTATTTTCGGTTCGATCCGTGCGGGAAAAGCCGTGCAAATTCTCGATCCGGCTTGGCCTGCTCCCCTGATGCGAAAGGTCCTGGATCGGCTTCATTCCGATTTCGTGCTGAATCCCTCCAATGTAAGTGCGTTCAATCGCCATGTGTCTTCTGAAGATCAATCGGGGATGGGAATCGATCGGCAAGCCGATCCCTCCACACCGTTCTATACCGGCTTCACCTCCGGCTCCACGGGGATACCGAAGGGGTTTCGGCGCGATCAGAACTCTTGGCTGGAGAGTTTTCGCGGCGACCGCGATTTGTTCTCTTTGTCCGCCGCTGACGTTTTTGTGGCACTGGGAAGTCTTACCCACTCGCTCTTTATGTACGCGTTGGTACGGGGCGTCCACGCAGGTGGTACGACGGTCTTATTCGCCCAGTTCCGGCCCGACCGGATAGTGCGCCGTATAGAGGAGACGCGGGGCAGTGTCGTCTACGGTGTGCCGACGCAATACGACGCTCTGTCGACGGTAGCGGAGGGGAGCGGCAAGACGCTTTCAAATGTCCGACTGGTGCTGTCGTCGGGTGCTAAACTGCCGGATGACCTGAAGGAACGATTACGCTGTGTCTTCCCCAAGGCCGAGATTTGCGAATTCTACGGCACGTCCGAGCAAAGCTATGTGAGTGTCGCGCGGGATGGGCAAACGCCGGCCGGATCCGTAGGACTGCCCTTTCCGGATGTTTTGGTGACGATCCGTGACGACAACGGCGCCGAATTGCCGCGCGGTCAGATTGGCCGTGTCTTTGTCGAGAGTATGCTCATGTTCCAAGGATATGAGTTGGCGGAAAATCCAACATTGAAGCGCATCGGGGGGGCGTTGTTCGTCGGAGACATGGGGTATCTGGACGAGAATGGCTTTCTTTACCTGACGGGCCGGTCCGATAGGATGATCGTCTCTTCTGGAAAAAATATTTATCCCGAAGAGATCGAGGCCGCCTTGATCGCTCATCCGGATGTAGCGATGGTGTGCGTTATGGAGATCGAAGATGCACGGCGCGGTGACCGGCTGGTCACTGTCGTGAAGCTTGGACCGGAATCGATGGTGACGAGCAGTGCGCTGATCGCATGGTGTCGCGATCGATTACCGCTCTATAAAGTGCCGATGGTTTTTTATCGACTGTTGGATTGGCCGATGACCAGCTCTCGGAAAAGCGACTTGCCGCGCCTACGTGAGTTGTTGAATGGCGGAGATTTGGGGCGATTGCCGTGAGCGCTGCCTATATCATTGCGGGACGCCGGACCGCCGTGGCGTTACGAAACGGCGCGTTTGCCGAGATTGAGCCTGCCGATCTTGGTGCCGCGGTGATACGCTGTGCGCTCGAAGATGCGAACCTACGAGTGGATCAGGTCGATGAAGTAATCATTGGCAACGCCCTCTACGGCGGCGGGAACCCCGCGCGCGTGGCCGCATTGGCGGCGGGACTACCAGAGAGCGTAAGCGCCATGACAGTCGATACCCAATGCTGTGGCGGGCTGGACGCTATTGCGCTGGCGGCCGCGCGGGTCCGCTCCGGCAGCGCCGATATCGTGATCGCGGGTGGCCTGGAAAGTTACAGCCGTGCGCCCATCCGTCAAAGACGCCCGAAGCATCGGGGGGAAGAGGCGGAGAGCTACGACCGCCCCCCATTCACGCCCTGGGCTGAGCGAGATCCGGATATGATCGATTCCGCTGCTGCTTTGGCAGCTCAACTGAAAATTCCCCGGACACAGCAAGAAGAATACGCAGTGGAAAGTCACCGCCGTACTGGGAAAGACACCGCAGTTGAGGGCGAGTTGGTGGAGTTCAATGGCTTGGCGCGAGACGAATTCACCCGGCCTTTGTCACTTGCCGTTTGCCGTCGCCTGAAGCCTTTATCCGGCGAGAATGAATACGGCGTGACGGCGGCCACGACGGCGGTCGAAGCGGATGCCGCCGCTGTTGTTCTTGTGGCAAGCGAGCGGGTAAGGGAATCCGTTATCGGGAACAGTGTGTTGATACGCGGCGAAGTGTCTCGGGGGGATGATCCGACTTGCCCGGCGTTGGCGCCAATAGCGGCGGTTCAGGATTTGTTAGACCGGTTCGGGTTGTCGTCCGCCGACATCGCCAGGACGGAGATGATGGAGGCCTTCGCCGTCCAAGCGCTGGCATGTATCAAAGGCATCGGACTAGCGCCGGATAGCGTCAATCAACGGGGCGGCGCTCTTGCCTGGGGTCATCCAATTGGAGCATCTGGCGCTATCCTTGCAGTTCGCCTTTTCCATGATTTGCAGCGTGCGGTGCCGGGCGAGCTCGGGTTGGCCGCGATTGCCGCCGCAGGAGGACTTGGCAGCGCGATGTTGCTCGAAGCGGTTGGTGCGTGATGATTAAGATCTCCGCCCCATCCGAATTGGCCAACCATATCGGAGACGACTTTAATTCTGGTGAAAGTTTATTGGTATTGGATGAACTGATAGAAGCGTTTCTAGAAATATCAGGGGATCGACAGTCAATTCATACGGCTCAGGCTGAGGAGCGAATTGTACCGGGGAATTTGTTGATCTCGCTTATCCCGCGTCTGCTTCAGTCGTGTCTGTCTGTTAGCGACTTCGAGCGGTGCGTCACCGTGAAGTACTCCGAAATCCGTTTTAAATCACCCCTGATTGCGGGCGAGCGCCTAACCCTTTCCGGACAAATTTTCGATGTTCGGGAACGTGCGGGTGATACGTTCGTGACCACCGATGTGTCGCTCTTGGAATCGGACAGCGGTCGGCTAATCCTCACCGCCCAGGTGACCGATCTTTATGAGGCGCGGACATCCAGCGACTAAGGCGTCGGTGCATCCTCGCGGATCAATCCCTCGCTCTTGAGTTCGGCCCATAAGGCTAACGGAATATCGTGAGCCATGGCGGCAACATTCGCCTCAACTTGCGCCGGACTGTTGGCGCCTGGAATGACGGTGGCAACCGCCGGGTGGTGTAGAGGGAATTGCAGGGCGGCTGCCGGCAGTGGGACCCCATGGCGCGCGCAGACAGCAGCAATGCCGCGTGCTTTCGTCATGATGGTGTCCGCGGCAGGTTGATAGGCGTAGAGCGCGTTATCCGTCGGCCCGGTTGCAAGAATGCCCGATGAGAAGACCGCGCCGATGACAATTCCCACACCGCGTGCCTCGCACAATGGCAGGTCCTCGTCTAAGGCCGGTTGGTCGAGTAGGGTATACGGCATCGCCATGAGGAAATAGTCGATATCGCAATACTCAAGAAACCGGGGGATCAATCCGGTGAAATTCATGCCGGCCCCGATCGCGCCGATCTCGCCGGAAGAACGCAGTTCCGCCAAGGCCTCAAACCCACCGCCGTCGATGAGTTCCTTGAACGCGGCTTGAACACCTTTCTCTGATTTCTGATGTCGCCAGTCCAGATCATGGATCACCAGGGCGTCGACCGTATTGATGCCCAACCGCTGCAAGCTTTGTTCGTAGGATCGCAAAACACCGTCGCGGGTATAGTCGAAGCGAAGGTCGAAATGCAGACCGCCCTTCCAGCGCGGAAATTCGAAACTCGCCGGATCCGACGGGCGCGAATAGACACGACCGACCTTGGTTGTCAGACGAAAGTCGGCGCGCTGTCTTTGCCGCAAATGATGACCAACGCGATGTTCGCTCTTTGTGTTGCCGTACCAAGGGGCGGTGTCGAACAGGCGCACGCCCGCATCATAGGCAGCGGCAAGGGTCGCTTCCGCTTGGGCTTCCGGAATGATTTCGTCCGGGTCGCCCATGGTCCCACCGCCGAATCCCAATTGTGTTACTTCGACCGATGTACGACCGATCTTGTTGAGCTTGAACGGGTTCATGCCGCTAGACATCCAGGCGGTAGGAATCGCCGTCCTTCTTTAAATGGCCCGCCGTCGGGGTCGCGAAGTGGGTGCCGATCACTAATGTCGGCGAGCCGGCCAATTGCTCGTACATGGAGCGGCGCGTGGCAATTGCCTGGGCCGGGTCGCTGTCGGGCGCCGAACTCCATTCCGGATGGGCAAACTGACAGGGATGGTGGAGGAAGTCTCCGGTGATCAACGCGCTCTCGCCGTTGGATTCGATCAATACGCTGGCATGTCCCGGCGTGTGCCCCGGTGTCGGCACCAATTTCACTTCGGGGCAGAGTTGATGATCTTGCGCTACCAAATCGACCAGTCCCGCATCAAAGACAGGTAGGATAGAATCCGTCATCAGTTGATCCAAACCTTTGCGGTCATGGGTTTTCCAATGATTGAACTCGACCTCGCCATAGAGATAGCGAGCATTCTCGAAAGTCGGGACCCATTTTCCGTCGTCCAGCATCGTGTTCCAGCCGACATGGTCGACATGCAAGTGGGTACACATAACGTTGTCGATACTGTCACGCGGGTATCCCGCCCCCTCCAAATCCTTGAGGAACGAGGTCTGCAGTTTATTCCAGGGCGCGACGTCGCGTTCCTTGTCGTTGCCGACGCAGGTGTCAACGACGATGCGTCGGTCTGGGGTTTCTACCACCAGCGCATGGATGGCGCCCCTTAGGCGACCTTCTTCGTCACTGAAATGGGGTTGCAGCCATTTTATTTCACGGACGAGCTCGCGTTTGGCGCCGGGGATGATCCGGCTCATACCGCCCGTGGCCTCAATTTCAACGATGCGCGTGATCTTCACGTCACCGACTTTCCAGACTTCCCCTACCA
>JBMYRC010000204.1:0-5337 GCA_049601975.1 Alphaproteobacteria bacterium | reverse complement strand
GTATCTTTATAGACCTTCACGGTCGCCTTGCATTTCGATCCCTTGAGGGCCTTACGCAGATTCTTCACATCTTCGTCCGGCACCGCGTGATCGACTTCGGCGAAGTTGAACAGCATCTCGCCCTTGATATCGTTGAGACGGAGATGCGGGGAATCGTCTTTGTCTGTGACAATGCCGACACCGTACATCGACGCCGCCGCCGCGATCCGTGTCGAGAATTGCGCCGCGACCGTGGTGACGTACTGCCCGCTCATGCAGTGACCGACAACACCGATGGGTCCTGGCGCACATTTGTCCTGAGCATCGAGCCAGGCGATCCAACCGCCGGTGTCTTCCGCAACCATCTGATTGTCCAAATGATGCATCGCCGCGAAGATCACTTTCGACATGCCCTCGTTACGGCGCGGGATATCGAAATGACAGGTGCCGAGCCGGTAGTACATATCGGGCAGGAGGCAGAAATAACCCATCTTGGCGATCCGCCGCGCCATGTTCTCAAGTTCGGTCCGATAGCCCGGCGCATCCATATAGAAGATGATCCCGGGATACTGCCCCGGCTCCTCCGGACACGCCGCGAAGGACCGGCATTTTCCGTATTTGGTAGTGACGTCGACATGCTGTTCGATAAGAGCCATGTGGGTGCCTCCCTGTCTGGCAAGTGATGGTCAATTCATTAGAAAATGACCTAAGTGCGAAGGGTGGAAAGACCACTGAGTGTTCATGGACTGGGCCCACCCTAACCCTCCCTCGTAAGCGGGAGAGAGTTAGGGTGAGGGCTTTAACTTTATTCCCCCCGCAGAAACGGCAGCGCCAACTCTAAAAACAGCTCTGGCGTTTGCACGGCCATGAAGTGACCCGTCTCGGCCTCGGCATATTGTGAGCCGGGGATCGAATCCGCCACGGCCTTGGCGGTCTCCGGCGGGCGAACGGCATCATGCACACCGCCGATGACCAGGGTCGGGCACGTGACCTTGTCGCCCTCTTCTGTGAGGTTGATCGACCCCAGCATCCGATTGATGGACGCGAAGCCATACGGATCGTTGGCGAGCCAGCGGCAGCGGTATTTGGCGAACTTCGCCGCGTCCTTGCGAAAGATATCCGGGTATGAGCGCGCGAGGCTGGCTTCGACCGAGGCGCGCATGCCGCTTTCCTCGACCAGTTTCGCGCGGTTCTGATACTGCTGCGCGCGGTCGGCGGTGGTGCCGGTTGCGGGACTGGTGAGCATCAAACGTTTTACCCGCTCCGGATAATGCATCGCATAGGCCATGGCGATTCCGGCGCCCATCGCGGTCCCGATGACATGGCACGGCCCGTCCATCCCGACAGCAGTGGTCAGCGCCGCGATATCGCCGGTCATGTCATTGATATCGAGCGTGCCCTTGGATTTCTCTGACAAGCCGAACCCGCGTTGATCGTAGCGCAGCACCCGGAACTCTTTCTCTAGAGCCGGCAACACATCGCTCCAACTTTCCAATGCACCACCCAACTCATGCACCAGAACGAGGTTCTCCTTGCCTTCGCCCGAGACCGCGTAGCGCAATGCCACGCCGTTTACTTCCATCCAATCCATCGCCATTTCCTTATAGTTCGGGGGCACTCAAGACGCCGCAATCATCCGCGTAGCTTAGCGTCGCTCCGCTCTTGGCCTGTAACTCGTCCCGCGACAAACCATCGATCATCTCTCGCACGAGGAACCCGTCGGGCGTGACGTCGACAACGGCGAGGTCGGTATAGACCCGGTCCACCGTGCCGACACCAGTCAACGGATAGCTGCAGGTCTTGACCAGTCGCGGCTCCCCGGTTTTGGTCGTGTGCTGCATGGTGACCCGTACGCTCTTCGCTCCGGTCACCAAATCCATGGCGCCGCCGACGAGTTGACCCTTGTGCGTCATCTTGGCGTCCCAGTTGGCGAGGTCGCCGGTCTGCGACACTTCGAACCCGCCGAGCAAGGTGACATCCAGATGGCCGCCCCGGATCATGGCGAAAGCCATGGTGGAATCGAACAGCGCCGCACCCGGGTTGAGCGTGATCTTCTGGCTGCCCGCGTCGACGAAATCTGGATCTTCCTCGTTCTCACCCGCGACGGGACCGACACCAACGATGCCATTCTCCGAATGGAACATCAGGTCGCGGTCGACCGGTTTGTAGTTTGCAATCAGCGTCGGCATGCCAAGGCCGAGATTGACATAGGTGCCTTCTTCCAAGTCCTGCGCCGCGCGCCAGGCGATCTGATGGCGTGACAATGGCTGCATTATCCGAGCCCTCCCGCGTTGGCGGGGCTCATGTCCTCGCAATGAAACACTCGGTCGACGAATATGCCGGGGACATGAACGTCCTCAGGCGGGATCGGATCTTCCGAAGTGTCGCTCGTCTCGATCACCGTCACCCGCGCGGCCATCGCCATGGCGAGGCCAAAATTGCCCTGTGTGCCACGAAACCGCACGTTACCCCAACGGTCAACCCGAGCGGCGCGGATCAAAGCGAAATCAGCCGTCAGCGCATTCTCCAAAATACAGGGTTGGCCCTCAAAATCGCGCTCTTCCTTACCAGCGGCGAGATCGGTGCCCGCACCCGTCGGCGTGAAGAAGGCGGGGATACCGGCGCCGCCCGCGCGCATGCGCTCAGCGAACGTGCCTTGCGGCACCATTTCGATTTCCAACTCGCCATCGAGCCACTGGCGCTCGTAGTTTGACGTATCCGGGCCCCGGCTGCGCGCCGCGCTGACGACGACCTTGGAGACGCGCTTTGCATCGAAAATGCCGGGCGCGAACCCATCGACGAACCGCACGCCGTTCAAGATCAAAGTTAAGTCGCGAGCGGACATTCCTTCCAACGCCCGGACCAGCGCAAAAGGCACACCCGTGCCGCCGAACCCGTTCACCATAATGGATGCGCCGTCGCCGAGCCCCTCCAGCGCGGCTTCCACCGTCTCTACTCGCTTGTCGATCATATTACCCCCGTGAACATTCGCTAGACATCTAGACTGAAGATACGCGGGAGCGAGCCGTTATTGTGGCCGAGCCTGGGGATTCTTTCTCGGAACGCTATCTTATGCTGCAATCATAGAAACTCTGAAAAGCGAGATGAGACCGTGAGCACTCCCCTTCCCCTCCAAGGCATTCGCGTCCTCGACATCGGCACCCTGATCGCGGGGCCATTCGGCGCCACGATGCTCGGTGATTTCGGAGCGGAGGTGATTAAGGTCGAACAACCGGGACGCGGCGACGCCCTGCGCGGCACGCCACAGGCCGACGGCACCGCGAACCGGTCGACGAATTGGCTGGTCGAAGCGCGAAACAAAAAATCCGTGACACTGAACCTGCGGGTTGAGGCAGGGCAGAGCATTCTAAAGGAAATGATCAAACACGCCGATGTGCTGTTCGAGAATTTCACACCCGGTACCTTGGAGCGTTGGGGCCTCGGTTGGGAGGAAGTGCGTAAGATCAACCCGAAGATCATCATGGTGCGGGTCTCGGGCTACGGACAAGTCGGCCCGTATACGAAACGCTCCGGTTATGACCGCATCGCACTCGGGTTTTCAGGTTACATGTACCCGACAGGCTTCCCAGACCGCTTCCCAGTTCGACCGGCCTTCCCGACGGCAGATTACAATACCGGCACCTTCGCTGCACTCGCCACCATGTTCGCGCTCTACCAACGCGACATGCAGGGCGGAGAGGGCCAGATGATCGACTTGGCGCTCTACGAGCCAACCTTCCGGATCACCGCAAACATGATGCCGAACTTCTTCCGCGACGGAGAAATTCGCGAGCGCATCGGCAACCGTAATCCGACCTTCTCTCCCGCGGGCACGTTCGAGACCAAGGACGGCAAATACGTCCAAATCGCGGCCGGCGGCGACAACGTCTTCCAACGCCTGGCCGCGGCCATGGGCATGCCGGAGTTGGCGGAGGACGAACGCTACAGCACCAGCCGCGAGCGCATCGCCCGCGCCGATGAGCTGGAAGCGCTCTTGGCGGACTGGGTGGGCCAGCAAATGTTCGCCGATATCGATAAACGCTTCGCCGACGCCAACGTGCCGTTCGGCGGCATCTACACGGCGGAAGACATTTCCCAAGACCCGCATTACGCCGCGCGCGAAAACCTCGCGACGGTGAGCGACGAAGACGAAGGCGACATCGTCATGCCCGCCGTGATTCCCAAACTGAGCGAGACGCCGGGGAGGATCGCCCACGCGGGGTCCGCGATTGGGTCTTACAACGATGAAATTTATGGGGAGTTGCTGGGGAAGAGCGCGGAGGAGCTGGCAGCGCTGAAGAAGGATGGGGTTATTTAGGACTGAAATTCAACCAATGTTAATTAAAACAACCGCTTCGCCGCTCAATGGCTAGAGATACAATCGCATATATTCTAGAAACACTCGTGATTTTTATATTTACTTGTATATTTTTGGGATTATTAAGAAAAATAAAATATAAATCCGTAACTCAGAAAATATATCAAAAAATTATTCTGAATAAATAAATCTAAATTATCAATTTAATATTTAATTTACCGGTATTAATTCGAAAACTATATTTTATATTAAAAATTTATATCTATTATTATTAGCATTAACACTTCAATTCATTTTACGCCTTAGTACTATTGCACCTTCCTGTAATTAGGAACTGTCCATAGTTACGCGTCTTTCTCAGAACGGCGTTGTAAATTTGCGACTCTACTCCACCCCCACCCTAGCCCTCCCCCGCAAGCGGGAGAGGGAATTCTAGCAAGCGGCTCGGTGACGTCCCCTCTCCTGCTTGCGGGGGAGGGTTAGGGTGGGGGACTCTGGGTAATCTACCCCTTACCTTGCCCCATCGACTTCGCCGCACCCGCCAACTCGCGCACCGCGTCCATGTCCGGCTCGAACCCCAAGCCCGGTGCCTCCGGCAGGTCGAGCCAGCCGTCTTTCGGCTCCGGCAATCCCTTCAGGAAGGCCTTACAGCATTCGACGGAGACGTGATGGTACTCGACCATGCCGCCATTCATCACACCCGCATGCAGGTGCATGTTGTGGAACGGGAAGGCGCCGCCGTTGTCGATGGGCATGTTGAAGGCGTAGGCCATACCGGCGACCTTCTGGATTTGCGTGTAGCCGCCGCCGATCACCACGTTCGGCTGCAGGACGTCGACCGCGCGCTCGGTGATGAAATCGCGGAAGCGATAGGCGAGCGTTTCCGTCTGTCCGGCCGCGACGGGCACTTTCGTGCGGGTGCGCATCTCGGCCATCTGGGCCACGTTGTTGTGGGTGATCGGCTCTTCGAAGAAGGAAATGTCGTATTCCTCGACCCAATTGGCGAGCTTGACCGCGTGATATTGGTCGAGGCTGCAATT
>JBMYRC010000203.1:0-5339 GCA_049601975.1 Alphaproteobacteria bacterium | reverse complement strand
GGGCGCGGCGAATGGCTCCCCCTCACACCTGAGACAACGGGTCTTTCCTCCATCGCTGATATTTGTATTCATACTCGATTGGCCACGTCGGCGGTGCAGGCGACGAGAATGGATCGGCCCGAATGGATCGCGGCTCATCCGAGCAGCGCGGAAGTCTATGTTTGCCTGACGAATAACAAGAATCGAGGCCGCAAACCCAATCGCGGCGGCGACGCGACTCCTGTCGGCGGGCCTAATCCACGCACACGCAACATATACGGCCAAATTTTGAGCTGGCACCCTGATGAAGGAGATCATGCCAGAACGGCTTTTTCGTCGAATTTTTTTGCTTTAGCTGGAAACCCTCAGGTTCACAATGATGCCCATGCTGGCTCGAAGAACATCACGCCTGAGAACATGTTTAACTCTCCAGACGGGCTTTCATTCGACACACAGGGTCGCCTTTGGATTAGAACCGACGGCAAGGATACGGATTCCGGAGATTACGAAGGCCAAGGCAATAATCAGATGCTGGTCGGCGATCCCATAAGCGGTGAGATCCGGCGGTTCATGGTGGGGCCCCGGGAATGCGAAGTCACCGGCCTCACTTGGAGTGCCGATAAAAAGACGCTCTTCGTCGGCATTCAGCATCCGGGGGCTAAGGGTGGGAGCCATTTCCCAGATCGCGGCGACGCGCCGCCGCGATCGTCAATCATCGCTATCGCGCGCGATGATGGTGAGGTCATCGGCTAGCGACGACCAATAGTTTCTCGGACGCGTCAGCGATCCGGGATTAAGAGCGAACGAGTTGGACTAGGCCCCGGTTCTGCGACCAGGGAGCGATGCATAATTCTATGTATCGCCGCTTTCTTCAAACATCTCCATTGTCTCTGCCTCGATAAGGCGGGGATGGTCTCCGTCAAAATCATAGCCGGGCGGTTTGCGGTCGATGAAAACCTCACCTGTAATCCGAAAAAAAGATTGATCGTCGAACACGCCGACCGGCATGTGATATCCGCCAGTCGCCTTCAATCGGTAGAACAGGTTCGACCCGCAGATCTTGCAGAAACCGCGCTCCGCCTATTCCGACGAATCGTAGATGCCGATATTTTCGTCTCCGGCAAAGACGACCCCTGCGGCGGATGTCGCCAAAAGCGGACTTCCCGCCCATCGGCGGCACATCTCACAATGTCAGGCGTGATGCTTGGCCTCGACGTCAGTCGCGGTAAAGCTTACCGCGCCACATAGGCAATGCCCGGAATGCTCGGTCATTTGCTCGCTTCATCGATCTTCGCGATGTCGTCCGCATCGAGCGATAGTGCCACCGTCGCGGTCAGTTCCACCAATTGATCCATATTGGTCGCACTCACGATCGGCGAGGTCACGCTTGGCCGTGCCATCAGCCATGCCAGAGCCACTTGTCCCATCTTCGCGTTGTGCTTCTTGGCCACCGCGTCCAAGGTGTCGAGTACGCGGAATCCGTCCTCGGTCACATATTTCTCGACACGCGGCGCACGGATGCGGCCTTCCATGTCCGCCTTCGAGCGATATTTCCCAGTAAGAAACCCACTGGCCAGCGAATAGAAGCCGATCACGCCGACATTCTCGGCGGCGCACAAATCTTCCAAATCACCCTCGAACGTATCGCGTTCGACCAGGCTGTAGAGCGGTTGCAGGCTCTGATAGCGCGGCAGTCCCTTCGTCTCGCTGGCGTCGAGTGCTTCCTTCATCCGCGTGGCGGAGAAATTCGACGCGCCGATCTCCCGCACCTTGCCCTGCTCGATCAAATTCGCATAAGCCTCGAGAGTCGCGTCCACGGGTGTGTTCTCATCATCCTTATGGGATTGGTAGAGATCGATATAGTCAGTCTGCAGTCGGCGCAGCGAATCTTCCACCGCCCTCACCATATATTCCGGCGACAGGCCGACCTTACCATCACCCATGTCCATACCGAACTTCGTCGCCAACACGATCTTGTCGCGCCCACCCCGGCTGGACAGCCATTTGCCCATGATAGTCTCTGACTCACCGCCTTCATTGCCGTCATGCCAACGGGAATACACATCCGCCGTATCGTAGAAATTGAACCCAGCGTCGAGCCATCCGTCGAGCAACCGGAACGACATTTCCTCGTCTGCCGTCCAACCAAAGACGTTGCAGCCGAAACAAAGGGGCGAAACCTCAAGCGATGACGTTCCGAGTTGGCGATTTTGCATGAAGAGTGTCCTTATTCCGCGAGTGGGTTATTACTTTCGATGTAGACCGATCGGGCCGTGATGTCATCCTTCAACAGGCTTAGGACGAGGCAAGCACCGCCCCTCTAACGCGCGCTGTAACCGCCGTCGACGGGCATCGCGACACCAGTCACGAAAGACGCATCATCACTGGCAAGGAAGGCGGCTACCTTTGCCACTTCCTCCGGTTGGCCCAAACGGCCGATAGGATGCAGATCGAGGAGGAACCCCCGCCCGCCCCCATGCGCCAGCCGTTCGGCGATAATCGGGGTTTCGATATAGCCCGGACAAACGGCGTTCACTCTGACGCCCGCCGTCCCGAACGCAACCGCAAACTGCCTGGTCAAACCGACGACACCGTGCTTTGAGGCGACATAAGCGCTGACACCTTCCACGGCCGCCGGATCATTGTGATAGTCGACTTGTTGGCGCATCAACGCACCGAGCCCCGCGACCGACGCGGTGTTAACCACCGCACCACCGCCCTGCTCCGCCATGATCGGACAGCCGTGGCAAAGCCCGTAATAGACGCCGGACAGATTGATGGACGTGGTCCGCTCCCAATCCTTACCGGCAACGCCCGCATTGTTCATCAACACATCAAGGCGACCGAGGTCCCGATGGGTCTTGGCCAACGCCTCTTTGACAGATTCTTCTTCCGCAGTGTCGAGCGCGTTTATCACGGCCTTCGCACCCAGTTCTTCGACACGGGCGGCGGTGGCTTGCGCGGTCTGCTCGTTAATGTCGGAGCAAACGACCGTGGCACCCGCCGCTGCCAGCTTCAGCGCCATCGCTTCGCCGATCCCCGAGCCGGCACCGGTAACAAATGAAACACGGCCATCGAATTCTGGCATGGGTCGGATCCTTTTAATTTGGACGGGCTTTGTGTCCGCTGTCCCGTTCACACTAACTTAAGCTGGGCGACCGGCTTGGAAAGATTGCGCCGGCTCGGTTGGACCTCGATAATCGCCACGAACTTGCAGGAGAATTAGGGAATGGCCCGTATAGCTATCGCCGGATTTATGCACGAGACGAATTGTTTCGTGCCGGACATCACGGATTTCGAGAACTTTGCCAATCCGCCGGACCGGCCCGGAATTTTGCGTGGCGAGGAAATCCTGGAAGAGTTCTCAGAAAAAGGCGCTTCCACCGCCGGGTTCCTCTATGGCAGCGATGGTAATCACGAGATCGCGCCCCTGCTCTGGACCAGCACGACTCCAGGCGGCTACGTCACCAAACACGCCTACGAGCGGATCGCGGGAGAGATCATCGCCCGCTTATCAGACGCCCTGCCCGTCGACGCCGTTTACCTGGACCTGCACGGGGCGATGGTGTCGCAGGAGTTCGAAGACGGCGAGGGTGAGCTGCTGCGTCGGGTACGGGCGGTGATCGGCGAGGAAGCGCCCATTGCCATCAGCCTCGACTATCACGCCAATGTCACCGATCAAATGATCCGCCACGCCGATGCCATTCTTCCCTATTGGACCTACCCCCATGTGGATCAGTTCGACACCGGCAAACGCGCCGCCAAAGCGATGAAGCGGCTGTTGATTGACGGTCGCCCGCAGGGCCGGGCCTTGCGCCATTTGCCGTTCCTGCTACCACTCAATTTCCAATGCACCCTGGTCGAGCCCTCAAAAGGCATCGTCGAGGCGGCGGCGGCGCGGCTCTCAGAAGACATGCTCTCGCTGGCGTATCTCGCGGGGTTCCCGCCGGGCGATCTGCGGCAATGCGGCCCTACGGTCAGCGCCCATGCCTATAGCCAGGAAGAAGCAGACGCAGCCGTCGACGAAATGGCGCAATTGATCGCGCTCAAGGAAGCGGAGTTCGCCGAGCCCCTGCTGGCGCCCGACGAAGCGGTGAAGGAAGGTATGCGCCTGGCCGTTCAAGCTTCGAAGCCCATCGTCATCGCGGACACGCAAGACAATCCGGGATGCGGCGGCACCGCCGATACGGTCGGCATGCTGGAAGCGCTCGTGCAAAACGACGCGCAAAATACAATCTTCGGCGTCGTGAAGGATGCAGATGCGGCTCACGCGGCGCATGCAGTCGGTGTCGGTGGGGAAATCGAGATTGACCTCGGTGGACAAGCTGACTTGCCAGGTGTCATCCCGTTTCACGGCACCTTCAAGGTGGAAGTCATCAATGACGGAAAGTACCAGACGACAGGGCCCGTAGCGCAGGGCAAGCGTTACAATGTTGGTCCCTCGGCCCTGCTCTCCATTGGCGGTGTGAAAGTCGCGCTCAGCAGTGAGCGCGTCCAAGCGCATGACCGCTCGGTCTTCGAGCATCTCGGTGTTGTGTTACAGGACCTGGACATTATCGTGTTGAAAAGCACCGCACATTATCGCGCCCATTTCGACCCCATCGCCGAGACCACCTTCGCGGCCATCGCCCCCGGCGGCCACGGCGCAAACCCAGTCAATTTTCCTTACAATGCACTGAGAGAGGGTGTCCGGTATTATCCTCTCGGGCCGGTGCGGGGTAGTTAATTCCGGCGCAGTGGTGAAATCTCTTCGGCCGCGTCTACCCACACGAAGCTAAAGTTGCCCCCCGTCGACCCATGGCATTTCATGCAACCGACGCTGGACACTTGTCCATTCGCGTCCTTTTCAGGCAATAAATGGCTAACTTGGAAGGTCTCCAATGTCGTGTTGCGAAGTCGCAAATGGAGAGGAATGAGCATGTAACAATTGGGAGTAATTTGCGCCCCCTTGCAAAGGTTCATGTTGATCGTGGTCGCTGACGGTGTGCCACGGCCATTCATTGCCTCAATGAGATAACCATTGATTTGTTGTACGCAGAACAAGGGATCCTTCTAACAGGCTGCAACGCATTAGCCCGATGACATCTCCCACCCTTTGATCCAAGCGTTCTGTTTCGTTTCGGCTTCAACACAAGAAGCCGTCTACAACGCAAAACAGGTTAATAGACCGGAAAGTATCTTGATCGAAATCGACATCCGAATTCTCCAAATTGCTTGTCCGACTAGCTACCTAAGCAACGCTTAATCGCGTTCAAAGCTTTATGCTCCGCAATAAATGCGACAGCGATAACACCTATAATTATATATTATTAAAATTATTGCCTTTTTTTTTTGCATAGAGAATTGCGCAAAAGGCGACT